>JBGSNT010000064.1:0-44032 GCA_041739575.1 Nodosilinea sp. | reverse complement strand
CCGACTGGGCCGGGTTTACCTGGATGGCAAACTTCTTTACCTTTGTGGGCGCTGTATGTTTTTTGATTGGTAGCTATCTGATGTTGCCAGAGATGGCCAATCCAGCCTTGGCAACAGGCCCAGATCAGCAGAGTAAGTAGGAGGGCCAAATTAAAGCCAGCTTAGGTTTCCGGGTTTCGACTTCGCTCAACCCTCTGCCCAGCAATGGATCGAGCATTGAGACTTCGGCGTGAGCTCAGTCGAACACGGAGTCGAAATGCGTCTTATAGATAATCAGACCTACTTACTTACAGCAGCAGATTAACGGTGCGATAAGCCGCAAAGTTTCCAGTCAAAAACAATTCCATCAAGACAGCGCCAGAACGTTTTCACAGCCTTGGCCCTCGGTCCCCAATCGCCCCTGCCCCTAAAAATGGCATACACCTGCACTCTATGGGGGGGATAGCTTTTCTCCAATCCCACCCCGAAAAACTGTCCAGAGTGTTGCCCATAGAAATATCTTGTGGATTCCCTAAGATTTGTAACTCCTCCCCATTTGGCACGAAATGACAAGCCGTCATTCCCATCCATCCTCTATTATTCTAGGGGGCAAATATTCAGGATTTCCTCCCTCAGGGGGATGCATCTATACACCAATCAGCAATCAGATTAGTGCTCAAGACAATCGCGCGGTCCTAAATTGTAGTGCTCCCTTAATTTTAGTACGAGGGGCTTGACCTTTCTCCAAAAAATGCTTCAGCAACTATCTAAAGTCCATCGATCAAGTGTAGAGACGTAAATGTTTAGAAACCTGCAGCTCTGGTTAACTCGCATTCTTCCGTCTTGGTGTAGTCCTCTCCTGGCGGGAACGGTAGCTTTCGTTTTAGTGCTTGCTTCTGGGGTCTACTTTGGGCCGGCAATTGCCCAACAGGTCTATGGCACCCCCGGTTCGCCCAGTGCCACCCAGTCCATTAGTGGCACCCAGCTCCCCCCCCCTGACGGCAAATTTGGGGGCGTGATTGAGCGCAATGTCTCGCGGTCTAAGACGTACTGGCAGCCCCGCGTAGTCCCGCCCAAGGGCGCACCCAATGTGCTGCTGATCATGACTGACGACTCGGGCTTTGGGGTTACCAGTACCTTCGGCGGCGTCATTCCCACCCCTGCCCTCGATCGCATTGCCCAAAATGGCCTGCGTTACACCAACTTCAACTCCACATCGCTCTGTTCCCCCACCCGCGCCGCGCTGATCACTGGCCGCAACCACCACTCGGTGGGCTTCGGTGTAATCTCGGAGCAGTCCACGGGATTCCCCGGCTATAACTCGATCATCCCTCGGGATAAGGCCACCGTCGGCAAGATCCTAAAGGATAATGGCTACTGGACCTCTTGGTTCGGTAAAGACCACAACACGCCCGATTTTCAGGCCAGTCAGGCTGGCCCCTTCGACCAGTGGCCCACGGGCATGGGCTTTGATTACTTCTATGGTTTCGTCGGTGGCGATGCCAACCAGTGGCAGCCCAACCTGTTCCGTAACACGTCAGCCATCTATCCCTACGTCGGCAATTCCAAGTGGAATTTGACCACGGCCCAGGCGGATGATGCGATCGAACAAATGCAGCGGGTCACCGCGATCAATCCCGACCAACCGTTTTTTGTTTACTATGTGCCGGGGGGCACCCACGCGCCCCACCATCCCACCCCAGAGTGGGTTGAAAAGATCCACAATATGCACCTGTTTGATCAGGGCTGGAACGAGTTACGCCAGCAGATCTTCGAAAACCAGAAGCAGCTGGGGGTCATTCCTGCGGATGCCCAACTCACCCCCTGGCCCGACGACCTACTCAAGAAGTGGGACGATCTCTCGGCGGATGACAAGAAAATGTACATTCGCCAGGTTGAGGTCTTTGCCGCTTACGTTGCCTACACCGACCACGAGATTGGTCGAGTGATTCAAGCCGTTGAAGACATGGGCCAACTGGACAACACCCTGATCATCTATATCAACGGCGACAATGGCAACAGCGCCGAAGGAACGATGCTGGGAACCCCCAACGAAGTCGCTGCGTTCAACGGGGTGGAGGTCACGGTGGATGTGCAGTTGAAAAATTTCTACGATGCCTGGGGCACGGATCTAACCTATCCCCACATGCCAATACCCTGGACCTGGGCCTTTGATACCCCCTTCTCCTGGACCAAGCAGATAGCCTCCCATTTCGGTGGCGTGCGCCAGGGCATGGCCATTTCCTGGCCCGGAGTCATTACGGACGTGGGCGGCATTCGCAACCAGTTCCACCACATGATTGATATTGTGCCGACCATCCTGGAGGCGACCAACATCGCCGCACCAGAGGTGGTAGATGGCATCCCCCAGAAGCCCATCGAGGGGGTGAGTATGATGTACACCTTCGACGCGGCCAACGCCGACGCCCCATCGACGCACAAGACTCAGTACTTCGAAATGTTTGGCGATCGCGCCATCTACCATGACGGCTGGATGGCCAGCACCAAGGTAGTCCGACCGCCCTGGCAAACGATTAAGCCAGCCCCTTCACCGCTTGACTACCCCTGGGAACTCTACAATGTGAACGAGGACTGGACGCAGGCTCAAAACGTTGCTGACCAATATCCCGACAAGCTGAAGGAGTTGCAGGATCTGTTCTGGCGAGAGGCCGAACAGTATCAGGTATTGCCTCTGGATAACACGATTGTCCCAAGATTGATCGCACCGCGTCCAAGCCTGGCGGCGGGTCGCAGTGAGTTCTCCTGGTCAGGGCAGATTACGGGTACCCCCAACGGCGATGCCCCTAGCCTGCTCAACACCTCCTATACCTATACCGCTGATGTTGATATTCCCCAGGGCGGAGGGAACGGCATGATTGTCACCCAGGGCGGTCGTTTTGGCGGCTATGGGTTCTATATCCACCAGGGCAAGCCGGTGTTTCTCTGGAACCTTGTTGATCTGGAGCGCCCCCGCTGGGAGGGCACCGAACCGCTTTCCCCCGGTAAGCACACCCTGGAGTTTGACTTCAAATACGACGGTCTAGGACCAGGCACCCTCGCCTACAACAGCGTCAGCGGGGTCGGGCGGGGTGGCACTGGCGTCCTCAAGGTGGATGGAACGACAGTGGCAACCCAAACCATGGAGAAGACAATACCGTTTATTCTGCAGTGGGACGAAAACTTCGATATTGGTGCGGATACGGGTACCCCTGTTGACGATCAGGATTATCAGATACCGTTCCAGTTCAATGGCACGCTCAATAAGCTGACCTTGAAGATCGATCGACCCCAGCTCTCCCCGGCTGATATTCAGCAGTTAGAGCAGAGCCAGCGAAACAACCGCGTTTCTGAGTAGGGTCAGCGCGCGGCTTGGCTGAGTATGCAGGAACTTTTTTGAGTCCCACGAGGGTTTCGGGAGTTTTCTGCACTACTCAGCCCCTATCCCTTTGAACCTGCAACCATGTTCTTTTTAACGAGTAGACATGGCGACCATTCCCCATTCGCTTACCGACCGGGGGAGTCAACCCCCGACAGTAACGGATGAGCACAATTTCTTAGCTCAAACACCCAGGACGACTCCTCAACATGAACGGCTCTGGAGCCAGTCAGTTAGCGTCCCATTTTGGGGGCACCAGCCATGACTAATAGGCTCAACTCTATGCGTTCTTCCAAATTGACTCTTAAATTGATGCGGTGGCTGATGTCATGGCTAAGGCTGCCGTTATTCGTATTAAATGGCTGGGCTGCTCTGCTCTTAATTGACTATTTCAGAACACCCCTAAAGATTCTCATTGTGGGTGCTGTGATTGCGTTTTTGCTCGGCCATCCCCTGCGATGGATGGAGCGTCACGGCATTAAAAAAGCGCCAGCTATTTTAATGATTTTGGCGGTTGTCTTAGTGGTTTTGGGTCTTTTAGGCCTCACGCTGGTACCCATTTTGGTTGACCAGGCCCAGGCCCTGTCCACTAACTTTCCTGCCCTCGAACAGTCAGCCAGTGAGCAAGTCCAGACCCTCGATCGCTGGCTGCAAAGCCTGGGACTACCGGTCAATGTCAGCGGTATGGCCCTCCACCTGAGTAGCCAACTCTCCCAGCAGTTACAGGCGATCGCGACTGGCATCCCCAGGCTGCTGGAAGGGGCGATCGGGGGGATCTTTGAGACCTTTTTAATTATCGTCATCGTGCTTTACCTGCTGCTCAGAGGAGCATCCCTTTGGAACGGCATCTTTGAGTGGTTACCGATCAGACTAGGTACGCAGCTCCAGACCGCCCTTCCCCGTAGCTTTCGCAACTATTTTATTGGCCAGGGTACCGTTGCCCTGATGCTGGGAAGCCTGCTAGCCATAGTCTTTACCCTGTTTCGCATTCCCTATGGCTTTTTGTTTGGCGTGGTCATTGGCACGCTAGCGCTGTTCCCCTATGGCGGCACGATCGGCATCGCCCTGGTGAGCCTGTTGCTGGCGTTCAAGAGTATCTGGCTGGGGTTGACCGTTTTGGCGATCGCCACCGTAATCGACCAGATCGTCGAAAATGGAGTAGCGCCCCGCTTAATGGGGCACTTAACCGGCCTGCATCCCGTCTGGGTTGTAATCGCTATTTTAATAGGAGGTAAAATTGCCGGATTATTAGGTATTGTGCTGGCTGTACCCGTTGCCAGTACGGTCAAAGATACGCTGGAAATCTATAAGCCGAAACGGCCTTCAACACCAGCCATGTCATGAGATAGCGGTGAAAATTTTCCCTCATTTTTACTACAAAATGAGCCTATTACCCACCCATTCACGATGTAAATAAGTTTCTGTCCTCGAAAATCTTCAGCTCTACAACTACCTTCTTCAGGAGAAAAACCATGACTAACCGACGTACCTTTGTGGCCCTATCAGCGCTAACCGCTTCCTTGTTTCCCCTCCAGAAAGTCTTGGCCCAGTCTGGGCAGTCTTCAACTCCAACGACGACGGGGGAAGCCGATTATCTGTTTGTGCAAACGGCAAAAAGCATGAGCTATGACCCCGCCACTAAAAAACTGACCCTGGTTGATGCCAGCCCGGTGACGCTGTTCTTTAGCGATCGCCCCAATCGCATTGCTGGAAATATGACCACTGAGCGGTTTATACCCTTCTGGAGTACCGGTACCGATAGTTTTTTGTCTGACCCACCCAATGCCGACCTCTCCATCCTGGAAGGCGACACCCTGACACAAATTGTGGTTGTGCTTAAAGATCCTGCCCTGGAGGACGGCAATCTGACCTATACCGTTGAAGTTTTAGACGGCGAGATGCCGATCAGCGGGAATAATGCCTCCCTGTTTATCGATGTCGTCGGCATGCCCGCCACCCCTGTTTCCGCTGCTGGCGTTGCCCGGCGCTCCTATGCCCGCGCCGTTGTGTACTAATAAGTCTTCCATTGAGAGAAAAACCATGACCAATCGACGCACTTTTGTGGCCCTATCGGCGCTAACCGCCTCCTTGTTTCCCCTCCAGAAAGTCTTAGCTCAGGCTGGGGGAGGCTCAACCCCAGCGACGACGGGGATGGCTGATTTTCTGTTTGTGCAAACGTCAACCAGCATGAGCTATGACCCCACTGCGAAGAAGCTAACGCTGGTTGATGCTAGCCCGACGACATTGTTCTTTAGCGATCGCCCCGAACGCATTGCTGGAAATATGACCACAGAGCGGTTTATTCCCTTCTGGAGTACAGGCACCGATAGCTTTTTGTCTGACCCGCCCAATGCCGACCTCTCCATTCTAGAGGGCGACACCCTGACGCAGATTGTAGTTGTGTTGAAAGACCCAGCCCTAGAGGATGGCAATCTATCTTATACCGTGGAGGTTTTAGACGGCGAAATGCCGTCTACAGGCAATAACGTGTCGTTGTTCATTGACATCATTGGCATGCCGCTAACCCCTGTTTCCTATGCCGGGGTGGCGCGGCGCTCCTATCGCCGGGCGGTTCTCTACTAGACAGAATAAATCCGGTCGATTGACCTAAACTACTGCAGGGGTGAGTCATACTCGCTTTCACCATCTACCTTGTCCTCCAGACAATGAAGTGTGGACTTGGGCTTATGCACTTGCCCTTGCGGTTTTACTTTGCCACTAAATCATTTGCGATGCTTAACCCGCTGGGGACACTGCCTAATCAGATCGCCAACCTTCAAGATTTTGACACCATTGCGAAATATGTCTTGGCTCTTTAAAGCCAATGGAATTCGGAGAAATAACTGCAGAATCGAGTGCATCCCATCTTTGTAAATTCATCATTCTGACGGATAGCCAGGCTGTCATTGCTCTGAAAATAGCCGAGGGCTGAGCGGAGTCGAAGCCCACGCCAGGAAGCCCCTTATTTTCATCCTTTGGAGTGGCGCTCTAGCGCCATGGATGATTCTCGTCTGCACGGGAATCATCCATGGCTAGCTTATTCTCGAGTGGATTCCCACTTTCGTGGGAATGACGTCCACACTTACAAAAATGGGATATACCCAATCTTCCCCTAAACCCCGTTAAAATCTTAAGGATTATTTACTAATTCCCCTAGAAGTATTTAAGGGAAATAGCGTATTATCCGGGGAGTTTTTGTTCGACGATTGTGGAGTGAGGCAAAATGGTTCCATCTATACTAAAGCAACTGACCACGTTGGCTGCAAGTGCTGCAATGTTAAGTGCTGGCGTTGCCTATGGATCTACCGCACAACAATCCTCTCAGGGAGTTGAGAGGACTAATTTGTTGGCCCAAGACACCTGCGTCACCGACGTGACGACCTATCCAACTGCCGATGCTGATGTCGTTTACGTCGCCGCAGATACAACCTGTTTTGATGAGACGGATGGGGTTACCGTTAATGGTGAAGTCTTTGCCATCGAATACGACAATGCGATCGATTACTTTTACATCAATTACAATGGCGTCGACTGGTATTTCATCGAGTGGGATGGGGTAATTTTGCTAACAGATGGGGAAGACTACGTGGAATTTAGCATCATTTCCTAGAGAGTTGTCCCCACTTGGTTTGACCCTAAGTAGGTAATTGCAATTAAATGTAGGATGGGCACGGGCTTTGCCCGTCCTACGCAGGTTTTATTGTTAATTGCATCTTCCTTACCTAGCCGACATAAAGGCTAGTAGCACTTATCCCTAAACTGTTCAACGACCCTCAAGATGTCACGCTAATTTGCTGCCGGGTAGACATTTTATGGCGTAGAAATGCCCACTGCACTTAGGACATTGGCCCCTAGCATTATCATGAACTGGGGCAGCACAATGACGTATAACCATCGCTCCAGAGGGTAATTAAATATCCTAGCCGACCTAGCTATAGCCTGACTCTTTAAAGCCCTGGAATCCGGGAAAATGACTGCGGAATCTTCCTCTACGTTCCGTCAAAACCCCAAGAATTATTTACCAACTTTACTGGATTTTTCAAGAAAAATAGCGTATTATCTAAAGGTTTTATTCGGCATTGTGGAGTGAGAAAAAATGGTCCCATCGATACTGAAACGACTGACTGCACTGGCTGTAAGTACTGCGATGTTAAGTGCTGGCGTTGCCTATGGCTCTACGGCACAACCTTCTTCTCAGGGTGCTGAGAGGGCTAATTTGTTGGCCCAAGACACCTGTGTCACCGACGTAGACACCTACCCAACTGCCGATGCTGATGTCGTTTACGTCACCGCAGATACAACTTGCTTCAATGAGAAAGATGGCGTTCTCATCAACGATGAGGTCTTTGCGATCGAATACGACGATGCAGTCAATTACTTTTACATTGATTACGATGGTGTCGACTGGTATTTTATTGAATGGGATGGAGCAATTCTGCTGACTGATGGGGAAGATTACGTTGAATTTAGCGCCTTAGACTAAAATACTAATTCCCTATGAATCTTGAAAAAACCTAGCCTGAATAAAGACTGTTAGCGCTGATGCTGCTAGACTACTCAATAACCCGCAGTCTAGCAAGCTGACTAACCACTTGGCACCTATTTCTTCGCTCAGAGTCCTCAGCAGGTTATGGTTTCCAAAACAGGTAGGAGGGGTGTACTCTTCCTACCTGTTTGTTTTAAAGATAAAGACATGCTGGCAAGTCTGGAGAACACCAAGGTGGTCGGCATTCTGATTATCTCTAAGACGCATGTCGACTCCGTGTTCGACTGAGCTCACGCCGAAGTCTCAATGCTCGATCCATTGCTGGGCAGAGAGTTGAGCGAAGTCGAAACCCGGCAACCTAAGCTGAGTTTAATTTGGCTCTCATACTTATTCCAAACATCTATTTTCCATAGAGGTGTTCGGATGATTCGATTTGTTAGACCGCATGGAGCAGATACGTGATGGCAAAATCATCTCTACCTTCTGTGCCCAGTAAATTTATCAGGTTTTGTCTTAACCCATACCTACTCCTGATTCTTTCTGCTGTTTGCATAATTTTATCCATCGTTGATACCCGTGAAACTGTTCAGTACATTGTGACAGCGCTCCTATACGTCATCATGTTTTTGGTCGTTTTAAGGGGAACTCGTAGTCGTCATCTCTACCTTTCAAAAAAGTTCTCTGCCTCCCTAATTGCCTTGATCTTGATGTCTCTGATTTGGGACGTCATATTTTATCTAACTCCCCAGTCATTTGCCCTCAGATCTGCATTTTTTATTGGTGCCACTCTGATTAGGGTAAGTATTTTTGGGTTTGGTTGGTGGCTGTTGACCAGGACTTTTGCTGAACGCCAGCAGGTGACAGATAAAACGATTACGACTGCGATCGTCGCCTATCTATTCATTGGCATAGTTTATTCATTTTTATATTATGCTGTCTGGCATATTGATCCCCAGGCATTCAATATTTCGGTGACCAGAGATTTTCAATTCAAACCCTGGAATTTGGCCATGTATTTTAGCTTTATGACCTTGACCACGGTGGGCTATGGCGACATTACTCCACTCAGCAAATGGGTGATGGCGCTGTCTAATTTTGAAGCCATGACGGGGGCAATTTATTTAGCTATTATCGTTGCCAGATTGGTGTCGTTATACAGTATTTCTGACCAGTAATAGTGACGGGGTCAGCCCTGAAATTCAAGCATTTCTCTAGCTGATGAGTTCATAAGATGCCAGGGCGAGAGATAATTTCCATTGAGGCTAGGTACTGCGATATAAAGCTATGACAGCATTACATCAGTTATTTAGTGGTAACTATGCAATCCCCTGAACCGCCTGAACAGCAGCACTATAACCTCAACAATGAACTGGCAAAGGAGCGCACCCGGGCCGCCGCCGATCGCACCCTGATGGCCTGGATCCGTACCTCGCTGTCGTTAATTGGGTTTGGATTTGGCATACCCACCATTGTCAAGACGATTGAAGCGACTCGCTTGGGTACCCACATCAATCCCCACCATTTAACCACTGGGGTAGGGCTGGCGTTTATTAGCCTTGGCATTCTGGCAATGGCAGGCGGACTGAGGGATCACCGCCAGATTCTGAGGCACATTCAGAGCGATCGCTACACCTACATCAGCTCAGCGACGGCGGAGAGGATAGGCGTTGCCCTCCTGGGTGTAGGCCTGGTGAGTTTCCTCGGGGTATTGATCAAAGCTCTGATCGAGGGCTAAGCCTGTCTGGGCATTCAGCTCAGCCCAGGCTGCCGGAGTCGGCCCCCTCGCTGCGGTTGACCTCAGTCGTCATCCCCCAGAGATCTCCTGTATGTTGTGGGAATGTTTGCGTTGAGCTGTGGAGTTATGCCCATCTTCGGTGGCATGCCAACCATAGTCATTAGCAGAGGCCGGATTAGGGCTAGGGCTTCAGTCAGAGGTTCTGACCCAGCCCATATCGGCAAGGGAGCACACCCGAGGGAACGCGCTTAGATCGGTCATTTTGGAGGCATTGTCGTGAACGGACTGTTGAGCTTCTTGCCAACCAGCCCCATTATGGCTTTTACGGTGCTGCTGCTGGTCACGCTGATTATTCCGCCCATTTTTGAGCGGCTGCGGTTGCCGGGGCTGGTGGGATTGCTGGCAGCGGGGGTAATCCTGGGCCCCAGCGTGCTCGGGTTACTCAACCCGGCGGGCGAGATTGAGACCCTGCTCTCGGACATAGGCAAGATCTACCTGATGTTCGTGGCCGGGCTTGAAATTGACCTCAAAGACTTCAAGCGCACCCGCAATCGGTCCCTGGGGTTTGGGTTTGCCACCTTTGCGGTGCCCATGGTGGCGGGCATCCTGCTCAGCCGCGGCTTTGGCTTCGGCTGGATTGCGGCGGTACTGATCGGATCGCTGCTGGCCTCCCACACCCTGCTGGCCTACCCCATTGTGATGCGCCTGGGAATCACTAAAGAACCCGCGATCTCGGCCACCGTGGGAGCCACAATTTTTACCGACATTGGGGCACTGCTGGTGCTGGCCATGTGTGTATCAGCCCAGGCCGGCGAATTTTCCGCCCAATCGGTGGTGGTCCAGTTGCTACTGCTGGGGGTTTTTGCCGCGACGGTGCTGGTGGGCATCGACTGGGCCGGGAAAGAGTACTTTCGGCGTAATGGCGATCGCGAGGGCAACCAGTTCCTATTTGTGCTAGCGGCGGTGTTTTTAGCGGCGGTGGGGTCGCAGCTGATCAACGTTGACAAGATTGTGGGGGCATTTTTGGCCGGTCTGGCGGTCAACGATGTGGTGGGCAACGGCCCGGTCAAAGAAAAGGTAGAGTTCGTTGGCGGGGTGCTGTTCATTCCCTTTTTCTTTGTCTGCATGGGTCTGCTGCTCGACCTGCAGGTGTTTATGGAGTCGATGACCAGCAACCTGGCCTTTACCCTAGCGCTGACCGGCACCCTCATTCTCAGCAAGTTTTTGGCGGCCCTGGCTACCAAGCCCTTCCACCGCTATAGCTGGACACAGATTCTCACCATGTGGTCGCTGTCGATGCCCCAGGTGGCTGCCACCCTAGCCGCCGCCCTAGTGGGCCTACAGCAGCAGATTATTTCTGGCCTAGAGTTTAACGCCGTCATTGTGATGATGCTGGTCACCTCGGTGATCGGGCCGCTGTTGACGGCTCGGTACGCGGGGCGACTGGTGGCAACCAAGCTGCCTCGGGCCGAACCCACCTCCCTGTGGTTTGACTACGGAGCCTCCCCCGAAAGCCGGTCAGACACTACCATTACCGGCCCGTTTACGGTGGTGGTGCCGATCTACAACCCGGTGACCCAACGCTACCTAATTGAAATGGCCGCTCTGCTGGCCAGTCACGAGGGCGGCTACGTCATCCCCGTCACCGTAGCCCGCGCCCACGTGCATATGGATGACCCCAACCTGGTCAACGCCGTGGGGCATTGTCGCAAACTCCTGCAAAAGGCCGAAACCCTGAGCCAAGAGTTTAACGCCCAGGCCTACTCGGTTCTGCGCATTGACGACGACGTGGCGGAGGGCATTACCCGGGCAGCCCGCGAGCAAAACGCCAGCCTCATTTTGCTGGGCTGGAGCCGCCAGGGCTTTCGGGCCAAGCTGTTTGGCACCCTGGTCGACGACGTATTTTGGTCGAGCCACTGCCCGGTGGCGGTGGCCCGTCTGCTGGCTGAGCCCATCGATATTCGCCGCATTCTGGTGCCGATGAAGACCATCACACCCCAGGCGGCGCGCACCGTACGCTTTGCCCAAATCTTTGCCGACTCCCACAACGCCTCGGTGACACTGCTGCACGTGTGCGATCGCCACACCCCCGACCCCCAGGTCAAAGCCCTCGAAACCGCCTTGGCCAAGGTGATGGCCGACGGTCCGCAAATTGCCTGGAGCCTAGTCACCGTGGAAAGCGACACTCCCGCTGCGGTCATTCTCGAAACCGCCCAGGCCCACGACCTGATCGTGCTGCGATCGATGCGGCGGCGCACCGCAGGGGGCTTAGCCGTCAGCGATGTCACCCATCAGGTGATTGACGAAGCCACCTGCTCCCTGGTGCTGTTTGGCGAACCCCACACCTAGCCCAGCACGGCTTACCCCTGGCGAACCCAAGCCCGCCACCACAGCAAAGTCCCCCGGAAGGTCTCTTCCAGGGGGCTTTACTCTAGGGCAACGGTCCAGTTCGTTAAAAGAAGGTGGCTGATAGGGCAGGGGGAGGCAAACTGGGGAAAGCTTGTCTGCCTTTGCCTTGCTAGTTAGCTCTACCAAGACAACCTAGAGGGCAGATTTGGCCTCATCGGTCTGCTGAAAAACAGTTTCCAGGGAAGCCCGCTTGCCGTCAGTTTGGGTCGTGCGCATCCCGTTGAGCAGGTTAGCCAGCAGCGCATCCACAGAAAACCGCCCCCCACCATTGATCACAAAGAATAGGAAGGTAGCGGCGTACAGCGCCGACAGCTCCAGGTAGGGAATGCTCAGACCCGCCACCTTGATGTGGTGATACATCGCCACCACCATGGTGAAGCACAAACCCATAGCCGCCGGGCGAGTCAACAGACCCAGGGCCACCAGGGGAGCACCGATCAACTCCGTGAAGGCAGCCATATAGCTGAGGGTGATGGGGAAGGGCAGGCCCAGGTAGGCCACGTAGGCCTGGGCAAAGCTCTCAATGTTGGCCAATTTATCGAGACCGTTATGAATCATAACGATACCGGCCACCACTCTCAGAATTGTCCAGGAAATCTGAAAACCGATATTGGTCGACTGGTTGGGCTGAAGCGCAAGGCCGCCCAGGGATAGGATGCGTTGCTGAGCAATCATATGGATTAAGAAAAATTAAGGTCTTCATTAATTATTCTAACGGTGTTTTAAGGGAAGTAAAGGGTTCGCTTATACATTTTGCTTCCTTGGGAAGAAAAGGCTGTGCTAGGCCCCACCCCCTGGTACCAGGTGCCCTGCGTCGGAAATTAAGAAACCTGGGGGGTGGAGCAAAAGATTGCCGGTAATCAGGCAGAATCAAGTCACTTGACCTCCGACAAACCCCTATGCGCTCTATCCGCTTTTACTCAATGTTTGGACTGGCTCTGGTGGGTTCCTGGATTGGGGGCATCGCTGCGCCGCTGGCCCAGGCATCCATGGTCCCAGCCGAGGTCTTCCTAGCCCAGGCCCCAGACCCAGGCAGCTTGCCCGCCACAAAAACCGTGACCGTGATGGTCGAAGGCGAGCCCCAGGACCTCTTACTACAGCTGTATCAGCACCCAGAGGTGCCCCTAGTCACCTACTATCCGTCCACCCTAACCCCCGAGCAGTTCTGTGACACCGACGGCTGTAGCGTGTTGTTTAGCAATGAGGCGACCCAGGTTGCCCTCATCTTTATCTTTCCCGAGGGGAGCACCCAGGCCAGCGACATGGCGCCCTACGTCACAGGCCCCGAGGGGTTGATCACCGCGAACGAATGGGTCATTACCGGCAGCTATACCGATAACCTCAATTTCTCCTGGGCGCGGCAGATGGTGACCTTTCAAACCCCTGAACTGACGGCAACGGGGTTAGCCTACCTGGGCGAGGCGAATGGCCGGGGGTTTGCCGTCATGGCGTTGTTTCCCCCCGACGCCGGGGATGGCTTTATGCCCGAGGCCAACGCTATCTTCTCGGAGGTACAGATCCAGCCCTAAGGAGATGTCTGAGAAAAAAGATACCCGATGGAAGACAGACTTTAGTTCTGGATTCCCGCCTGCGCGGGAATGACAGGGTAAGTTCTTATCTAGAAATCTCCTAAGGAATCGGTGATGCCTGAGGGGTAGCCTCTGGCAGTGTTAACTTTTTTGTCTAGTTGTGCTCCTGCTAGTGAAGAGGGCGTAACGGAACTTGATAATCAATTTAGAAACGCAGCGTTATCAAGGACACACCCATGGGTTTAATTAAGTCTATTTTTGGGGCTATCTTTGGGCTGATTGGCGGCATCTTCAAAACCGTTGGCAGCCTGGTGGGCCTCGGCAAAAAGTCTGAATTTTTCATGGAGGCCACTGACGCCGAGGGCGGCAGCAAGGCCCCTGTAGCGGTCAGTGCTCCAGCTCCGGCTGCTAAGGTCGAGGCCGTTCCAACGGTCGATGCTAAGGCCCCCGCACCGGCTAAAGCCTCTACCCCACCTGCCCCGAAGGCAGCTCCTGCCGCTGCCCCCGTACTGGCTGCGATCGCGGCTGAGCCTGTACCTACGGCCTTTGCCTCTAGCTACCTCACTAGCGTCGGCACCACCATGCCCCGTCGCCGCCGCCCCGGCCCCAGCATGTCTCCCTTTATGGACATGGCCAAGCAGGTCAAGGGGAAGTAGGCGATCGGCCCGATCGCTAACCACCGATTCACTGCATGCCAAACCAGGGTTGCCCAAAGCGGCCCTGGTTTTACTGTATAAAGACCTCGTATAAAGGCCTCCGGCTGGTCAGGGGCGAGCCGCTAAAAACCGCAGGGCGCTGTACAGGTGAAAGGACTGATCCCAAGCGTTGGGCTGGGATCGCCCGACATCGACCTGAGCCTCGAACGGGGGCAACAGATCGATGATGTCCAGAGCACTCTCGCCAAAGCCGCTGAAATCGGCCAGGGGCTCAGCATCAATGCGAGACCGGAAATAGTCCTTCATGGCCTTCCAGGCGATGAAGGCGATCAGCGGCGACGGCAAGGCCTCGGCGGGGGGTATAGGAATGGCCTGGCGGTACTTGTAGGCGCGATCGCTGAACCGCAGTATGCACCCCCTCCCGTGCAGGTGCCAGTCGATGATCTCGGCGTAGTCTTGGGTGGCGTCTTTGCGCTTGAGCTTGCCCCGCGCATCGAGATCTACCACCGACTCGTAGATGGGCAGCTGGCCCACGATCCACTGGGTAATATCGCTCCAGCCGAGCTGAATGGTGCCCCGCTGGCCGGAGCTGTTTTGGCAAACCGCCGTGAGCTGAGGGGCGATCGCCTGAATCGCCTCGACTCGGAAGACCGATAGCTCCTTGACCTGCCCGAGGGTTGCCCAAAAAGCCGGGGTACCCTTGGCCTGGAGCTGTTCACCAAGGTATTGCAGCTCCCCCACGGGCCCCGTCCGCAGCAGCCGCCAGTGCTTGCTGGGCAGCCGCGTTCTGGCAGTGTAGGCATCAATCTGAAGGACCTGGGCCAGGCCCTGAACCGCTGGCTCTCGGCGATCGCCCATCACCGGTTCCAACACCAGGGCCGCTGCCGCCGTCGCCCCTGGTTGTTGTTTGGCCTCCTCCAGGTCGTGCTCGCGCCGCTGGGCAAGCTGGTCGCGCAGCCGCTGTACTCCCTCCCGCGCCTGCCCCAGCAGCTTGGGGTTAGACGTATTTTGCAGCAGCCAAGTATAGGTGACCTGGGCTTTTTCCAGCTCGTCTTTGACCTCCCAGTAGCGCCCCATGGCCAGCTTCAGCCATGGGTCCTGGGGATTTTTTTGCTGCCACTGCTTCAATAGCTGAGCAGCTTGATTAAGCTGCTGCGCTCCCAGGGCGGCAGAGACAAGATCGTACATGGGATAGTGGCAGAGAGTGGTCTAGGAATCGTGCTTCTGTATGACTCTAACATTTGGGTCAGGCATGCTTCTGTGCCGGGCATGGCGTCTACCTGATGGCCATGCACCTTGCCCCTAACCCTCTAAAACCCAGCGCTGGGCAGCCTTGGCTGCCGCCATGTTGAACGGTGGGCGGTGCTTCTTTTGGGCATACATGGCGACGTCGGCGCGGCAGATCCAGTTGAGCCAGGGGGATGAACCGATCGCCCGCTGCATGGCCAAAGTGGTCGTTCACTGGCTTCAGATAATCCACATCGATAAATTAGGTAATTTCCGAGAAAGAAGACACCCCCCTGTAGGGGCGCAGGGCCTGCGTCCTCGAGAGGAATCAAAATTCTCGGGTATTTTCGTGTCCAGAATTGTCCTTAGAACGGTCACCGCCAGAATTTACATTGTGTAATTTCTAAACAGCCCACCGGCATCGAAGGAGTTACGGGTCTCACCGGGCCATACACTAGGGAGAAGTCGAGTAGCGTGGGCAATGGCCCGGGCGGCGGCGGGTGTTGTCTGGGTTCAGGCGTAATGAAGTTTCGCACGTTTATTCGGCCCCTTGCGGTAGTCGCCGGGCTGGTGCTGGTGGTGGGGTTGGGCCTGCTGGGGCGCTTGACCCTCAACACTCCCCTGTACTTGATCGATCGCGGCGGGCAGGCCCAACCCCAGGCGCTCCAGTTCGTTCCCAAGCAGTCCACCCTGGTGGCGTCGGTACTGGTGCGCCCCGATCGCCTCGCCGATCTTTGGGAATACCTGGCGGCCCCGCGGGCGCGCCAGGGCGTCCGCCGCGATCAGGAACGCCTTGAGCAGCTGTTTCTAGCCAATACTGGCCTCAGCTACAGCCGCGATATTCAGCCCTGGCTAGGGGAAGAGGTCACGGCGGCGATGGTCACCCCCGACCTCGACCAAGACTCCAGCAATGGGCTCAGCCCTGGCTACCTGGTCGCTCTGGCCTGTAACGATAGCGAGGCGGCCCAGGCAGCGTTAGAGCTGTACTGGCAAAATCGGGCGATCGCAGGGGATGCCCTCACCCTAGAAGATTTCTCGGGAAACCAGCTGATCTACGCCAAACCCGCGCAGTTGGGAGCCCCTAAACCTCCGACCAACAGCCCCCTCGCCACCACCCTGGTGGCCAATCGGTTTGTGCTGGCGGCCAACCACCCCGATGTGCTGCGCCGGGCCTTAACCGCCGCCCAGTCTGCCGATCTTAACCTGCAGGCCGACCGCCGCTACAAAACCGCCCTGGGGGAGCTGCCGCAGCCTCGAGTAGGGCTCCTAGCCCTCAATCTGCCTGGGGTCAATCAGTGGTTAAACCCCAGCGATGGTCCAGGGTTTTCCCTGGGGGTTGACACCATTGGCACTGCCGACGACCAGGTCAACTGGGGGCTGATGTCGTGGCAGCCCACCCGCCAGGGGCTGATCGGCAACGCGGTACTTCTAGCCGCCCAGGGGCATTATCTCCAGCCCCGTCGGCCAGGAGAAAAGGACTGGGCGGCGATCGCGCCTTACCTGCCTGAGTCCCTGGCGGTGGCGGCGGTGGGCTCTGACCTGGCTACCCTGGGCCGGGCGATCCAGCCATTGTTGGCGATCGCAGCACCGGCGGCGGGGCAACTGCCCCTAGACCGCTGGCTAGATAAAACCTTTGGGCCGGGGGCGGCCGAGCTACTCCAGGCCGGGGTGGCTCGAGCCTACGGAGTAGGGCTGGCCCCTGGAGGCGGTGCTGACTGGCTGATGGTGGCTCCCCAGAGCCAGGGCCTCAGCGAGGCCCTGGGGGCCCTAGCGGAACTGGCCCAAGAGGACGGCATCGGAGCTGGGTCTGTAGATTTGCGGGGTACCCTGGCCACCGCCTGGACGCGGCTTTCGGTGCCCCAGAGCCGCGGCTCCCAACCCCTACAGGTGGTAGCGGAAGTGATCGGGCTCAGGGCCCAGGTCGATCGGTACGAGGTGCTGGCGGCCTCTCCCAATACCCTCGACACCGTGCTGCATCCCCTGACAGTTCCCCGACAGCCCCCCGACTGGTGGGCCCAGGCCGATCGGGTGGCGGGCCCCAGTACCGGCGTCGTCCACATCAACTGGCCCCAGGTGCAGGCGGGGCTAGCCCCACAGCTGCCCCAGTGGCGGCTGTGGGGCACAGCCGCCCAGCCCGCCCTCAAGCACCTGCGGCAGATTACGCTGGTCAGCGGCGATCGCAGCGCCGACCGACAAATCGGTACCCTGATGATGGATCTCCGCAACCCATAGCCCCTCAGCAGCAAATCCATGGCCTCGGTGACAGCAACTCCAGCGGATGGGGCACCCGCCAATTTTGACATCGCCCCCCTGCTAACCAACGCCCTGGCGGGGAAGCCCTTGAACAGCCCCCAGCGCCAGCAGTTGCTGGCCTGGGAACTGGCCGATCCGCGCCGAGCAGCCGCCTGGGGGATAGACGCCAGCAACGGCACCGCTAAGCTCGACGAACGCCTGGGCTGGCTCCAGGCGCTGAGCCCGCATCACAGCCATCTGCCTCTGCCGCCTGCCCCCGCCGAGCACTATCTGAGCCTGTACTGGCAGCTGTGGCTACCGCTGGCCCTCACCCTCAAACAGGCCTGGCAAGAGCGGCAGGCCCCTCTAATTCAGGGTCTGCTAGGCGGACAGGGAACCGGTAAAACCACCCTGACCCAGATTCTGTGCCATCTCCTGGGGAGCATGGGCTGCAACGCGGTGGGGCTCTCCCTAGACGACCTTTACAAACCCTACTCAGACCGCCAGCGCCTGGCCCAGACTGACCCCCGCCTGCGGTGGCGGGGACCACCGGGCACCCACGATATTGAGCTGGGGTTGGCTACCCTGGCCCAGGTGCGAGCCGCACCACGGGGGGAGGCGGTGGCGCTTCCTCGCTTCGACAAGTCGCTGCACGGGGGCGAGGGCGATCGCATCGAACCCAAGCGGGTGCACAATATCGATTTGCTGCTGTTCGAAGGCTGGTTTGTGGGAGCCCGCCCCATCGACCCTGCCCAGTTCGACCAAGCCCCCGCCCCCATTGCCACCGAGGCCGACCGCCAGTTTGCCCGCGATATGAATGCCCAGCTGGCCACCTACCTACCGCTGTGGGACTGTTTGGATCGACTGATTCTGCTTTGCCCCGCCGACTACCGCTTCAGCCAGGCCTGGCGCAAAGAAGCCGAGCACCGGATGATCGCTCAGGGCCGGGCAGGCATGGATGATGCCACAATTGATAAATTTGTGGAGTATTTTTGGCGGGCTTTACATCCGGATCTCTTCATTACTCCAATGAAGCAAGATGGAGTGCACGTTAATCTGGTGGTGGAGGTTGAGCGCGATCGAAACCCCAGGGCTATCTATGCCCCCACATTGGCTATTATCTAGCCGTAGGGACAAGGCACTTGGTTGTGCAATAGCTTGTAGATCGAAAAGCAAGGGTAGTGGCTTTTATTATGAGTTCTAACATTCAGGTTATTGAGCCAGAAGGCATTCTAGACAGCACTAAGGCCGAAGAGTTTCGACAGGCGGTTGAACAACTGCTGCAGGAGGGTGCTGAGGTTATTTTGGTTGACCTGAAAAACATTACATTTATTGACAGCTCAGGGCTGGGCACCCTGGTGGTGCTGCTTAAAAAAGTGCGTGGGTTAGACCGTACCTTCTGCATTTGTTCTATCAATGACCAGGTTCGCATGCTGTTTGAGCTCACCAGCATGGATCGGGTGTTTGAGGTATACAAGGATCGCCAGGCCTTTGAAAACGCCATGCTGAAGGTCTCGTGACCGGAGACCCCGCCGGGCCGCCGGTCAAAACGCCCTGTTAAGGCTGGCGGGTTGACCGGCTAGAGTACCCATTAACCTGTCAAGGCTTGCCCTAGTAGGCTGCAGCGCTGGTTTATACGAAATCCGATTTGGCAAACCCCGATTCATCATCAGGAACCCCGTAGGGGCGTAGCATGCTACGCCCCTACAAACCGGGGGTATTCAATCAGAATTTGGCATTAGACATGATCTAGGGGCTGGGGAACAGGGGAGCCAAGTCGGCGGCCGTCGCTATATTTCAGGTCTCCCTGGCTCCCCCGCCCCCTTGCTATGGGCAAGAGTCACCAGCTTACGCCGCCGTCTACTAGCCGCTGCCGCCCGGCCCAAGGTCAATCTAAGCTCACCATCATCAGCGACATATCGTCACTGGCGGTCTCTCCGGCCTGGCGCTGAATGATGGCCTCTAAAATATGGTCCACACTTTTGTCTCGTTCGGCCAGGGCCAATAGATCGACAAAGGCGTCTAGCCCGATGTACTGATCGTTTTTTTGCAGCACTTCGTAGAGGCCATCGCTAAACAGATAGAGACTGCTGTTGGGGGGCAAATTGCAGCGCTGCCACTGGTACTTGGCGTCAGGCAGCATTCCCACCGGCATGCCGGGGGTGCGCAAACGCGTGGTGGTGACCTGCTGATTGGCGTCGGTGGACACCAGCACCGCCGGAGGATGTCCGGCGCTGGCGTAGAGCAACTGACGATTGGCACAGTTGAGCACACCGTACCAGATGGTGAAATATTTTTGGTTTTGGTCACTCATTTGAAACGTTTCATTGAGCGCCCGCAGTACCTTCTCAGGGCGGTAAAAGCTGACATCGGGCAGCGACTGCGATCGCAGCACATTCAGCACCGAGGTGGACAGCAGCGCCGAGCCCAGCCCGTGGCCCGATACATCCAGCAGATACATCACCAAGTAGTCGGGGTCAAGCCAGTAGTAGTCGTAGCAGTCGCCTCCCAGCTGCTGGGAAGGCAAAAACCGCGACTGAATCGGCACCTTGCCGGTCTGGTCATTGGGCAGTAGCGATCGCACATAGCCCTCGGCTTCCGCCATCTCAGCTTCCATTCGCTGCTTTTGCTGACGCAGATCCTGAGTTAGTTGGTAAATCCGCAGCCCCGCCCGCACCCTGGCGTTGAGTTCATTAATGTCCACCGGTTTAGAGAGCAGGTCATCGGCCCCCATCTCTAGCCCCTTCACCCGGTCGGCGGTGCTGTAGCGAGCGGTCAGCAGCAGTAGCGATGTGGTCGAGAGCACCGGATGGTGCTTGAGGGTTTGGCAGATCGCCAACCCATCAATGGCGCCAGGCAAGTTCCAGTCGCAGATGATCACCCCCGGCAAAAACTTTTCCGCCAGGGCCAATCCCTCGGCTCCACCCCGCGCCGTGGTGACACTGTAGCCCTGCTGCTTCAGCGCGCTGACCAGGAACTGTTCCGTGGCGGCATCGTGCTCAATAATGAGAATGTCGATCATGCTGCGCTTCAGACCCAGGGCGTAACCGTTAAAGGGGAACCTTTTGCATTGACTGAGTAGGTGAGCCGGCCCCCCGCCAGAAATGTCCTAGCGGTCACGGTATGGCCCACAATACCCAAATTTAGCCTAATCCTAAATCGCCGCTTTAGGGGCTTTTATAAAGATCCTGCTCGGATCTGTCCACCCATGCCCCAGCGATAGGGGTGGAGCACCAGCCCCACGACTGGGGAGGGCCGCCGCCGCAAACCTGGGCAACTTTTTGTGAAAGGTACAGTGAGCTACTGTGGCCCCCATGGCAGTCTGTTAAGCATAGTTAAGCCCACCCAGCTAGGTCAGCCTGTTTATGGACACTTTGGTTATGGACATTGCTACCCGACCGCTGCCCACCAGTTGCGTGGTACCCGTATATAAGTCGCCCAAAGACTACCAGGCCTTTCGGATTAGCCCCGGCGACAGCAACCGCCTAGCCCTGGTGTTTGACCCCACCATTGCCAATATGTCGCTCACCTACTGCGTCGAAATTTTTGACGTGGACGGCAAAACGCCCCCCAACCGCCACTTGGTGGCCGTGGAAATGTTCTTCGTGCTGAAGGGAGAAGGTCGCGCCACCTGCGACGGCAAGACCGTGGCCCTTCGTGCCGGAGACAGCGTTTTGGTCCCCCCCAATGGGGTGCATGTGATTGAAAACACTGGCCCCACCCGCCTCTATACCCTTTGCATCATGGTGCCCAACGAAGATTTTGCTGAGCTGATTCGCAGCGGCACCCCGGTAGAACTGGACGACGAAGATCTAGCGGTACTAGGTCGGCAAGATACTGGCGGCGCTCCCACCCGGCAGTAGCTGACCATGGCCCCCCATTCTGCCCCCTACGCCGTCGCACCCAAGCAAACCATGACCCTGGTCCTCCCTGCGGCGGCGGGGACTAGGCTAGAAACTAAGCTTCATCTAGATGCGGATGTGTACTATCCGATCGGGGCGGGGCCGTTTCCGGTGCTGCTGATGCGACAGCCCTACGGCCGGGCGATCGCCTCCACGGTGGTCTATGCCCATCCCACCTGGTACGCCAGCCACGGCTACATTGTGGTGATTCAAGACGTGCGGGGGCGGGGCAGCTCCGGCGGCGAGTTCGACCTGTTGCGCCACGAGGCCGACGACGGCTACGCCACCGTCGCCTGGGCGGCTGGTCTACCCCAGAGCAGCGGCGCAGTGGGCATGTACGGCTTTTCCTACCAGGGCATGACCCAGCTCCAGGCAGCGGCGACTAGGCCTCCGGCGCTGAAAGCGATCGCCCCCGCCATGGTGGGCTACGACCTCTACGCCGACTGGGCCTACGAGAATGGTGCCCTGCCGCTCCAGATTGGCCTGGGTTGGGCCCTTCAACTGGCCGCTGAAACCGCCCGTCGCCAGGATAATCAGGCGGCCTACCAAGAGCTGTTTCGCGCCGCCCACGCCCTGCCCCTAGAGGACGCTGTTCCCGCCCGACCCCAGGTGCTCAAGACCTGCGCCCCCGACTCCTTCTTTCACCAGTGGCTCGACCACCCCCAGCCCGACGCCTACTGGCAGAGCCTAACGCCGGATCTGACCGGGGTAGACCTGCCCATGCTGCACATTGGCGGCTGGTACGACCCCTACCTGCGCGGCGACCTGCGCCGATACCACCAGATGGTGGCCCAAAGCAATGCCCCCCAAGCCCTGTGGATTGGTCCCTGGGGACACCTACCCTGGGGTCGTCGCCTGGGAGGCGTGGATTTTGGTCCCGCCGCCGACAGCCCCATCGACCGTCTGCAGCTGCGCTGGTTCGATCGCTTTTTGCAGGACTCCCCCCCGGAATCGCCGCCTGCAGCGCCGATCCAGCTCTTTGTCATGGGGCGCAATCAGTGGCAGGGCTGGGACCGTTGGCCTGGGGCAGCGAACTACCCCCTCTACCTCAGCAGCACGGGGCTGGCGGGACTGCGCCAGGAGGATGGCGGCCTCAGCGCCGGTCTATCCGAGCGGCCGGGGGAGGATGTGATCGTGCATGACCCCTGGCGTCCGGTGCCTTCCCTGGGGGGGCACTGTGGGCTGCCCGCCGGACCCTTCGATCGAGCCGCCATCGACAGCCGCACCGACGTGCTTACCTACACCACCGCTGCCTTGAGCGACGGTCTGGCACTGGTGGGTAGGCCCACGGCAACCCTGTACTGCCGGACCGATGCCCCCAGCTTCGATCTCAGCGTGGTGCTGTCTGAGGTGCACAGCGATGGCCGGGTGATCAACCTGACCCAGGGCCACTGTCGTGTTGATAGGCGCGTTGAGGGACAGAATGATAGGGCCCTTGACGATCGCTCTCCGACCCCTCCACCCCCCCAGGCAATCACGCTACCCCTCCAACCAACAGCCTGCACCCTGGCACCGGCTCATCGCCTCAGGCTCAGCGTAGCGGCGGCCTGCTTTCCCGCCTACGCGGTGAATAGCGGCACCGGGGCCGGGCCGGGGGATTGCCCTCAGATGGCCCATCGCATTATCACCCTGACCCTCAGCCATGGGGCAGATAGCCCCTCCTGCGTGGTTTTACCCAGGGTACAAATACCCGCGAGCGATCGCTAACGTAAAGAATCAAAAAAATCGGCCCCCCTGAGGAAGCCGATTAGGTGATACTAAATATCTACGTTGTTCTCTCAATCGGGAAGAAACCACCATAAGCGAAGCACTTTAGGCAGTGCTGAGACTTTTGATAATTTTTCCGGCGGAGGGCTCTCATCTCCTCCGTTTCTCATTGTAACAACAAGTACAGATTTTCATTAACACAATCTCTGCTAGTTGTGTGTTGATTTGATAACCTAAGCTGATGAGCAAATGTACTCAGTGATTTTGCGTGCCTGCCCATGGAATAGGTACAGCAATGGCCGCCGCGCTTAGGATACGGGTCCCTGCCATGGGCATAACCTTGGTTAGCGCCCTGGCCTGGGGCAATCGCTCCAGGGAATAATGCACAATGTCTTAACCGCTCCGGGGATGGCGATATTTAGCCATGGCGATCGCCCGACCGAGCACCATAGGTGCAAACGGTCGTTTGCACCTAAAAATACCCGTTTTTAATGGGGGTGATTGAATTCAGATTTCGTATAAGCTCTCGAGGGAGAGTTTTTAGCTGTCCTGCCCCAGGGCCCCTGGAGCGCCCACCAGAGTGCGCTTGGGCGAGCAGGTGATGATCATAATTACCAGGGTCAAAATGTAGGGAGCCGCATTGAACAGGTAGTAGTAGGAGTCAATGCCCACCGACTGAAACGCTGGCCCCAGGGCCTGGGCTCCTCCAAACAGCAGAGAGGCCCACAGACATTGCCAGGGTTGCCAACGGGCAAAAATCACCAGCGCCACCGCCATTAGACCTTGGCCGCTGGAAATTCGCTCGGTCCAAACCCCGGGGTAAAACAGCGACAGGCTGGCGCCGCCAATGCCCGCTAGAAAGCTGCCGGCCACAATGCTGGCCATGCGCACTCCAAATATGGAAATACCCATGGCGCGAGCCGCATCGGGGCTATCTCCCACCGCCCGTACGTAGAGACCCCATCGGGTTGACTTAAAGAACCAGCTCATCAGGGGGACAATGGCCAACCCCAGCAAAAACAGCGGGCTAATTTTGAGAGCCGACTGCACCTGGGGTAGGCTGCTCCAGCCGCCTACGTCTAGGGTGGGAAGCTGAGGGGCCTGGGGCTGGATAAAGGGCTTGCCGAGGAAATTGGCTAGGCCGCCGCCAAAAATAATCATCGCAATGCCCACGGCCACATCGTTGACCCGGGGCTGTTGCGATAGCCAGCCGTGGATGGCCCCTAACCCCATGCCGGCCACCCCTGCTGCTAACACCCCTATCCAGGGCGCTAGGGTGGGGCCAACAATCCCCGAGCTTAGGTAGGAGATGGCGTAGGCGCTCATGGCCCCCATCAGCAGGGTGCCTTCTAGACCCAGGTTGATTTTGCCGCTTTTCTCGGTCAGGCACTCCCCTAGACTGACCAATAAAAAGGGAACGCTGCCCCGCAGGGTGCCTGCCAAAATGCCGAGGGGAACCCCCCACCAGCCCAGTGCCTCTGTCGCCATGGGTAAACCTCTGTTAGCGCTACGCCAGTTGGATGTGGAATTGAGTTGAGAGAAAAAAGGGTTTGGGGTGACGGGGCAGATGGGGTCACCCCAGGGCTTAGGCCGAGACCGCCGCTGTGGTCGGGCGATCGGGCCGTTCCTGAAACATGGGGAGTCGCCCGTAGAGCGAGTCACTGTACAACACGCAGAGGAACACGATGCCCTGAAAGACCAGCACCGTCGCGTCGGGCAGGTTGTGGGACCGCTGCAAAATGCCTCCGGCGGCCAAAATGCCCCCCAGCAGTACCGAAACTAGCACTGTGGCCAGGGGATTGTGGCGAGCCACAAAGGCCACCAAAATACCGGCATAGCCGTAGCTTGACACAATCGACTCGTTGAGCCGCTTCTGCACCGCCGCCACTTCTACCATGCCCGCTAAGCCGGCGCAGGACCCCGCCAAAAAGCACACGGCCAGGGTGAGCTTGCCCACCGGTAGACCTGCAACCCGAGCGGCGCGCACGTTGCCCCCAGCGGTGCGGGCGGCAAAGCCAAAGGTGGTGCGCTGAATCAGAATGTAGGCCACGACGGAGGCCACTAGACCGTATACCAAGCCCCAGTGGATGCGGGTAGCGGGCAGATTGCCCAGCCAGGCCGCCTGGGCAATCTCGTAGCTGGAGGGCTTGCTGACAAAAGCTGGATCGCGCATGGGGCCCTGCACTAGGTGGTTCATCAGGGCGATCGCAATGTAGTTGAGCAGTAGACTGCTGATGGTTTCATTCACGCCACGGTAGTGGCGCAGGGCTCCGGCTGCCATAATCCACAGGCCCCCGGCCACCAGGCTGGCGATCGCCATGGCTAGGAGCACCAGTCCCCCGGGCAGGCTGGTGCCCAGGGCCAGACCGGCCATAACTGCCGCTAGGCCACCCATAACCAGCGCTCCCTCGTTGCCGATGATGACCAACCCCAGCCGGGCGGGCAGGGCGGTACAAAGGGCCGTCAGCATCAGGGGCGAGGCGCGAATCAGAGTATTCTGCCAGGCGCTCCAGCTGCCAAAGGCTGCCTTGTAGATGGAGCCGTAAACGGCGAAGGGGTTGGCCCCCGCCAGAGCGCAAAATATCCCAAAGATCACGAAGGCCGCCAACACAGCCCCCACGGGCAGGGCCACCGATTCCAGCGATCGCCGCCAGGTCATTGAAGACGCCATTATTATTCCCTAGTTAATGGATCCAACTACGCCCTTGACCAGATAATCCATTTTCTCTAACTCGACATTGTCGATGCTGAGGGATTCGCCTGCGGGGAGAACTTCCTGGTCGGTATTGGTTTCAAGCGGCCCTTTATAAATCACCAATTCCCCAGACTTAATGCCGGCCATGGCGGCATCGCCCTCGGTCTTGGCCTCAGCGGTCACCTCGGGTCCGTAGGGAGACAGCTTACAGAACCCATCGGCTAAACCACCCCGCAGAATGTGGGGAATGCCGCCGGTCATTAGGGTCTTACCCTCCATAAATTCTTTGCCCAGCCGAGTGTAGATGGTGGCCCAGTCCCACTCGGCCCCGGTGAGGTAGCCCTTGGGAGCCAGGCTGCTCTGGTTGGCGTGGTAGCCGCAGGTATACACCCCGCGCTTCTCGGCGGTTTCCATCACCACCTTGGGGCTGTCGACGTGGCAAGTAATGACGTCAATGCCCTGGTCGACCATGCTGTTGGTGGCCTCCGCTTCTTTGACCGGGGAGGCCCATTCGCCGGTAAAGATCACCTGGGTCGTAGCGGCGGGGTTGATGGATGTAGCCCCCAGAGTAAAGCTGTTAATGTTGCGTAGCACCTGGGGGATTGGCTTGGCGGCCACAAAGCCCAGCTTGCCCGATTTGCTCATTTGTCCGGCCACCACCCCGGCCACGTACTGGGCTTCGTCAATGAAGCCAAAGTAGCTGCCTACGTTGTTGGGGTGCACCCCCTCCTGGTACAGACCGCCCGCATGGAAAAATTGCACCTCAGGAAACTCTTCGGCCAGAGCCAGAATGTGGGGGTCAAAATAGCCGAAGGAGGTGGGAAACAGCACCTTGGCACCGTCAATTTCAATCATGTTGCGCATGGTTTCAGCCACCGCCGTGGTTTCGGGCACGCTGGCCTCTTCCACCAGGCGAATGCCGGGCACGTTGGCCGCCATGGCCGCGGCCCCCTCGGCGTGGGCCTGGTTGTAGCCGAAGTCATCCTTTGGACCGACGTAGATAAAGCCCACTACGATCTCCTCTGGGGCTGCTCCATCGGTGGCTGCTTCACCACCGGTGCTGGGGGACTCGGCGCAGCCAGTGCCGAACTTAGCCGTGAGCCCAAAGGCGGAGGTGGCCAGTAGCCCCCGCATAACCTGACGCCGCGACAGACGAAAAGAACGGTTGCGATCGCTCATTGTTTCTCCAACTCTCTCCAGAACAAGGATAAAATCACAGCCCATGAAGTGAACTGCTGCGAACGGCAGTTCATCTCGATTCGCTAACGGCTGCCTTTAGCGTTTATGACACCCTCTAAGAATTGGTAAAAGCCCTTTAGGGAGTTGTATCAGAAACAACAGTTTGCTGAGTTCCTGGTGGTTTTGCTCCCCCTGGCGATGTGCTATCGCTGCCTATGGGGCCTTGGGAAAGTTTTGGGGCTCCTAGGGGATGGCGCTGACGCTGCCTCCGGCAATCTGCCAGCCGTGGTTGCCCCGGCGCCAAACCCTCATATAGCGGTAGTCCCCTGCAAAGGCATCGCCTAAAAATGTGCCACTCAAGAAGACCCTGGCTGAGGTGAACGCAAAATGTTCGCTCCACACCCGAATTTCTAGCTGCTTGGGGATAAACTCTAGAAATTGGGTGCTGCCGGTGCGGTGCAGCTCTAAATCCATGGTTTTGGTGGCCAACTCACCGGTTGGCCCTGCAAAGAGCAGGTCGTCGGCCATCAGCTGATCGAGTTCTACTAGGTCCGATGCCAGCATGGCGTCGTAGAGGCGCGCTTCACAGGCGCGGATTTGAGCTTCAATATCTGGATCCATGTCATCCCCTTGAACAGGAGGCCAGGCCTTGATCAAGGACATGGTAATCGAAAAAAGGATCGTCAAAGCCCCGGGGGCGCGGTGGTTCAACCTCGGGGCTTTGATCGATGGTGTCGGTTCGCTGCTGGGTTGAGCTGAGGAACTAGTAGGCGGCAGCGTAAGTTGGGTGACTATGGCCTAACGCAAGGAACCAGGGAAGATCGGGATCCAGAAGGATGACGTAACTTTCGCCCAGTAGTACTGGGGCTTCTCCATCTGCAAAACTTCCCGCCTCTGGGGCTCAGATATGTTGCTCTAGCAGTTCTGCGATCGCCCGGTGCTCTACCGGCGGCATAATGGGGAACTGCTGGCGGGTGTCTGTGATCAGCCAGTCGAGGGCAGCGGCCTTCATGTCAATGGAGGCACCGGTCTTGTCGACGCAATAGCGGCCAAAGACCAGCTTGTCGACCAGACGGACGCCGGGGCCAATCCGCGAATATTCAAAGATAACGCTCTTGTCGACGATGGCTCCGCTGCAGATGGAGCAGTTGTTGCCGATGGCGCTGGGGCCGATGATCGTCGCCCCATCTTCGATGTGGGTCATGCCGCCGATGTAGACTGGCCCTTCAATGGTGACCTTGTCCCAGTTGGCCTTCACGTTGAGGCCCGCGTACACACCGGGGCGGATCTCTTCCCCGGGGATATCCACGAGGTTGACGACCCCGGTTAGAACATCCTGAATGGCGCGCCAGTAGTCGGGCACCTTGCCGATATCCACCCACTCAAACTCCATGGGAATGCCATAGAACGGGGCATTGCTGGCCACTAGTTTGGGCAACAGATCGCCCCCAATGTCAAAGGAAACCCCCGAGGGAATGTAGTTAAACACCTCGGGTTCAAAGATATAGATACCGGTGTTGATTTCGGTGCTGAGCGCCTCCTCCACCGAGGGCTTTTCCTGAAAGGATTTGACTCGGCCTTCCGGGTCGGTGACCACTACACCGTAGCTGGGCACCTGCTTGAGGGGTACGGTTTTGGTAATAATCGTGGCAATGGAGCCCTTTTCACGGTGGCGGCGCACGGCCTCCGTCAGGTCGAGGTTGATCAGCGCGTCGCCGCAGAGCACCACAAAGGTGTCGTCAAAGAAGGGGGAAAAATCTTGAATTTTGCGCATGCCTCCAGCGGAGCCGATGGCGTCACCCACCAGTTCGCCAGTCTCTTCGATCCGGCCCTCAAAGGAGTAGGCGATTTCTACCCCAAACCGCTGGCCATCGCGAAAATATCCCTCAATCTCGTTGGCCAAGTGGCTGACGTTTACCATGATTTGGTCAAAGCCATGCTGACGCAGTAATTCCAGCAAGAACTCCATCACCGGTTTCTGCATGATCGGAATCATGGGCTTGGGAATTGTATAGGTGATGGGCCTAACGCGGGTGCCTTTGCCAGCAGCCAAGATCATGGCTTTCATAGAAATAATGTCCTTAAAGTAAGGGAATAGTATTTACCGCAAATCAATGCAATTTTAGGAACCAGAATACCCTAAGAGATTCAGAAACCAGGTCTAGTCCGGCTCAAAATCCCTCGGTTACTCTGTGGCACGGTTAGCCATCGGAATAACCCGCGACCTAACCATGCTAGCAGTGACCTCAACCAGGCCCCAGGGAACCGGACAACCTTCAAGGAGTTCTCACACTTGTTTAAAAAATAACCCGACGGCTAGGCAAACGGTAGACGCCGTCAGCGGCCACAAGCTCTAGTCAGGTAGCACAAAAGCCGGTAATTTCGATTCTTCTGCAGTGAGGGGGGCGCGATTCAGGTTTCTCACCTTGAGATCGCCGTAGAAACTATCCTGGGCAAGCTCCACCTTGGACTGGGCCGAGAGAAACAACAGGCCCCAAAAGACTCCCACTTTTTCGTGCACCGCTTCGGCGTGGGGCGTTTCAAAGTGATGACTATCCTCTAGGTCGGCGGGCTTAAACTGGGGCCACTGGCTCAGCAACAGCTCAAAGTCGATCCACAATAGCTCTTCCCCTAGCTCATCCCAGTACTGGTCGAGAAAGGCTTCGAGGGCGGCGGCAATTTCGGAAAGGTTTTCCTGGTGGGCCAGCTGGGCGATCGCCCGGACGGCCTGGCGCTGGGGCTGGGGTCTGGCCCGCCGGGCTCGAATCCGGGGGGTGTGGTCAGCCATTACGGTGGCCATGGTTTCGAGCTGTTGAATCAACTCTTGCAGGGTGACGCGCCGACGCTGCGGGGCGGGGGCGACGGCGCGCCGGTGCAGGTGTCGCTCCAGGTTCCGGGGCAGCGGCACGAAGTCGGGAACCTCGTCTTCCCAACCCTCATCCTCGCTGGCTTCGGCTTCAGCCTCAGCCTCGGCCCGCACCATGGTGTCGGCCTTCAGCAGCACCAGCATAGAGGCGTAGAGAAATCCCTGGCCCGATTCCGAGAGGTTTGCTTCGTAGGGGGTGCGGCCCTGGCTGGCCAGCGCCGCCGCCTGGGTTTTAAGCAGTGACAAAAAGCGATCGATGACGTCGATCACCTTCACATCCCATGGGTCAATTTCGCCCTGTTCGGCTAGGTCGATGAGAAAGGCGATCGCAGTTTGAGCCAGGGATGACGACATAGGTGCAGTCGAGGAACGGAGCTGTGGCCAACCAACGATGGAGCTAGCTAAAACCAAAATCTAGCCGCTGCCCTATCTTAACGAAGGATCCCCAAAGCAAACCGACAGATGCTACCCCTACTGGGCAAAGGCTTCGCTCCCGTCCCCCTGATCGGAAGGGGCCGCCGGCAGCAGGAGGCTCTGTTCTTCGAGCTTGACTTGGTAGCGCTGCACGTCTTCTTCAAGCTGCTGAATGCGCAGTTCGCGCTGCTGTACCTGCTTGCCAAAGGACATGTAGCCCTGCACCTGCGCCCACACGCTAAACACCCAGGCAAACACTGCCCCAAGGCCCATGGCAATAATTAGCTCTACGCAGAGGGGCGCTTCCACATCTAAGCCGGGGGCAATATGAATGAGCACTCGCTCCGTATTCTCAATGCCGAATAGCACCAGGGCTAGGGCAATCACAAAAATAACGACGAAATTTATCTGCCTCATGGCTCCGGGCCTCCCATCACAAGGTCAAATCGCTAGGTCTATTTAACCAGGCAGACTTTAACTTTGGCCAAAGGTTTTTGGCAGTGGGATCGAATTGGCAGGGCAGGCGGCTGCACCCAGGGCTAAAACATCCCCACCGCAGACCTGCCCCAGAGCAAGGCGGCGGCGATTAGGCTGAGCGGCGGGGCCGAAAAAACCGATAGCGCAGCCCATAGCCCGCCAGCACCAGGGCGACAATGCCCAGGCTGCCCAGGGCTACGGCATTGGGCAGCCAAAATACCACATCAATACGCGTGATTGCCCCCGGTTGGAGCAGCCAGGTTGCCCCGCTGCCATCTTGGGCTGTGGGCGGAGTCGCGGCGGGAGCTATGGCGGCGAGTCCCCAGGGCACTTGGAGCCGCAGGTGTAGATCGGCCCAGGGCTCGGCGATAGACCCGTTGGGCTCGTTGGTGGGCAACTCTTGCAGATCGAGCACATAGGTGAAGTGGGTCCGGCTGGCCAGCACCCAGTTGGCTTGATCGATCGCCAGGTGGAAGGGGACTGAACCCCAGCCGGGCAGCTGTAGACTGCGGTCTAATTCGGGGTTGGGCAAGGCCAGGTCTGAGACAGCCGCCGTGGGGCCTGTCGCGGCGGTGGGCTCGGCGGTGGGGGCGGCGAACACCTGCTGAAAGCGGTCCACCAGATTGGCCGCAGTGTGAAAGGGCACCACCAGGGTGACGGTTTGGTCGCTTTGGCTGAGATACCCGCCAAGGGGGCGCGATCGCCCCCTTAGATCCTCCAGCCAGGGGGTCAGGGTGGGTTGGGCCAGGGCGGTGCCTCGCTCGCTGAGGCTCAGAGTCTGCTGAATTTGGCCGTGGGTGTGGTGGTCAAACCGCAGGGTGAGGTCGTAGCGCAGGCAGCCGCTCAGGAACAGGGGCAGCAGCAGCAGGCCCAGCGATCGCCAGAACAGCGATCTGAGCCTGGTAAAAATCTTTTGTATGGGCCGTTGGTCGACCACAGCCTTCTGTGCCAAAATCCCTCCCCCTGCGTAGTTCCTTAGCTCTGGCCAAGGCTATACCATTAAAGCGTTAGTTCCAACGGTAGCCGGTAGCGTTGCATGAATGACCTTTCCCCTGCCACCACCACCTGGCACACGGTTGGTATTGATCAGGCTCTAGATCAGCTCGATAGCCTTAGCGACTCTGGCCTCAGCGCTCAAGCGGTGGTGGACCGCCGTCGCCAGTACGGCCCAAACGAACTAGAAGAGGTAGGGGGACGACCGGCCTGGCGAATTTTGCTCGACCAGTTCACCAACATCATGCTGCTGATGCTGATCGCGGTGGCGGTGGTGTCGGCGGTGCTGGCCCTGCGCAACCAGGTCTTTCCCAAGGATGCGATCGCCATCTCTGCGATCGTAATTCTCAACGGTGTACTGGGCTATCTGCAGGAGAGTCGGGCCGAAAAAGCCCTGGCGGCCCTCAAGCAAATGGCAGCGCCCAACGTGCTGGTACAGCGCGATGGGCGTCTCCAGGAGGTGTCCTCCCAAGACTTGGTGCCCGGCGACATCATGCTGCTCGAGGCGGGGGATCAGGTTGCCGCGGATGGCCGTTTGCTGGAAGCCGTTAACCTACAGCTGCGAGAGTCGGCCCTGACCGGAGAAGCCCAGGGCGTCAATAAGCAAGCCGCTCTCACCCTGGCTGCCGAGACCAGCCTGGCGGAGCGGAAGAATCTGGTGTTTCAGGGCACTGAGGTGCTGCAGGGGCGAGGCCGGGTGGTGGTCACCAATACCGGCATGAAAACTGAGCTGGGCCGCATTGCCGCTATGCTCCAGGAAGTTGAAACGGAGCCCACCCCGCTGCAGCAGCGGATGAGCCAGCTAGGCAACGTACTGGTGGTGGGCTCGCTAACGCTGGTTACCATCGTGGTGGTTGGAGGCGTTATGTTTGCCGGCTGGCAGGCCTTTGAACGCCTGTTAGAGGTAGCCCTGAGCATGGCCGTGGCGGTGGTGCCCGAGGGCCTACCGGCGGTCATCACCGTCACTCTGGCAATTGGCACCCAGCGCATGGTGCGCCGCAACGCCCTGATTCGTCGTCTGCCGGCGGTTGAAACCCTGGGGTCAGTCACCACCATCTGCTCCGACAAGACTGGCACCCTGACCCAAAACAAAATGGTGGTGCAGCAGGTGCGCACCCTCTCCCAAGCGCTGCAAATTACCGGGGATGGCTACGCCCCCGAGGGTGAGTTCTTGAGCCAGGATCAGCCCGTTGCTCCTCGCCAGTCGGCGGATGTTGGTCTGCTGCTGCTCGACGGTCTGCTCTGTAACGATGCCGTACTGCAAAAGGAGGCGGGGGACTGGGCGATCATGGGCGATCCCACCGAGGGTGCCCTGGTGGTGATGGCGGCAAAAAGTGGTCTAGACCGTCACCGCCTGGCCCACGATCTGCAGCGGGTGGTGGAGTTTCCCTTCTCCTCTGAACGCAAGCGCATGAGCGTGGTATTGAGCGGGGTCGAGGCCCTGGAGTCTGACCTGACCCTGCCGACGGAGGTGGCTCAAGCGCCCTACCTGATGCTCGCTAAGGGATCGCCGGAGATGCTGCTGGAGGGCTGTACCAGTGGTCTGAAGGGCACGGAGCAGTTTCCCCTGACCGCCGAGGTGCGATCGCGCATTCTCGCCGACAACCGGGACCTGGCCAGCCAGGGTCTGCGGGTGCTGGGCTTTGCCTACCGGCCCCTGGCCACGGTGCCCCCTGAGGGAGACTCAGATGGCGCCGAACGAGATCTGGTCTGGCTGGGGCTGGTGGGGATGATCGACGCCCTGCGCCCGGAGGTGCGCGTGGCGGTACAGCGATGCCGGGCCGCCGGCATTCGCCCCATGATGATCACCGGTGACCACCAGCTCACGGCGATGGCGATCGCCCAAGCCCTGGGCATTGCCGATGCCGATGCCAGAACCCTGAGCGGGGTTGAACTCGAGGCCATGGGCCAGCCGGAGCTAGAGGCGGCGGTAAAGGAGATCAACATCTACGCCCGGGTATCCCCCGAGCACAAGCTGCGCATCGTTAAGGCGCTGCAAAAAGACCACCAAATTGTGGCGATGACCGGTGACGGCGTCAACGATGCCCCGGCCCTCAAACAGGCTGAGATTGGCATCGCCATGGGTATTACCGGCACCGATGTCAGCAAAGAGGCCAGCGATATGGTGCTGCTCGACGACAACTTTGCCACCATCGTGGCCGCCACCGAGGAAGGCCGGGTGGTCTACACCAATATTCGCCGCTTTGTGAAGTACATTCTCGGCTCCAACATTGGCGAACTGCTTACCATTGCCCTGTCGCCGCTGCTGCTGCCAATTTTAGATGTACCCCTCAGTCCGCTGCAAATCCTCTGGATGAACCTGGTCACCGATGGCTTTCCAGCCCTGGCCCTAGCGGTGGAGCCTGCTGAACCCGACGTCATGGAACGCCCGCCCCATGACCCCCAGGAGGGCATTTTTGCCCGCGGCCTGGGGGCCTACATGCTGCGCATCGGCATTGTGTTTGCCGTCATTACGGTGACGATGATGGTGTGGGCCTACCACTGGTCCCAGCGGGAGGGAGACCCCGATCGCTGGAAGACCATGGTGTTTACCACCCTCTGCCTGGCCCAGATGGGCCACGCCATCGCGGTGCGCTCTAACACCCGCCTGACCATAGAAATGTCGCCCTGGTCAAACCCCTTTGTGTTGGCCTCGGTGGTGCTGACCTTTGTGCTTCAGCTGTTGCTGATCTATGTGACGCCCCTGCGGGACTTCTTCGGTACCCATCTGCTCAGCCCCTTTGAGCTGATGATTTGCTTTGGCTTTAGCACGCTGCTGTTTGTCTGGGTCGAGCTGGAGAAGGTCTACCGTCGCCTCAGGGGCAACATCCTGCGGGATTGAACGCCCTACAGGTGCTTCAGGCCCTTGACTCCTTCAGGCCTGTAATGACCTGATCCGCCGTCGCCGTCCAGCCAATGATGCCGCCCTGGGCCCGCAGCATCTCTAGGGTGGCCTGTTTGAATTCGGGGAAATAGCTTTCGGTGGCGTCCTCGACCAGCAGGCATTCGTAACCGCGATCGTTGGCTTCGCGCATGGTGGTCTGCACACAGACCTCAGTGGTCACGCCGGTAATGATCAGGTGGGTAATGTCGTGGGTTTTGAGCAAAAACTCCAGGTTGGTGTTGTAAAACGCGCCCTTGCCGGGCTTAGTAATTACCGTTTCGTCGGGCAGGGGTGCCAGCTCGGGGATGATGCCATTGCCCGGTTCTCCCGCGATTAGAATGCGACCCATAGGGCCAGGGTCGCCAATTTTAAGGCTGGGGTTGCCCCGCAGGCGCTTGCTGGGAGGGCAGTCCGCCAGGTCGGGACGGTGGCTCTCGGTGGTTTGAAAAATGGGCAGGCCCAGGTCGCGAAAGGTCGTCAATAGCCGCTGTAGCGTGGGCACGATCGCCTGTAACCGAGCCACATCGTTGCCCAGGGCATCGCCAAAACCGCCCGGTTCTAAAAAGTCGCGCTGCATATCGATGATGATCAGCGCCACCTGGCCTGGAGCGGCGGGCAGGGGATAGTCGAAGGGTTGAGCGGCGATTCCCCCAGGGCCCGCTGCGTGAATATCGACCATAGCAGCCTTCCAAAGCAATAAACAGTTTTGTCATCATAGTCACCCCAGGCCTGGAAATCAGTTCAATTTGTCATATATGGCGATCGCCCCTGCGCCCAGGCCACAAGTTACGGCCACGGGCAAAAGCTGGGGCGGCGCAATGGCCTATGGCTGGCGCCCCACAAGGTGATGTGGACTGTCCTAACTGATCTGGTGAGGGCGATCGGGACGGCAGGGATGCTGCGGCAGCGGGTTGAGCCCCGATGCTGTCCAGGAGGTCCGATACAGAGGTTCCGATAAAGTACCCACGCGGGTACTGCCAGCAAACGGGCGCATTTGCCAAACTTCAGAGAGCCTGGGTTGACTCAACCCAGCCCTACCGTTGGGGGTGAACCCCTGGACTCAAACGATCGCCAACACCATCGCAATGGGCAGACCATGACCTTTACCCCTAGCACCTACACAAACTTTGTCTCGGCGGCCACGGCGGCTCAGGAACGCCTCTTTTTGCAGTACGACGGAGCCCGGGATGATTTCGACATCGTCATCATTGGCTCAGGCATGGGGGGCGGTATTCTGGCCGACGACCTGGCCGATCGCCTCGGCCGCCAAAGGCGAATTCTGGTGCTAGAGGCCGGGTCGTTTATTTACCCCACCCACACCTACAACATCTGCCGCTTCCCCAATGCCAGCCTGGCCAAACACTTCGGCTGCGACACGTTTTGGCAGGCCGGCAACTCGGGCTCGCAAAACTTCATCGGTGAAAAGCCCCAGCTGAATTTTGGCGGGCGATCGATCTTCTGGTCTGGCCTCATCCCCGCCGTGCAGGGCTGGGAACTGGACTTCTTTCCGGACCAGGTGCGCCAGGCCCTGGCCGAGGGGCTGCTGAACCAGGCAGGGGAAATGATGAATGAATCGCGATCGCTGGGGGCGATCGCCCAGGCGGTGGTCGCCCGGCTGCGGCAGTCACCCCTGGCGGCCGACTTTTCCATTCAGGAGACCCCCCGCGCCCTGCATCAACCCTACCTGGACGCAGACGGCACGCCAAAGGACCAGTTCTTCACCGAGCCGACGGGGGTGTTCAATACCGCCGAGCTGCTGGTCAATCAGGTGGGCCTAACCCCGGGCGTGAGCCGCAGTGACGGCCCAGGACTGCACCTCCTGCTCAACCATTACGTTGAGGATATTCAATCCCACGGCGATCATCTTGCCCTGGTGGCCCGCAACACCCTGACCGGGCAGGTGCGCCAGGTTCGGGCCGGTACCGTAGTGCTGGCCGCCGGCTCGATCGAAAGCCCGAAGCTGCTGCGTCGGTCTAGCCTCTACCCAACCCTGGCCCCAGAAACCCAAAATCTGGTGGGTCGGGGGCTAACGGACCATCCTACGACGAATGAGATCACCACCTTTGCCACAGGGATTGGTAACGTTGGGCTGGGCCCCGGTGACCACGCCAAGATCGTCTTCTATTCCCGTGGGCGGCGCGACGCGAACGGCGAAATCCGCTATCCCTTCAACGTCGAAATGAACATCAACCACGAGTACTGGCATCTGCGGGAAAATGATCCCAGCGCGGCAGGCCGCAACCTTGCCCCTGGGGCGGCGCGGATTGACATTAAATTCAGCTTTGGCAACTGCCTCAACGACGATAACGAGGTGAAGCCCGCCCCACCCTTTGGCTATGTGCCGGAAATTGCCTTCCGCAATCTGAGCTGGGCCGATCATCTCGCCGGGTCTCGCTTCCCCGCCCTGGCAGGGTGGAATAAAAACCCGGCGGAGATCTGGGCTGTGCTCAACCAGGTGACCTACGCCATTTTTTCCCAGTTCAACTACAACGGTCAACCGGCCCGCCCCGTCGATGAGGTCTGGTATGGGCAGGGGGGCAAGGGGTTTGGCTGGGGAACAGTCCACCATGCCGCTGGCACCCTGCGCATGCCCTACCGGCCCCAGCTCGACGCCCCCTTCGCGCCGCACTCCGTCGTCGACGAAGACCTGCGCGTCGCCGGTACGCAGCGCCTCTTTGTCTGCGATATGTCGGTGATGCCCTTTAGCTCCGCCGCCAACCCGGTGCGCACCCTGGCGGCTCTCGCCCTGCGGCTGTCTCGCCACCTCGGCTGACCTCACCTGGTCTAAACCGCCAGCACCTTACCCCGCAGCCCCATCGGGGCCTCAATGCCATAGCGGTGTAGCACCGTCGGCAGAATGTCGTAGAGTTGAGCCCCCTCTAGCGCTTGGCCCCCCCTGGGGGCCTGGGGGTCATGGAAAATCATCAGCCCCAGGGGAGCGTGGTTGGCATCGTCGGGGCCGGTGTCGTTTTCGACGGTGTAGAGGCCGTTAATGCCCACGCTGCCGACCGATCGCCAGGCCAGATCGTCAAAATACACAATCAGATCGGGGGCGCGACCCCGCACCTTTTGGTAGATCTCCTGGGGCTTAAAGACCTTAACCGGCAAGGGATGACCATCTGGATCCGTGAGCTCCTCTAGCTTCTCCGCCAGCTCATTCCGCAGCGCTTCGTAGTCGGCCATGGCCACGGTGCCCTGGGGTTCTCGCCCTTTCACATTGAGAAAGATGCGGGCGTAGTAGCCCCCGGCCCCCCACACCTGGGTCCGTGACCAGTCCACCTCGACCTGATCCAGGGGCAACACCTCGGTGGGCGTTTCCTTCAGCGTCAGGTAGCCGTTGGCGATCAGCCATTCGTTGATGCAGATGCCGCCCATCAGCGGTTGTGCGCCGTGGTCTGACACCACGAGCACCGCGGTGTCGGGATCGCACACATTTAACAGCTCTCCCACGCGCTGATCCACATGTACGTAGTAGTCGTGGATGGCGGTGGCAAAGGGAGAACCTGCTTCGTACTGGGGATGGCGCGGGTCCATGGGTTTCCAGAAAGCATGATGGATGCGATCTACGCCCATATCTACCAGCATTAGGAAGTCTGGACTGTCCCGCACAATTAGCTTCTCAGCCAGGGTAAAGCGCTGATCGCAAAGGCTGTAGAGGTTATCGAGAATGCGCGCCTTTTCGTCGGAGCGAAAGTTGGGCACATCCAGCATGAAGCCGGGCAGCCAGGCTTTGATGTCATCCCCCAGCTCGGGGGGATGGGTGAAGGGCACCTCAGTACTGGGGGTGAGAAAGCAGGAGACCAGGGATCCCTTCACCGGATAGGGCGGCGAGGTACCCGGCACGCTGAGGGCGGCGACCTGCCAGCCGGCCTCAGCGAGAAGATCCCACAGGCGGGGGAACTTGACCGATCGCCCGTCGGAGATGGCCATGGAGTGGTAGTCGCGATCGCGCCGATTGCGAAACCCGTAGATGCCCAGCTCACCAGGGTCGCGCCCGGTCATCATGCAGCTCCAGGCCGGTACGGTAATGGCGGGAATACTGCTCTCCAGCCGCCCGTAGCTGCCCTGGGCCATCAATCGGGCCAAGTTGGGCAGATCCTGCCGCCACTGGTCAAACACCAGATCGGGGGCCATGCAGTCGAGGCCAATGATCAGCAGACGAGGGGTTGGCATAGAACGGCCCAATAGTTGAATCCTCCTCCAGGATAGAAAAGCGAAGGAGCGACGTTCTACAGCGCCCCTTCGACCTTGGCGTTAAACCCGTACACCCGTCGCTCCCCGGCCAGGGGTACTAGGGTGACATCACGCTCGTCACCGGGCTCAAATCGTACGGCGGTGCCAGCAGGAATATCTAATCGCATGCCGCGAGCCCGATCGCGCTCAAAGCTTAAAGCCCCATTGACCTCAAAAAAGTGAAAGTGGGAGCCGACTTGGACGGGGCGATCGCCCGTATTGGCCACCGCTAGCGTGACCGTCACCTTGCCGGCATTTAGCTCGATCTCGCCCTCGGCGGGCAGTAGTTCTCCGGGAATCATCGGGGGCCTCCTAGGTTGGCAATTAAATCTTGGCGTCTCTGCTGCAGCGATCGCTCGACGCGCGGCAGGGCTTCCTCCAGCTCTCGCCGGGCGACGCCCTCAGCTCCCCCCTCTAGGAGATGGTTCAGGGCCATCAGCTGGGCGGTCTCGAGGGCAATTTCCGCAGGCACCTTCACGTTGGGGATTACCCCTGTGCCATCCCAGTTGCCGCCGGTGACGGGGTTGATCGCCTGGCCCGTGGGCATAAACACCCAAAAGTGATCGTGCAGACGAAAGCCCCGCCCGGGGTTAGCGCCGCCGCGGGTCGTTTCGCCCACCACCGCCGCCCGTTTCAGGGCCTGTAGATTATAGGCAAACTCCTCCGCCGCCGAAAAGGTCTCGGGGCTGGTGAGTACAAACACAGGGCGATCGAGGTAGCGTGTGCCGGGTAGGTAGGGCACGGTCCACCACTGGTGGGTGGCGTCGGTTTCGCCCCAGTACAGATCGTTCAGGTGTACCGGTGGATGGGCCGGGAATAGGTAGCTGCACAGCAGCGCCACCATGGCTGGTGAGCCCCCCTGGTTGTGGCGTAGATCAAAAATCAGGGCGTCGGTGTGGGCCACCAGGGTCATGGCGGCCGCCAGGGCATCGCCGGCAAATTCCGGTGGCTCAAAGCTAAACAGCTGTAGGTAGCCGATGTTGCCCGGCAGTCGCTCCACTTTGTTGAGGTCGAAATTGCGGCGGCGGCTAGCCTGGTACTGGCGCTCAATCTCGGCGGGCTCGGGCTTAGCCGCCGGGGCCACTTGGGGCAGGGGGGCCGGGCTAAAGTGCAGCCGCAGGTTGCGATCGCCGCTGAGCTGTTGGAGCTGCGCCGTCAGGGTATCCGCCAGCTGCTGCCCGCCCCGAATATCCCTGTAGCCCCCCGACGACCAGCGTTGCTCAATATCGCCCTGAATTTTCTCCGCCACCTCAGGGAACACGTAGGCATCGAGCTGGGTCACGAGCGACCCTAGCACGGCCTCAAGATCGTCAGCCTCCAGGGAAATATCCCCCGACGGTGGATTAGAACCGGTGGAAACAGCCATGGGGCACCCTACCGAATCGGCTCGTGAACGGTAACCAGCTTGGTGCCATCGGGGAAGGTCGCCTCCACCTGCACCTCATGGATCATCTCGGCCACCCCCTCCATGACATCGGCGCGGTGAAGCAGAGTGGTGCCGTAGCTCATCAGGTCCGCCACGGTGCGCCCGTCCCTAGCGCCTTCTAAAATGGCCGCAGAAATAAAAGCCACCGCCTCGGGATGGTTGAGCTTTAGGCCCCGCTCCTTGCGCCGCTCAGCCACCAGGGCAGCGGTGAAAATCAGCAGCTTGTCTTTTTCCTGGGGGGTCAATTGCATGGGCCAAACTATCCGGTCGATGAAGGGTATGGAGCTAATCGTAAGCTTTCAAGGTTTTGGGCGGCTTGTCAACCAGAATATAAGCTTTCTGGGGGCCGAGGTCTCCTTATAGGCGGCGCAGTCGGTGAGGGAACGAGCGCCCTGGTAGACGGCGGCGCAAGTTGGGTGGCTATGGTGAATGGAGGGGGGCAGGGGAGCCAGGTCGGGTGACCGGGGAGGGCTGGGGGAGTTGCGATCGCCGGGCCAGCGGCTAAACAAAGTAAAGCTTAAGGCAGCGGGGTTCAGTACAGAACTGAGCTAACCTGCACATTGAAACCCATGCCTGGCCAACTTGCTGATCTATGGAAACAGTGTTCGCTGGGGCCGCTACCGGTAACGCCTACCTATGACTTCGCCAATACTTGAGGTCTTGCCCGACAAGCCTGCCCTGGTGCAGCGGGCCCTAGCCCTGGTCATCGACACCATCAATGCCGCTGTGGCCGACCACGGCTACTGCACCCTAGCCCTGGCTGGGGGAAGTACCCCTAAGCCCCTCTACAGCGCCCTGGCCGAGCAGGCCCTACCCTGGGAGCGGCTCTATATCTTTTGGGGCGACGAGCGCTATGTGCCCGTAGATCATCCCGACAGCAATGCCGGGATGGCCAAGGCGGCCTGGCTGGATCGGGTTCCTATTCCTGCCGAGCAAATTTTTATCGTCCCTACCGCAGAGGCGGATCCAGCGGCTTCGGCCCACCGCTACGAGGCCATGGTGAAGGCGGCGTTTAGCCCACTTCAGCACCTGTCCCCTGACGAGGTGCCCCAGTTTGACCTGATTTTATTAGGCATGGGCGATGACGGCCACACCGCATCCCTCTTTCCCCACACCGCTGCGCTGGCGGTGGGGGATCGCCTGACCGCCGTAGGCTACAAGGGCACAGACCCCCGCGTAACCTTTACCGCACCGCTGATCAACCGCAGTCGTCGGGTGCTGTTTTTGGTGGCCGGGGCCGATAAGCAAGCCGCCCTAGCCCAGGTGTTTGCCGCCGAGGGTGACGATCGCGCCTATCCCTCGCGCCTGGTGCGCCCCCAGGGGGAGTTGCGGTGGTTGCTGGACCAGTTGGCCGTCGGCAATCTGAACCTAGGTCAGAGCGCCGTTGTTTGAATCTAGCTGGGGGTGGGGTTAGGGGTTTTACTCCTCCCCGAGGTTGCCCCGACCTGGACTATTATTTAATTATTTATGCAGTGGAGCCCGCTTCGGGCTGCCCCTGCGACCAAACCCGAAAGTAGATCGGGGGCTACCAGACTCTTCTATGATTAGGACCTACAGGGATCTTTTTTGATTGAGTAATGTGATTACCCTTTCGCTGCTCCACCCTCTCCACAAGACACCGGTGCAAAGCTGGTCATTTGATCAGGACTCCATGATTCGCATTGGTCGCTCGACCGATAACAACGTGGTTCTCTACAGTGCCGTTGTCTCGCGTCACCATGTCGAGATTCACCGCACTGATTCGGGCTGGTCAGTCAAAAGTATTGGTACCAATGGCACTTACCTGGATGGTCGGCGTATTACTGAGGTGCCAGTAGAAGACGGCATCATCATTCGCCTGGCGCGATCGGGTCCCAATATTCAAATTCATATGGCCGAGGAAAAACGCGATCCCCTCAAGGAGCTTCTGATGAGCCGCCGCAAAGCCGAAGACAACCAGGCTTTAGACGACGGCACCCACAGTGAACCTGACCACCCCGAAGTTCTGCCCCACCAGACAACGATCATCAACTCCTGATATTGAATTCTCCCTGGCTACCCCCGATTGCGTAGGGGCAAACGGGGGTAGCCCCTACGCAATCGGCCTGTGTGGACTCGGGGGTATACGCTTCGGATTTGGTATGAAAGGCTAGGGGTGACGACTCGACTAGTAGACTTCGGCAAACACCCTGGGCTATAGGGCCGCCTTGAGCGCTTCAGCTTTGTCGGTTTGCTCCCAAGTGAAGTCGGGTAGTTCGCGACCAAAGTGGCCGTAGGCCGCCGTTTGCTGATAGATCGGGCGGCGCAGGTCAAGCATATCGATCAGACCCTGGGGACGCAGGTCAAAATTGTCGCGCACTAGGGCTGCGATCGCGCTGTCAGCAATTTTGCCCGTGCCAAAGGTATTGATCGATATGGAGGTGGGCTGGGCTACCCCAATTGCGTAGGAAACCTGAATTTCGCAGCGATCGGCTAGGCCGGCCGCCACAATGTTTTTGGCCACATAGCGCCCAGCATAGGCTGCCGAGCGATCGACCTTGGTGGGATCTTTGCCCGAGAAGGCCCCGCCCCCGTGGCGCGCCATGCCGCCGTAGGTATCGACAATAATCTTGCGTCCGGTGAGGCCGCAGTCGCCCACGGGCCCACCAATAATAAACTGACCAGTAGGGTTGATGTGGTACTGGGTATTAGCGTGCAGCCAATCGTTCGGCAGCACCGGCTTAATAATTTCCTCCATCACTGCCTCGCGGATATCCGCTTGGGAAATATCGGGGTTGTGCTGGGTAGAAAGCACGACCGCCTCTACTGCAACGGGGCGGTGATTTTCGTAGCGTAGGGTAATCTGGCTCTTAGCGTCGGGACGCAGCCAGGGCAGTACTCCATGCTTGCGGAGGTGAGCCTGCCGTTCTACCAGTCGGTGGGAGTAGTAGATAGGGGCGGGCATGAGGGTATCGGTTTCATTGGTGGCATAGCCAAACATGAGCCCCTGATCGCCGGCACCCAGGTCTTTGTTGGTGGCCACATCAACCCCCATGGCAATGTCCGAGGACTGTTTGCCAATGGCATTCAACACAGCACAGGAAGCCCCGTCAAAACCCACGTCAGAGCTGTCGTAGCCAATACTCAGAATGACATTGCGTACGATGTCCTCTAAATCAACGTAGGTGTTGGTGCGGACTTCCCCGGCAATGACGGCCATACCAGTTTTGACCAGGGTTTCCACCGCCACACGGGCATGTAGGTCTTCTTTGAGAATGGCATCTAAAACGGCATCAGAAATCTGATCAGCCATTTTGTCGGGGTGCCCCTCGGACACCGACTCAGAGGTAAAAATACTGTACTCACTCATGGAATAAGCTCGACCCGCAGCGGAAGGAATAGTTACGCATTCAGCCGATGCTAATGCGCATTCCAAAGTCTATCAAAGTTTGACAAAGGTGCTGAGCCTGCGGTCGTTGAGGATCAGGTGGGCAGGGATTCCGACGGCGACTCGTCTATCAGGGCCTGGGCCTTCAGCTGCATGGTCTTGAATATGTTGTAAAACCCATTGGCTCGAGAGGGAGTGAGACTGACATCGAGCTGAGTCTCGGTGATGAAGTCAGGGGTGAGGGTGATAATTTCCTCCGGGGTGAGCCCATTGAGAGCCTT
>JBGSNT010000032.1:0-21786 GCA_041739575.1 Nodosilinea sp. | reverse complement strand
TGGCTGGCCTGCTGGCGATCGATCGCAAACACCTGCTTGCCATTCTCCTCATCGATCACCGGGCGCAGGCCCAGCAGCTTGCAGCAGGTCATGGCGTCGATATCGAGCCGCCACTGGGCCGCCATCGCCGCCAGCACCTTGGTGGCCTTGTTGCTAAAGGCGCTCAGCACAATGGGGCGCTCATCGCCGCGATCGCGCAACTCACGGATAAACGCCTGCAGCAGCGTCGTTTTGCCCGTGCCTGCGTAGCCGGTCAGCAGGTAGAGTTTTTCGTCCCCCTGCACAAAGGCATTAAGGGCCGCCAGCGCCGCCTGCTGCTCGATGGTAAACGCCAGGCCGACTTCAGATGATTGGGTTTGGGGTGAAGCCATGGGCGCGGAACAGATGTTCTACTCCAGATTAGCCTGATTAACCGTTGCCTAGAAGAGGGAGTGGTTACTCTCTCCCCTAAACGCTATTACCGACAGAGAACCCTAGGTCGCGCCCCCTGCGCCCTCAGGACAAACGTGGGAAGTGACGTTACTGCCCAGCCCGTTGGGGCCAGTCCGGGCAATCCAACCGGTGCTACCGCCGTAGATTGTCACGGCCATCCAGATGCGCCCATCGGAGGTGGTGCGCTGGGTCGGTGGGTTGGTGCTGGCGACAACATTATCGCCGACGTTATAGCCTGCGATCGGGTTACCGGATCCTGGATTGGGCCTCACTACTAGATCAGAGTTTGCTCTGAAGCAGGCTTGAGCGGCAGGGGGGGGTGGGGTACCCGCACAGGGGCCGAGATTACCGGCATTGAGCCAGCCCACGGGCTGCACCGACGATAGACTACCACTGCTTAAAAAGACCTGTGCCCGACCTTGGGCTACTACCCCGGTTAGGGTCACCCTTGTACCCGTCGGCAGGCTACCAATGCGGTTGGAAAGCGGCCCCAACATAGAGTTGTCAAATACCTCAGACGCTTGGTTGAGCTGGCGACAGGCCCGAATTAGGTTTGTATTTTCGGTCAGCGGTCTAGTGTCTTGGGCTAGGGCCGGGGCTACGGACAAAGACCCCACAGACAGTAGCGCGGCAGCAGCAAAGGCAGCCTTTCGCAGCGTTGTTGATGGCATGGGTATTCCTAAAAGTGTTTGATACCAAGTCCAGTTCGGGATCTGTAGCTCTCCCACAGGCGAAACTCCACCTCTAGACTTGAATTGGGTTGACTTGGCTTTTTTAAACGGAGTTGCAGATTTTACTCAGCCATCCTACCACCCATAAAATCAGCCCCAGCCGCCGCCATTACGATGCGTAATGTTCCCCTGTGATTAGCCTGCCCCTGCGGCTTAAAGCTCGTCGGTGTTGGGATTAATCATGGCCTCTAGGGTGGTTTGCAGGTCGGTGGTGAGCTGGGCAACCGCCTGTTTGCGGTTGGCCTTGTAGTCGGGCCAGCGATCGCTCACCGAGATCGGCTGCCCCACCGTCAGCTTTGCCTGCAGCGGCCCCAGCTTAGGGCGAGGAAATGGGTTTTCGCCTTGAATCAAGCACACCGTGTCCCGCAGAATCATCACCGTTTCGGCGAAGCGCTCGGCGGAGGGGCGCTGGCGCACGTACTGCCCGGTCACGGCGACAAAGTTTTCCACCAGGCGCATGTGCCACATGCGCAGACCTGCCTCTTCGGCTTCGCGGTCAGCTAGCCCCCGCTCTACCGCAGACAGAGGCTGGTCCCCCGCCAAATCTTGACGATAGATGCGCTCCCACCCAGCCTGCTCAATGCGGCGACAGCGGTCGATGGGGCCACCCTTGGGCGATAGCTGAAAGTAGGTTTCGGCCACCTGGAGGGCCGCGTTCATGAGCGCTTCCAGGCGATTGCCCAGGGCACTGGTCGGGGGCACCAGGCCGGGGCGATCGCCGGAGCTAGGCCCGGGCAGGTCCAGATTATAGACGTCTCTGTAGTAGCCCTCCACCAGGGTCAGGAGGTGTTCCCCCAGGGTGTAGAGCCGCTGGTAGCGGCACTCCATGGCCGTTTCGGCGGTGTCGCCTGGGGGATAGGCAGGGGTGGACATGGCCAGGCCGTTGGCCTGCTCCAGGCGATCGAGCCAGCGATCGAGCTCTTTCCAGGGCGGAGTGAGGTAGCGGTAGGTAATACCTAGGGGTGCGATCGCCACCCGTTCAGAGCGCCCCTGCTTCTGCATATCCTCTTCGCACCAAAAGCCCATCTGGGCCACCCCCGGCTCCAGGGGGCTGACAATTTCGGTGTGGCCATTGTTGCCTCCCTCCGGGGCCGCCGCCAGGGGAAATTGACCGTTGGCCAGCAAATCACGGGCCGATCGCAGCCCCTGGCGATCGACCTTACCCCGCTGGATCGGGGTGCCCCCCAGACGACCGTAGAGCCATCCGACCCAGTCGCCAGCCCACAGGGGTATGCCGCGATCGTAGATAAAGTGAGCGTGAACAGGGCGTTTGAGATCAATCCCCAACTCCCTGGCCCGCTGGGGCACCGCCTGCCACATCAAGTGGGCCAAACAAAAGGAATCGAGCGGGCTGGGGTGGCGAAAGGCCAGCACAAACCGGGTCTCTCCAGCCTTGAACGCTTTGAACAAATGCACTAGGCTATCGGCGTTGACTACCTCCACCTGCCGAATTTGCTCGCGCCAGCGCATCCAGTAGGGCATGCTGAGGCGCGCTAGGGCCAGTACACGACTATCCAGGGCCGGGGGAATAAAGCTGAGCGGTGGCTGGGCGCGGGTAGCGAGATTTACCACGGGTTTCCTGGGGACGAGGATACAGAGACACCCCTGATGATATAGCAGGCTAAGGGATGGATGACCGTCTAGAGCCCTGGGGGTGGCTTAACGTATCTAGGTAAATTCCCGTAGCGTTCATAAAGCTTTTATAAGTAACCCCTGTCCCGGCATTGTGCGCCTCGCCGAAACCCAGTTTAATGTCATCAGCTTAGCCCCATGGGGCCAAGTCCATGAGGAAAATCGTCACGCGTAATTCACAAGTCTCCCAGGAGTTTCCCCCAACGCCCAAGGTTTTTAGCTTTGGAGCGGGTGCATAGACCAGGTCCATCACAACCCCATACCCCCAGGGAAGCCCCCCTAGGGCCAAGCTGCTGAGGCTTGCTGATGACCTTATCTAGAGACAAAGTTAGCGGTACTTTGACGGTTCGTTATGGTTTCCTCACATTTTTCCTCGACCGATGCTGGGTGGGTTCCCCTCAGCACACAGCTCCAAAGCCGCGATATCGGCAGCCCGGTGGAATCGCCTCCTTGGCTGTTGGATGTGCTGTTTCGCAACTTGAGCTACGACCTAGAGCAGGTGGCCAATGTTATCGACCCGATTCTGACAGCTCAAAACCACTGCCATCGCACCGAATGGTACCTCCAGGGTATTGTTTCAGAGGACAGCGCCTTTCTGAGCACAAACATCAACGCCGATCGCGCCATTCAGGTCACCCTGTGCGGTAGTCGCTGGTTGTTAGGCCAAAGCCCTCGCTGCACGGTCTCTATCCCCCAACCTGGCATTGCCGACTGCCATGCTGCCCTCAGCTTTGATCCGCTGCGGGGGTTCTTTATCAGCGACCTGGGTGCCGCCGGTGGCACCTGGGTGAATGGTCGCCATCTCACGCCCGCCCAGCGCCACTACCTACAGGACGGCGACTTGGTTAAGTTGGGCAGCCTGCGGTTTGAGTTCTTGCAGCAGGACTGCGACAAGGCGGTGTGGAACGAGGCTTAGTTGCGCTGGTAGCGCATGCCAGGGAGCTGGGTGACCAGACCCATCAGCTCGAGCTGAACTAGGGTAGATAAGATCTCCCCCGTGGGCTGGGCAAGCTGTTGCACTAGCTGATCGAGGGTGGCGGGTTCAGGGGTGACGCTGGACAGCACTTGGGCCATCGCGGGGGGTAGGGGCGGCGGTTGCAGTGCCGCGGGCTCGGCTGGAGGAGCGACCAGCCCTGCGTCGGGTCGCTCCATCGGCGCTTGTCCTGAAAAGGCTGCGCTCAGCTCAGGCATTTGCCCCAGCGCCTTAATCAGCGTCAGATCGTTCAAAATCATTTGGGCCCCCTGGTTGATCAATTCCAGACATCCCTCGCAGCAGGGGTTGTCAAGCGATCCGGGCAGGGCAAATACGTCGCGGCCGTAGTCGTTGGCTAACTGGGCCGTAATCAATGCCCCCGAGCGGGCCGGGGCTTCAGTGACCACCACCGCTCGGCTCAGCCCGGCAATAATACGGTTGCGACGGGGGAAATGGCCGCGATCGGGCGGCGTGCCGTTGGGGTGTTCGCTCAGCAGCAGACCCTGCTGGGCAATGCGTTCCTGCAGGTCGCGATTGACCCAGGGATAGGCCTGGTCTACCCCTGTTCCCAGGACAGCAATGGTGAGCCCGCCGCTGTCTAGGGTCTGCTGGTGGGCGTAGCGATCGATCCCCTTAGCTAATCCAGACACGACGATCACGTCATGGGCCACCAGCTGTCGGGTCAGGCGCCGGGTCCACTGCTGACCGTAGTCCGAGGGGTGGCGCGTGCCCACAATGCCCACCGACGGTATGCTCTGTAGAGCACTGGCCAATTCGGGGCGGCCCCGGTAGAAGATGAGGGGTGGCGGGTCGGTGATTTCGTACAGCAGGGCCGGGTACTCGGCATCGGCTGGGGTCCAAAAATTGGCGTGCTGCTGTTCGTAGTCGGCCAACAGTTCCAGCGGTGAAACGGTCTGGCGATAGTCCACCAGGCTAGCCCCCAGCCCCAGCCCAATGCCCTCCACCTCCAGCAGGTCGGCTGCGGCACTGTGCCAGGCGGCTGCCAGGGTGCCAAAGTGGCTGCGCAATCGCTTTAACAAAATGGGGCCCAGCCCCTTAGCCTGGGCCCAGGCCAGCCAGTATGCTCGTTCTGCCATGCCGGGTGATGAAGTATGGTCGGTCTGCTCAGTATGCCCGACTGGGCTCTGTCAGCCTCCTATCGTCTGGCCCGCGGCACCCGTGGCTGGTTGCCGCCCCGCCGAAAGAACTTGCGCAGGGGCAATTGGCTGGGGTTGAGCTGGCGGAGGGGGGCCGGCAGTTCTAGGGGGGAGGTGGGCTCACCCCCCGGAGTGGCCCACCAGGCTATGATGGTGCCCCCGGCAAATCCGGCCACTGCCCCCAGCAAAATACTGGGCACTACGTCGTAGCCCAACAGCAAAAAAACAAACAAAAAGGCCAGCCAAAGCTTGAATGCTGGCGGGACAATTTTATCAACCACCGATCAGATTCCCATGCGGCAAGATAAGCCAAGGCAGGGGCAGAGCCCTATGCCCCTACTATAGCGGCTATTTGCTGGGGCACCGATTGGTTAGTATCGATCGTCTGTACCAGCTCCTGTTCCGCCTCGGTAAAGGCTTCCATAGACTGTCTGTGGAGTACCGCCACGGTGGCATCGGCAATGTCACCGGAGCGATCGCGCACCCGCTGCTCGAGTACCTCAGGGGGCGCGGTGCAGTAGAGAATTGTCAGGGGCAAGGTGACGGCTTGACTGCGTTCAATGGCATCCTGGCGCAGGGCCTGGCGATCGTACTTGGCGTCGAGAATGACCGAGTAGCCCGCCTGCGCCAGGGTCAGGCCCAGGGTCAGGAGGCGATCGTAGGTTTTAGCTGTCATCTCTGGGGTATAGAGGCTGTCATCGCCCCGCTGATCCAGCGACACCCCAGCCAGGTGCTTGCGCACCGCATCACTGCGTAGGTGAAGGGCGTTGATCTGACGAGCCAGCAGTTGAGCGGTGGTTGATTTGCCCGACCCCGACAGCCCTGCCATCAGGTACAGCCGACCCTGCCGGGGCTGGCATACGGACCAGGCCAGTCGGTAGTAGCCAGCGGCGGTCTCTGCGGCCCTAGTCTTAGCATCCTCATCGACCGAGGGGTCGTTCAGCAAAAAGGAGGTCACCTTAGCCCGCACATAGGCCTGGCGGCTGATATAAAGCGGCAGCAGTTGTATCCCCTCCCAGTCGCCGGTGCGCTCTGCGTAGTGGTTGAGAAAAATCGTAGCCAGCGCAGTGCAGTCCTTAGACAGCAGATCCATCACCACAAAGCCCACGTCATACATGACATCGACGTAGCGGAAGGGCTCGTTGAACTCAATGCAGTCGAACAGGTACAGCTTCCCCTGCCAAAAACAGAGGTTGTTGAGGTGCAGATCCCCATGGCAGGCGCGAATCCAGTTTTGCTCTACCCGTCGCTGAAACAGCTCCCCCTGGGAGCGAAAGAAGTCGTCGGTGTAGGCTTTAGTGGCATCGAACTGGGCCTGGGTCTGGGGACCGCCGATATACCCTTCGGTTTGTGCATAGTTTTCGTCAAAAGCCTGGCGAATCTTGTCCACCGAGCCGAAGGTGCGAATGTAATCATTGGTTTCGGCCCCGAGGTGAAAGTTGGCCACCGCCGCCGCCAGGTCTTGGATCAGGGCTGGGGTGAGTTCGCCGCGATCGTATAGCGCGCTGAGGATGGCCGCCTGGGGAAACTGCACCATTTTGACGGCGTACTCCACTGCATCCCCCGCATCGGCATCAGCAAAGTAGTACCTATCGCCGGTTTGGCCCAGGGCCACAACGTCTAGGTACAGCGCCCCTGCGCCCCGCTGGTTGAGCCGCAACTCCTCCTGGCAGAAGTGGTGTCGCTTTTCCAGGCTTGAATAGTCTAAAAAGCCAAAGTTTACCGGCTTTTTGAGCTTATAGGCATAGTCACCGGTCAACAGCACGTAGGACACATGGGTTTGCAGCAGCCGAATTGGCTCCACCACCGGGTGGGGGTAAAACCCTGCCTGACACATCTGCTGAATCAACGCGGGGAGAGTGGAATCGGCCATAACCTGCCTGTAGAAACCTGACTAACACTATAAAGGGGCCAGGGACCTAGATCCCCAACCCCCATCATCGCGGTACCTGATCACAACGAACTGTCACTGAGGACGTTCGGAGCAAGCTTAGACTACCGCCGTTGTCACCGTTGACTCGCCGTCAGCATTGCGGCCCTGTAGCACGGTTGCAATAGTTAGGGTCTGGTCCCCAGCCACTACGGCCCCAGCGGGCAACACCAGATCAGCCACGGTCAGCGAATCACCTATACCCAGACTAGAGACATCTACATCAATGGTTTCGGGGATGTCAATGGCCTTGCACTTCACGGTTACTTCGTTGACTTCAGTGTTGAGCACACCACCGTCATTTTTAACCCCTGTGGGTTCCCCGATAAAGTTTAGCGTCACACCCACTTCCACCGCATCTTGGGCCTTCACGGCAAAAAAGCTGAGGTGGTACACCGAGCTCTTCCAAGGGTGGGCCTGCACTTCCCGCAGCAGTGCCTTGCCATTCCAAGGCATATCGGGAATTTGCAGATCAATCATGGTGTTGTTGACCGCAGCCTTACGCAGCAGCATATCAGCTGCTTTTTGATCGACGGTCAGCGATACGGATTCAGTTCCTTGATGTCCGTACAGTACGACGGGCAAGAGTCCCTGGCGACGCAGGGCATTGGGTTTTGCCTTAGGATCGCGCGGTTTACATTCAATAGTCAGTTCCATGGAAAATCCCCCCGTTAATAACACATTAGGAAAACAAACTTGATCAAACCTCAGCCCTAGGACACCTGAGGCTCGCCATTCTCGTAGAGCAGTGCCCGCTTTGGCCCGTGGATGGGGTCTTCTACGATGATGGTTTGGTCGCGGCTGGCCCCCAGCGATACGATCGCGATCGGCACCTCCATCAGCTCGGCCAAGAACTTGAGATAGTCTAGGGCGGCCTTGGGAAGGTCGCTGAGGTCGCGACAGTGGTCGGTGGGTTGTTTCCAGCCGGGCATGGTTTTGTAGATGGGCTGGCAGCGGCTAAAGGCATCGGCGTTGGCCGGTAGCTCTTCGCAGCGGCTGCCATCGAGCTCGTAGGCCACGCATACCTGAATCTCATCCACGTCATCTAGCACGTCGAGTTTGGTGATGGCGAGGCAGTCGAGCCCATTGATGCGCACGGCATAACGCCCAATTACCGCATCAAACCAGCCGCAGCGGCGACGCCGTCCGGTGGTGGTGCCAAATTCAGCCCCGCGGGTGCAGAGCAGCTCACCTATCCCACCGATCAGCTCAGTTGGGAAGGGGCCCTCCCCAACTCGGGTGGTGTAGGCCTTGGCGACGCCGATGACGCGATCGATCACGGTGGGACCGATGCCGGTGCCGATGCAGGCCCCACCGGCCACCGGATTAGAGGAGGTGACGTAGGGGTAGGTGCCGTGGTCAAGGTCGAGCAGGGTGCCCTGGGCCCCCTCAAACAGCACATTCTTGCGCTGCCGGATCGCCTGGTAAACGTGGAGAGAACTATCGATGACGTGGGGCCGCAGCCGTTCGGCGTACTCGATATATTCGTCTATTACGGTGGCCGGATCCAGCGGTTCTAGATCGTATAGTTTTTCGAGAATGCTGTTTTTGTACTGGATAGTCCACTCCAGCTGCTTACGCAGTCGGCTGTGATCCATCAGGTCAATGATGCGAATACCGATACGCTCAGACTTATCGGCGTAGGTCGGGCCGATGCCCCGCTTTGTGGTGCCAATTTTGTGGTTGCCCCGCTGCTCTTCCGAGGCCTGATCGATCAGGCGGTGGTAGGGCATGGTGACATGGGCGGCATTGGAGATAAAAAGATTTTTAGACGAGATTCCCAGTTCGTCGAGCTTGTCGAGCTCACCAATCAGAGCCTTGGGGTCAATGACGGTGCCGCTGCCAATGACGCACTCGGTTTCGGGGTAAAGAATGCCGGAGGGAATCAGGTGCAGCTTGAAGGTCTGATCCTGCACAACCACGGTGTGGCCTGCATTTACTCCGCCCTGGTAGCGCACAACTACGTCTGCTGAACGACTCAGCAAATCGGTAATTTTGCCCTTACCTTCGTCGCCCCACTGGGCTCCAATTACTACAACGTTTGCCAAGGGAATCTAGGCTCTAAAGTTCACACAAATTCCCATTATCACTAGGTAAAGGCCATTGTGTCAACTTGGTCTGCAGGGCTTGAGACTTGCCTCCTTAGGGGGCATTGCCCCCAAGGCCCGAACCCTCAGCAAATTAAAAGTATTTAATCTCATACCCAAATGAGTGAAATATGCGATAGAACAGACAAATATCTAGATTTACATTTCTTTAGATTTTCTTTGGATTCACGCCCCGGGCCCTGCCCTTTTTGCCCACACTTCTAAACTAAAGGCGGAGGTTGCCATGAGTCTATACGCTGAACTACACCGTCACCTGGGCGGGTCGGTGGTGCCCCGAGTGCTGTGGCGCTATTTTGAACGGAATCGCCCAGACCTCTCGGGTCAGTTTGCTGACTATGCTGCGTTTGAGCAGTTTTACACCCGCCCCCGCAACACCCTAGCTGAATACCTAGAGCTGCACACCCTGGTGGAAAGCGTGCAGACCCATGAGGCGCTGCCCTACTTTATCTATCGCCTGATCCGCGGTGCCTACATATTCGAGAACCTGGCTTACCTGGAGCTGCGCTACACCCCCTACCTGCGCACCCCCGAGCACCTAAGCCAGAACCAGCGCATTGAAGCGATGGCCGAAATCGTGGAGATCGTCGGTCGGGCCAGCCAGCAACCGGAGTACCCAATCGTCACCAAGCAGATTCTCTGCATGCACTCGAGATTGCCCCAAGCGGTCAATCAGGCGATTGTGGAGCTGGCGGGGCAATACCCTGAGTACGTGTGTGCGGTGGATGTGGCCGGAGGCGATGCGAAGTACGGCGATCGCATTGAGGAGTTCACCCAGCTGTACCAACGCGCCCTAGACCTCGGGCTCAAAACCACTGGCCACCTCTATGAAACCGTCGAGGGCGACCACCCCAAGCTGTTGCCCTACCTGATGCGCATTGGCCACGGCATTCAGATTCCGCTGCGGCATCCTGAGCTATTGCCTGAGGTGGCTGCCCGGGGTCAGTGCCTGGAGGTATGTCCCACCACCTACCTGAAGACTGGCACCCTAGACGAAATTTACCAACTCAAGGGGGTATTTGATCGCTGCTTTGAGGCCGGGGTAGATATCGCCATCTGCACCGACAACGCTGGACTGCACAACGTACGCCTGCCCTTTGAGTACGAAAACCTGCTCACCCACGACATCATTGGGTTTGAACAGCTGCAGGCCTGCCAGGAAGCGGCCTTTCGCCATGCCTTTGCCTGGCCCCACCGCCAGCCCCCCACTACTCTGCTGACGGATATGCTACAGATACCCCATCGGGATCATCCGGCGAACAACGGTGCCACCCAGGAAATTTTGGCCCTCTCCTAGGGTTTGGGTCTAAGGTTGACGCCTTAGGGTTGGGGTAGTTGTCCTGGAGCACTGGAGTCCCCGATGACCAGGGAACCGAGTCGGGCCTTGGGAGTGGGCTGAGGTCACTCAGCGCCTGGCCCATAGCGTGAAGCACCTGCCGTCTCCTGAATAGGCAATAAAAAAGGCTCAGGCAGAAATGCCTGAGCCTTGCTAGTTTTGGGCTAGGTTGATGCCCTAGGGAAATGAACCTAGCCTGATTGCCTTAGTAGCCGCCGCGGGAGAAGCTGTCGCCACCACCCCGACGTCCGCCGCCACCAAAGTTGCCGCCGCCGCCGCTGCGATCTTCACGGGGCTTAGCTTTGTTGACCTTGAGGTCGCGGCCCATCCACTCTGCACCGTCTAGGGCTTCGATGGCGGCGTTCTCTTCAGCATCAGCCGACATCTCGACAAAACCAAAGCCGCGCATGCGGCCGGTTTCACGATCGGTGGGAAGCTGAACGCGCTTCACAGAGCCGTACTCTGCAAACACCGAAGTTAGATCTTCGGTCGTAACGTCATAGGACAGGTTGCCTACGTAGATTGACATGTCTTGTCTCCAAAAATTAAAGGGCTTGTAGAGCAAAATTTCGGAGAGAAGTCTGTCAATGGAAAAACGGAAAAACTCGTTAGTACTAGAAACAAATGCTGCTAACCGATCTCTATATCTCTGGAGATACCCTAGCATGTTTGAAATGGCGGTGTGGCATTGCAGGACAAAATGGCCCCCGAGAGCAGGCTGAGGACGGTCTACTCACGTTGATCGGCGGCCTTGGCGGCCTAGCGAGGCTTATGTAAAGTTTTGTATGCATCTTGGGCTGGGGGGCTGTGTCAGCGGTTCTGTGGCCACGACAATCGGCCTCTCTGCCGGAGGAATGCCGGCTGTTAGACCATCACCGTGGGAGAATGAAGGTTTAGATGAGGCTTGAGTTATGTCCGCTGCCTACATTGAAAACGAAGCTGAGTTTGATGCACTTTTGACGGCTGAGTCGGTCTTTGTGGTTGACTGCACGGCATCCTGGTGCGGCCCCTGCAAGCTGGTGGCACCCCTGATGGATCAGCTGGCCGCCGAATACGGCGATCGCGCCAAGGTCTTTAAGCTCGACCTAGACGCCAACCAGGCCTTGGCCAAGCGCTACAGCGTTCGCAGCATTCCCGCCGTCATGTTTTTCAACCAGGGCGAGGTGGCAGAAACCCTGGTGGGTGCTAAGAAGTACGACGAATACAGCACTACCCTCAGCAAGTATTTGAGCTAGCCCCATCAAAGTGTGTAGCGGTCCCTCGGGGCCGCCGCCTGGATCTCGGCCTGCGGTCTAGCCCACCTGGAGCAGATCGTGTTTCACCTCCCTCCCGCGCGCAGATTTTGGGTTTTCTGGGCTGGGCTATCTCTGGCAATCATCACTCTGTCTGCCGATTAGTCTCTCCCCAGCAACCCTCGGAATCGGTCTTCCGGCAAGCGTCCTGGCATCGTTGCGATCGCCGGGGTGTAGCCAGGCGCAAAAGATCTAGGCAGAACGCCCCCGCCCCCGTAGACTGAGGACAGCCGATTGATCCAACAGCAGAGCGGGCGATATGGAAATTCTTTTTGTGGCAGCGGAGGCAGCGCCCCTAGCTAAGGTTGGTGGTATGGGCGACGTGGTGGGCTCGCTGCCGAAGGTGTTGCGCAGCATGGGCCACGACGTGCGCATCTTTATGCCCTACTACGGCTTTCTGCCCGACAAGGTAGACATTCCTGCCGAGCCGGTGTGGCAGGGCACCGCCATGTTCAACAACTTTGCGGTGTACGAAACCACTCTGCCCGACTCTGACGTGCCGGTGTACCTGTTTGGCCACCCCGCCTTTGACCCCCGCAAGGTCTACGGCGGCGACGATGAGGCTTGGCGGTTTACCTTTTTTGCCAACGGCGCTGCAGAGTTTGCCTGGAACTATTGGAAGCCCCAGATTATTCACTGCCACGACTGGCACACGGGCATGATTCCGGTGTGGATGCACCAGTCCCCCGACATTCGCACCATCTTCACCATTCACAACCTGGCCTACCAGGGGCCCTGGCGGTGGGAGCTAGAGCGGATCACCTGGTGCCCGTGGTACATGCAGGGGCACAACACCATGGCGGCGGCGATACAGTTTGCCGATCGCGTCAACACCGTGTCGCCGACCTACGCCCAGCAGATTCAAACCCCAGACTATGGTGAAGAACTGGAGGGGCTGCTGTCCTTTGTCAGCGGTAAGCTGTCGGGCATTCTCAACGGCATTGACGACGAGTCCTACAACCCCGCCACCGACCGCTACCTGGGCAAGACCTTCACCGCCGACAGCCTGGAAAACCGCCGCTTCAACAAGGTGGCGATCCAGGAGGAACTGGGTCTAGAGGTCAACTCTAAGGCCTTTTTGGTGGGCCTGGTGGGCCGTCTGGTGGAGCAGAAGGGGCTGGACCTGATTCTGCAAATTTTGGATCGGTTCCTCTCCTATACCGACGCGCAGTTTATTTTGCTCGGCACGGGCGATCGCTACTACGAGACCCAGCTGTGGCAGATGGCCAGCCGCTATCGGGGCCGCATGGCCACCTATCTGCTCTACAGCGAGGGCCTAGGTCGCCGCATCTACGCCGGGGCCGACGCGTTTCTGATGCCCTCGCGGTTTGAACCCTGCGGCATCAGCCAGATGATTGCCATGCGCTACGGCTGCATTCCCATTGTGCGCCGCACCGGCGGGCTGGTGGATACGGTGCAGCACCACGACCCTGAGCACCAGGCGGGCACGGGCTACTGCTTCGACCGCTACGAGCCGCTGGATCTGTTCACCTGCCTAATTCGCGCCTGGGAAGGCTATCGCTTTAAGGATGCCTGGCGGGCTCTCCAGCAGCGAGCCATGGCCCAAGACTTTAGCTGGGACAAATCGGCGGTGGATTACGTCAAGCTTTACAGCGAGGTGCTGGGCATCGACTTCCAGTCGCAGCTGCCTCAGCCCGAGCCAGCTCAAGCGGCTAAAATGATCGATTCCCCCGAGCCGGAAGCGGCCCCTGGGGCTGCCGAGGTGGATCCCTCTTTACCCAAGTCATCACCCAAGTCATCCCGCTCCAAATAGCCTGGGGATTGGTGGGTTAGGGGGCAGGGCGGTCTGTCATGGGTAAGCTTTTCGGGCCTTGGGAATATGGCAAATTAGATGTTCCTGTTACGCGAGGCATCCTATGGGCGACGGTAACGGTTTGGCCGCGGGCAATGTGACGCCGCTGGGGCAGGCAGACGCCCCGAAGCGTCGCCATATCGTGCTCACTTCCCACTCCAGTCAATCGGGGTTGAAGGGTAAACCGGTGCAATGGGGCCATGGCGATCCCCAGCAGCGGGGGGCGATCGTGGCCACCGTCACCAACCCTAACCACCGCAACGCCATTGGCACCCACTCTGGGTCCTACGCCGTCTATCGGGCTCTGGCGGTGGCCAGCGGAGTCTTAGATCCCGACCATAAGCCCGACTTTACGAATACCTCTCCCGCGATCGCCATTGGCCCCCATCCCAGCTGGTCCGATGCCGAAAAAATCGTCTCCCTCGACCCCTTTGGGGCCGTGGTGGGAGACCTGTACGAGCCGCTGCTGGCCGAGGGTATCGACATTCGCCCCACCATTGCGGTCACCCGCGCCCACATTCAAATGCCGGAGCTGCTGGAGGCGGTTCGCCAGGGCCGGATCAAAGAGGATGGCGAGATCGTCAAGCCTGGCGGCGACCTGGTGGTAACTAAGGCGGCGGTGGAGCCGGTGTGGTACCTACCGGGGGTGGCCCAGCGCCTGGGGGTGAGCGAAGAGAACCTGCGCTACGCCCTGTTTGAGCAGACCGGCGGCATGTTTCCGGAGTTGGTAACGCGGTTTGATGTGAAGGTGTTTTTGCCCCCCATTGGCGGTATCACCGTATATATTGTGGGCGACCCGGCGGCGATTACCGACCCGATGCGGCCCCTGGCGGTGCGAGTCCATGACGAGTGCAACGGCTCCGATGTGTTTGGCTCTGACATTTGCACCTGCCGTCCTTACCTGGTGCACGGCCTGGAAGAATGCATTGCCACGGCTCAGCAGGGGGGGGCGGGGCTGATTGTCTACTTCCGCAAGGAAGGGCGGGCCCTGGGAGAAGTGACCAAGTTTTTGGTCTATAACGCGCGTAAGCGGCAGGAAGGGGGCGATCGCGCCGATGCCTACTTTGCCCGCACTGAATGCGTGGCCGGGGTGCAGGATGTGCGCTTTCAGGAGCTCATGCCCGACGTGCTGCACTGGCTGGGGGTGACCCGCATCGATCGCTTTGTGTCGATGAGCGACATGAAGTACAACGCCCTGGTGCGATCGGGGATCGAAATTGTCGAACGGGTGCCCATCCCTGACGACCTGGTGCCCCTGGATGCGCGGGTGGAGATTGAGGCTAAAAAGGCGGCGGGCTACTACACCGATACAGTCGCGCCCCTTGAGGCCGATCTGGCCCAGGTGAAGGGTCGCGATTTAGTGGAGTAAGGATGGCTTCCAGCAATGACAGGTTGGTGGGCGACGACCACCCTAGGGTGGTGGACTATCTACAGAGTCCGCAGGCGATTCGCGATCGCACCCGTGCCCTTTTCTCCTTGGCCGAACAGGACCAGCTTCAGCACTTTCGCTATCACCCCGAAGCCATGCCTGCGACTGCATCCTACGTCCTTGACGTGATGCGACAGCAGTACCCCGATGGCAACATTCCCTTTCACTCACGCTGGCGGCACTTTGAGGTGGAAGGTGAGTCGCGGCTGGCGCTACTAGACCCTGAGCTATCTAAACTGTCACCCCTAGAACAGGCGCGGCTGAAGTTGGATCTGGCGATTACCAGCGTGCTGCTCGATGCCGGGGCCGGCAGCCGGTGGCGGTACCGAGAGCCGGGGACGGGGTTGGAGTTTGCCAGGTCGGAGGGGCTGGCGATCGCCAGCTTTCACAGCTTTAAGTCGGGGCTTTTCTCCAGCCAGCGTGATGTTCCCTGGCAAGCTGATGCTAACGGCCTGACCCGGCTCACCTCAGGACAGCTGGGCCAAGCCTTTCAAGTCACCAACGACAATCCGCTCCTGGGAATTGAAGGCCGGGTCGCCCTGCTGCAAAAGCTGGGTCACACCCTAACCCAGTACCCCGACTTCTTTGGCGCTGACCTGCCCAGGCCGGGCAATCTGGTGGACTACTGGCTGCACCAGGCTGGCGCAGGTCGACTGTCAGCAGTAATAATTTTGCAGACAATTCTCAAAGGGCTCGGGCCAATTTGGCCAGGGCGGATAGAGCTGGAGGGCGTCAATCTGGGCGACGTGTGGCTCCATCCCCAGCTGCCCAATACTGGCCCCGGCAGCAACCTGGTCCCCTTCCACAAGCTCTCCCAGTGGCTGACCTATTCTCTGCTGGAACCCTTACAAGATCTGGGCCTCACCATTACAGATTTAGATCAGCTCACCGGCCTGGCCGAATACCGCAACGGCGGTTTATTCCTGGATTTGGGTGTGCTCAGCCTCAAAGATCCTGCTGCGATTGCAATTGCCCATCCCCCCCACTCATCCTTGATCGTCGAATGGCGCGCCCTCACTCTGTGCCTACTGGATGACTTGGCTGCCCACATCCGCCAAACCCTGGGTATGAATGCCGCAACCCTACCCCTGGCCAAGATTCTCCAGGGCGGCACCTGGACCGCCGGTCGCCAAATCGCCGCCGAAAAGCGCCCTGACGGCGGTCCGCCCATCCAGCTCGCCAGCGACGGCACAGTGTTTTAAGAGTTCAAAATTTTGAATTCTCAATTTTGAATTTTGAATTCACCAGCTCCCACCCATCCCCTCCTCCTCCCCTTCACCCCCCCATGCCCGAACTCCACCTCATCGACCACCCCCTGATCCAGCACAAGCTCACCCTGATGCGGCGGGCCGAGACCAGCACCGCGAAGTTTCGCACATTGCTGAAGGAAATTAGCCTGCTGATGGCCTACGAAGTGACGCGGGATCTACCGCTGAAACTGGAAACGATCACAACACCGCTGGCCACGATGGAGGCCCCGGTGCTGGCACCGGAGAAAAAGCTGGTGGTGGTTTCCATCATGCGGGCAGGGCAGGGCATTCTCGACGGCATTCTTGAACTCATGCCCTCGGCCCGGGTGGGGCACATTGGCCTCTACCGCGACCCCCAAACCCTGCGGGTGATCGAGTATTTTTTCAAGGTGCCCGAGGATTTGAGCGATCGCGATGTGCTGGTAGTTGACCCCATGATCGCCACGGGTAATACGGCGGTGGCGGCTCTGTACCCGCTCAAGCAGGCCCAGCCGCGATCGCTGCGCTTTCTCTGCCTGCTGGCTGCCCCCGAAGGCGTCGCCCATTTCCACCGAGAACACCCCGACGTGCCCCTCTACGCCGCCGCCATCGACCAAAAGCTGGACGAGCATGGCTACATCCTGCCGGGGCTGGGGGATGCGGGCGATCGCCTATTTGGCACGAAATAGACTGGGGATGGTCTTTCAAGCCCCCGGACTTTGCCATCACCAGCCTTTTTCCGCAAAGCCTAAATCCTTAAGATTTTTTTAAGAAAAAATCAAAAATCGCCGACTTGTGTAGGTATTTTCTGAGCTCTAAAAAGCAAAGGGATAACAACAGCTTCTGCCTGAAACTTAATCAAGTCTTTAGATCAACTGATAGGTCAGTATAGATAGTTGATTAGCCATTTGGCAAACGCCTAAAGATGGTGCATCAAGATAGCCAAACTAAGTAGTTTTATCTTTCCTTTAGAATTTAGCCACAATGGCGTTGCAACCCGAATCCCTTGCGGAGCAAGGCTTAGGGCCTATTGTTGAAATTTTATTCATGGTTTGGTGAGCTAATTTACTGATCTTAACATTTAGAAATACCCCTCTCATAATCCCGGCTTCGGTGTTTTTTCGGAGTGGTCAAAACACTTGAATACTATAGGTTTAGTCTGTTCGAGTGGCAACACCTAGCCAAGCAACTTGGTTCGGCAAATTTTGAGCTGACTAGTCAAATGTAGCCCTGCTAACGAGATGTTCTTTTGGGTTGTTAGATGAACAACTATTTTTAATTCACAGCCAGTTAAGATGAAGCCATCTCGCAAGCGACTTCAACTATGAGCCTACGGGCTGCCAGTGAATTCTTGTGTCGTAACTACGTAAATTAAGGGTTCCAATGGCTAAACAACCGGTTTTTCTACCCCAGCCCAGCCCGGCGATCGCCGGGCCGATCATTGCCGACTCTGAGGGCAACGAGTTTGACCAAGCGTCCCAGCCCAATTTAGAAGCCCAGGTGACTCAGATCCAGCAGACACTGGTCGACAACCTACACTGGGTGCAGGGCAAAGACGATCAATTTGCCACCGCCCACGACTACTACATGGCCTTAGCCCACAGCGTGCGCAACCAGCTGCTGCAAAAGCGCATTCGCACCGCCAAGACCTATGCCCAGGCCCAGGCCAAAGCCGTCTACTATCTGTCGGCGGAGTTTTTGATGGGCCGCCAGCTTGGCAACGGGTTGATTAACCTGGGCATCTACGACACCATGCGCCACGCCCTGGCGGACTGCGGTCTCGACCTCGACGAGCTGCTAGAGCGCGAGGCTGAGCCGGGTTTGGGGAACGGGGGGCTGGGCCGATTGGCCGCCTGTTTTATGGATTCCCTCACCACCCTCAACCTGCCGGCGGTGGGCTATGGCATTCGCTACGAGTTTGGTATTTTCACCCAGGTGATTCACCAGGGTCACCAGGTTGAAGTGCCCGACAAGTGGCTCAGCTACGGCAATCCCTGGGAAATTGCCCGCCCCGACTACCGGGTCGAAATCAAGTTTGGCGGCCATACCGAGGTCTATAAAAACGGCGACGACAACCATCAGGTGCGCTGGGTGGCCGGCCAGACCGTGATTGGTATTCCCCACGATGTGCCGGTGCCCGGCTACGGCACTGAGAATGTCAACCTACTGCGACTGTGGAAATCTGAGGCAGGCGAAGCCTTTGACCTGGGGGCCTTTAACGCCGGTGACTACGCCGGGGCAGTGGCCAACAAGATGATGTCTGAGAACATCACCAAGGTGCTTTACCCCAATGACGAAACCCAGCAGGGCAAGGAGCTGCGCCTGCAGCAGCAGTATTTCTTCGTGGCCTGTTCGCTTCAGGACATCATCAGACTGCACCTGCGCGACCACGCCAGTCTGAATGACCTGGCGGAGTTCGCCGCCATTCAACTCAACGATACCCACCCCGCCATTGGGGTGGCCGAGTTGATGCGCCTGCTGCTCGATGAGCACCAGTTTGATTGGGAGACCGCCTGGCAAATTACCCAGCGCACCTTTGGCTACACCAACCACACCCTCATGCCTGAGGCGCTAGAGCGCTGGTCGGTCGACCTGTTTGGCAAGCTACTGCCCCGCCACCTGGAGATCATCTACGAAATCAACCATCGCTTCCTTGACCAGGTGAAGCTGCGCTATCCCAAAGACCCCGTCCGTCTGGAGCGGCTATCGCTAATTGAGGAAGGCCCTGAGCGCCGGGTGCGGATGGCCAACCTGGCCTGTGTCGGCAGTCACGCCATTAACGGGGTGGCGGCGCTACACACCGAGCTGCTGAAGCAGGAGGTGCTGCAAGACTTCTATGCGCTGTGGCCCGATAAGTTCACTAACAAGACCAACGGAATTACTCCCCGCCGCTGGCTGTTGCAGTGCAACCCCCGCCTGTCCCACCTGATTTCTGAGACTATCGGCGATCGCTGGATTACCAACCTGGACGATCTGAAACAGCTGGAAGCCCACGTGGATAACGCGGAGTTTCGCCATGCCTGGCAAGCCATTAAGCAGGCCAACAAATGGGGGCTAACCCACTACATCCGCGACACCCTCGGCTTGGAAATCAACCCCGAGTCAATGTTTGACGTGCAGATTAAGCGCATTCACGAGTACAAGCGCCAGCTCATGAACGTGCTGCATGTGATCACCCTGTACAATCGCATGGTGCAAAATCCTGGGGATCACGTCGTGCCTCGCACGGTGATTTTTGGCGGCAAGGCGGCCCCCGGCTACGCCATGGCCAAGCTGGTGGTGAGGCTGATCAATGGCGTTGCTGAGGTGGTCAACCATGACCCCATTGTGGCTGGACGGCTGAAAGTGGTGTTTTTACCCAACTACAACGTCTCCCAGGCCCAGCGGTTGTTCCCCGCCTCCGATCTATCTGAGCAAATCTCGACCGCCGGCATGGAAGCCTCGGGCACCGGCAACATGAAGTTCACCCTCAACGGTGCCCTTACCATTGGCACCCTCGACGGCGCCAATGTAGAAATTCGCGAAGAGGTGGGGGCCGATAACTTCTTCCTGTTTGGTCTCACCACCGAACAGGTAGCGGCCTGTAAAGCGGTAGGCCACAACCCCTGGTTCTACTACGACACCAACCCCGAACTCAAGCGGGTGCTAGACGTGATTGCCTCAGGGTTGTTTTCGCCCGAGAACCCCGACCTATATTTGCCGATTCTCGACTCGCTGCTGGTGGATGACCCCTACATGGTCATGGCCGACTACGCCGCCTACGTGCAGTGCCAAGAGCATGTCAGCCGCACCTACGAAGACCGCGATCGCTGGGTGCGCATGGCCATTCTCAACACCGCTCGGGTGGGTAAATTCTCCGCCGATCGCACCATTGCCGAGTATGCCCGCGACATCTGGAAGGTGAAGCCAGTGGTGGTAGGGGAGTAGACGGGTGGATGAGGGGGCGAGTGGATGAGTGATGCATTTCATCCACTACCCATCTACCCGCCCACCCATCTACCCCCTACAGGTCTCCCCGCTTGGGCGGTGTCTTCAGCGCCGCCACCAGCAGACAGGCAATGCCGATGTTGATAAACACATCGGCCAGGTTAAAAATTGGGAAACGAATCAGCCGAAAGTCGAGGAAGTCGATTACTTCTCCGGCCAATAGGCGATCGATGCCGTTGCCCAGCGCACCGCTCAAGATAAACCCGTAGCCCACCTGCTCCCAGCGGTTGGGCAATCGGGCGCTGAACCCCAGGGCAATCAGTCCCAGGCTCACGGCCATGGACAGCCACTTTAGCCATTCGCCATTGTTACTGAATAGGCTAAAGGCTGCGCCGCTATTGGTCACATAGGTAAAGTAAAACACCCCCGGCCAGATTGCCATGGAATCGGGCGGGGTGGTGAGTTCAAAGGTTTGAGCTACCCAGAACTTAGTCAGCTGATCGAGGACAAGCCCAACCCCAGCCGCGATCCAAAACCAACGGTTGCGCACTCTCATGGGCCTAGTAAAACAACAGCTGCCGCAGCACCAGCGACAGCACCGCCACCGCACACACCACCACCAGTTGCCCTGGCAGCGGCAAAATAGAATACCCCAGCAACAGCTCCCAGTAGGAGGCTGAAACCGTCTGTAGCCAGCCTAGCAGGGAGGCGAGAGTCAGGTAAATAATGCCCAACCCGTGGATAATGCCCAACCCGCTGAGACTGCTTAGGGCCAATGTCTCCAGCTTAGGCGGATGCTGAAAGGCTAGATAGCCACATACCCACCCGGCGGGCACAAAGCCAATTAAATAGCCGAAGCCCGGCTCACGCACGTAGCTCAGCCCGCCCCCTTGGGTAAACACCGGTAGCCCAAACACCCGAAATAGGGCTAACCCCAACACCAGATAGGCAATCTGCGACAGGGCCGCCGCGTTTTTACCCCCTACGCAGCCAGTGAGCAGCACGGCTCCCACCTGAAAGCTCACCCCCAGGGACAAAATCGCCATGCCCGACTGTCCCCAGGTCCAAGGAGCATTTAGGGTAAAGGCTTCCATCCAGGTGGCCACAATGGTGAGAACCAACCCGATTAAGGCCCACAGTAGTTCAAATGGTGCTAGCACCGGCGATAGCTTCACCCGTTGGCGGCGATGAAAATAGACATTTAGCCTAGCAGGGTTTACCGGCCTGGGAACGATTTTAGGTAAAAGAATTCCCTTGGGCACAGTCGTCAGGGCTGGGGGCCAGCGAGTTAAGGCTCGAGGGTGTTGCTGTGATGGCAGGCCGCTGGCTCGAACTCGGCGGCCCTACTGCGGGAGCTTGGCGGGGAGCCAGTAGGCGGTGCCGTTGGGCAATCTATCGACCAGGCCGCGCTCAAATAATTCGCGCCGCAGCAGGGCCGGGTCGCCAAAGGTGTGGTGCTGGTTGAGCAAGGCATTGACCTCACGCTCGTGGTAGCGGGCACCCGGCTCAAGCTTGGTGGCAAGGTACTCCAGCGCCAGCTGCTGAAAGCGGCCTTTGTTGCGTTTGGAGGGCCAGGCTTTGAGTCGCCCCTCGGCATCTAGGTAATGCTGTAGCTCGGTCAGGTAATCCATAAATCAATATGCCTTAGCGCAGAGCCTCCCTCGATCTCTCGCTACAATAGGCGTCAGACAGATTACGGAATGCACTCACTATGAAACGCTTGCTCCTTGCTGTGGTGATGGGGTTAGTTCTGATGGGGTTTCCGGCCCAGGCCTGGGCTCACCAGGTGGAGACCTTCTA
>JBGSNT010000031.1:0-11365 GCA_041739575.1 Nodosilinea sp. | reverse complement strand
CGGGGTGCTGCTCCAGCGATATCGCTGCAATGACTGCGGCAAACGCTTTAATGAGCGCACTGGCACTCCCATGGCCCGACTCCGCACCCCCAGTTCAGTGGTGGCCACGGCGTTGAAGAGCCGCACCGAAGGAACAGGAGCACGAGCGACAGGCCGCGTTTTTGGCAAATCTCACTCGACGATTCTGCGGTGGGCAGAACGCTTGGCTAATCAAGTTGACGCTTGGTCGCCCCCGGCACCTGGGACTCAAGAGGTCACGCTAGAAGGGGATGAAGTGTACACTCGCGTTGGCGAGAACCTTCCCCAAAACCTTTCCGCACCCTATCAACCTGTTAGTACCCTTGGTGCGAAAAGGTTTTCCTCTAGCTCCGAAGGATGGACGATCCACTTCATTGAACGCAATAGTCGCTACTGGGTCTCGGCGATGGCGGGGCATAAGGGCGAACGGCTGTTTCAGCGGGGAACGCAGCAGGCCTGGCAGTGGGCACAAGCCTGCCCCTTTATTCGGTGGTTCACTGACGGAACGGCGCTATGCCAAAGCCTTGTGGGACTTAGCCAGTGTCTATCTGACACTCCGCGATTGTTCAGGTGCCTATCGCACTCGCAAAGTGTGGCGAGAAGGTCTTGAAGTGGCGATCAAGATCAAAGGCTCTCAAGGTCAGCGACGTGTGGTCTGGGTGAATCCAGAGCATCCGTTTACGGCCATTAGCCCAATAGCGGAAGTGCATGCCAATCATAACGAGGCTCAGAATGCAGTCCTGAGGCGGCGGTGCAGCGCCTATCGTCGGCGTCAAAACCTCTATGCCAAAACTCGGGCGGGGTTGCAGCGGGTCTTGGATGTCCAGCGGATCATCCATAATTGGGTAAGACCGCACTGGGGATTAGGGAAACGGACGACTCCAGCGATGGCAATAGGCCTCTGCTCTCGCCCCTTATCAACCCAGGAAATCCTTTGCATGAGAGGGTTTCAATCCATCTCCTCTTAACAGACCAGTGCCAGCGTCAATACTAAGAATTAGGGTTGGAAAGGGGGTTGAGATGGGGGAGATTTGATCAAGCGAGGCGGTGCGTTATGCAGAAGCGATACATTGTCCGATTGAGTGAGTCAAGATCGATCAGTGGGGGTCAAGCACGGGGCAAATCGTTCCTGGCGAGGTCTCAGCGGTGCGGGGCCAACCGGCCAGCAGCCCCGTCAGTTCTTGCTTGAGCAGGCGGAGCTGCTGGATTTGATTCTCAATCTCCGCCAGTTTATTTTTCAGCTTGACTTGAATCTGATCGCAGGGCAGATCGCCTTGGTCGTGGACGTCGAGAAATTCCTTGATCTCCGTGAGCGAGAGCCCCAGACTCTGCGATCGCCGAATAAATTCCAACCGGGTCAAAACATCCTCAGCAAAAACGCGGTAGCCGCCCTCGGTGCGCCCGGCGGTTTTAAGCAGGCCAATTTCGTCGTAGTAGCGGATGGTTTTAACCGGCAGTCCGCTTTCTTTAGCAACAGCACCAATTAGCCTCGAGGGAGCTTGTGTTACCATGGCTGACCTCAGCAAAGCGATAGTACTATGGTAAACCCTCCAGTCGGGTGGAATCTCTAGGGGAAGGACAACCATCTATCAAAATCTTCAGTGCCCGGAAAGCAAGAATTGAATAGTGAGGTAATGGCTAAGGCAGTCTTCCGCAGCTTTTGCCTGAACAAACCACCCCCACCCCCCCTTCATGCCCCTCTCCTTAGGAACGAGTAACCATGCTAAATTCTCGCTTGACCGCAGGCTGCTTGACTATTTTGACCACCGTAATGGTCACAGCTTGTCAATCGGCCCCCACCGTTTCTGAAGAGCAGTCTGCTTCTACTGGGGCCGTCTCAGCGACAACACCGGCCGCCACCCCTGACAAATCGGGGCCATTTCTCTCTGGGGAACAGGAAACCCAGGGAAAGGTAAGCCTCTTCAGCGAAAATGGGGTACAGAAGCTGGTGTTTGATGAGGCATTTTCCACCTCCCAGGGAACCGATCTGGTTGTGTTGGTCCATCGCTCCGCTACCCCTCTCGAAGAGACAGATCCCCCCTCTTTCCCGCTGAATGACCGTGACTATCAAGTGATAGCTCCGCTGAAATCTCTACAGGGCAGCCAAGAATATATAATTCCTGCCGGATTAAATATGGATGAATTTCAATCGGTAGCCGTGTGGTGTCGAAAAATGAACGCTACCTTTGGCGCTGCAACGTTGCAATAAAGCTTGGTCGGGCTGCGATCGCATGGTCAAAGCAACGAGCTTAAAAAGCGCTGAAGATCGGCAATTTTATCGGGCAGCCGCAACCCTGCCGAAGGAGGTTGAAGTTCCTTGTCAGCGGGAGCGGGTAAATTTTCACAGGTTCTATGGTAGGGAATATTCTTCCCTACATATTTCTGCCACTCTGTCAGGGTGAGGTTACGAGTCAGGCGGCCACAGGCTGTATCGACTAGCTTGTCAGGGCCGATGATACTTACCTCCACCGTGCCATCGCTGTCAACGATGGCCAGGGTATTGCCATCGCCGCCCAGGGCTACTGCAACGGGCCGATAGCGGGTGACGCGCGCCAGTTCCTGCTCGGCTTTCAAGTCCCATACCCGTACGGTATTGCCGCTGGTGGTGGCTAGAACGCTCCCGTTGGGGCTCAGCACCATGCCATTCTCCCTGGCGTCATAGGTAGTGGAACTCGTCCTTCGATTAGTTTCAAGGCTCCATTTCTGAATAACTCCATTCTGGCTACCGGTGATTAGGGTTTTTCCATTGGGGCTAAAGACCACCTTAGCCACCCTGGCCTCCTGCTGGAGGGGAGGTTTTTTTTCTGCGCCGGTTCCTATAAGCCACAGCCTGGCAGTTTGGCCGCTGGCCGTAGCTAGGGTTTTCCCATCGGGGCTAAAGGCGACATCATTCACCCAGGCGTCGTGCTCAAAGGACTCCTTTTCCTCGCCCGTTTTGAGATCCCACAATCTGGCGGTGTTATCTCTCCCAGCGGTAGCTAGCCTAGGCGACTCCTCCTCCGGGGCCGTGCTGTGACCAGGGCTAAACGCCAGACGGTTAACTATCGCGTCGTACCTAAACTTAACCTCCTGCTGGGTTTCCAGGTTTCGGGTGAATAGTTCGCCATCGTTGCTGGCAATGGCGAGCAGGGTGCCGTCGGGGCTGAGGGCAACATCGTTAACGCCTTTGTCATAGACGACGCGGGCGATCTCTGTTTGGGTGGCCAGATTCCACACCACGATCGCACCGTCTTTGCCGACGGTTACCAGGCTCTGCCCATCCTGACTTACCGCAGCGTTGACGATGTTGTTGTAGGGCAGCAGCGTCAATTCGGGCGGTGCGGTCAGGTGCCACAATTGGGCGGTGCCATCGTCAGCCACGGTGGCCAGGGTTTGGTTATCTGGGCTAAGGGCGACATGGGCGATCGCGCCATCCTGGGTAATGCGTGCCACCTCCTGATTAAAGGCCAGGTTCCACACTCGCACGGTGCCTTCACTCCAGGTCGCCAACAGGTTGCCAGCGGAGCTGAAGACCATCTCAGCGCCTTCCGCTTCGTGGGGAATGCTGGCGATCGGCTGGCGGTTTTGCAGATTCCAGACCAAGACCGTGCCGTCCTCGTTGGCCGTAGCCAGGGTATTCCGATTAGGGCTAAAGACCGCTGTCTGAAGGGGCTCACCCTGTTCCAGGGTTTCTAGGGTTTGGTTAGCTTGCCAGTCCCGGACCGTGATAGTACCGTCTAAACTGGCCGCGGCTAGGGTTTCCCCATCAGAATTAAAGACCACGTCCTTGACCTGGTCACTAAACTGGCTGCTGTCTACCTGCTGGCCAGTGTCAATACGCCATACCCTAGCGGTGCCATCCTCATTGGCGGTGGCGAGGAGTTGTCCGTCGGGGCTAAAGACGGCCCTATTGACATCTTGATCGTGCCTGAGGGTCTTGAGCTCCCTGTCCTCGTCTAGGTTCCACACCAGGACGTTGTTGTTTTCCCCCGCGATCGCCACTGCCTTGCCGTCTGGACTAAACGCAATGCTGTTGATGGCCAGGCCATAGGCAATCCTTGAAATATCTCGATTGCTTTCCAGATCTACCACCTGCACCTGGCCACCCTCGCGGCCAATGGCCAGAATTTCCCCACCGGGGCTGAAAATAAGGTGACTGACCTCATTTTCACCCTCTATGGGCGGTAGTTCTTGGTCAGTTTCCAGGTGCCGTACCGAGACCTGGCCATCTTGGCGGCCAATGGCGAGGGTCTTTCCATCGGGGCTAAAGGCCACAGCGTTGATGCCATCGCTGAGGCTGATGCCTTGGGTGGGTAGCAACCGCAGATCGCGTAACCCTGGATTGGCATCGGCGGCAGAGAGGTCATGGTCTGCGAGCCGCTGGGTCGCTTCGATCGCCAGCAAAACCTGCTGCGGTAGCTGATCGGTTCTGGCTTGCAACACCAATACCTGGGACGTGAGGAGGCGGCCCACAGCAATCTGCTGGGCGCGCCGCTGCCCCACCCAGGTGGCGCTGCCCAGCGTTGCTAAAACCAGCACTATCCCCAGTAGCCCAACCCTGCGTCGCTGCTGACCCGTTGCTGTTTTGCGACTCGCGGCGACATACTCGCCCTGCAACTCGATGGGGCTCGGCTGCTTCCCTGCGGCGCGCAGTAGCCACTGTTCTGCTTCGGTGAGTTCGTCGCCCCGCAGCAGCAAACTCTCCCGGCGGCCCTTCTCATCCCAGGCGATCGCCTGCATCAGCAGCCGCGTATGGAAGCGTAGATGGTCAGGATCGGCGTCTAAGGTGCGAATTAATTCCTTGAAATTGGCGGCAAAATCGGCATGGTTTGCCTGAAAGTCAACCCACTGCACCTTGGCTAACTCGGGATGCAGATCCGACCCTTCCACGGCTTGATAGCGCACCGTTACAAACCGCTTGTTCAGCTTGGCGGCATACTCCACCTCATCGGTACAGAAGGGTGAATTCACCGATCGCGGCGACAGAACGAATAGGAAATGATCCGACGCTTCAATGCCCCGATAGATTTCCTGCTGAAAGTCTGCCCCCGAGGCAATACTCTCCTGGTCAAACCAGGTGCGTTTCCCCTGGCGCTGTAACCCATCATTTAACTGGCGGGCAAAGTCAGCATCCGCTCGGGAGTAGGAGATAAACACATCCAGGCAAAGCCCCGCCGGCTGTCGCTCGCTGGCGGCAATAAACTCCTGCTGCAGCCCAATCGGGCTGTAGTTGGGGTACTGCTTTGCCAGCTTAAGCCAGGCCAGGGCATGCTGTAACTCATAGCCCCGCAGCAGCACCGAGGGGTTGCGCTGCTGCCGCTCCCACTTCAGGGCTTTGGTCAGCAGGACCTTGTGCTCGTGGTGATAGGCCGCATCCTGCTGCAACACCCGCAGCAAATTATCGTTGTCCTTCAGGTAATCTGCTTCCGTTTGATTATCGGTCAGGTCAATGTACTGTCGATTGCGGAGGGCAGGGGGAATCTGGTCTGCGTCTACGGTTGCCGCCAGCATGACGATCAGTCGTTTGTGGAGCTGCAGCGCCAGGTCGATCTCCTGCTGGCAATACTGCGACTGCAGCCCGTGGGGCGACATGAGAAAAAGAACGTTGTCGGCTTCTTCAATGCCACGGGCGATCGCAGCTTTAAAGTCACCGCCAAATTCAATATCTGAACGATAGGTCCAGGTGGTAATGCCCGCCTGCATGAGGGTACGCCGAACCTTTTCCGTCATGGCGCTGTCTTCCTCCGCGTGGCACAGAAAGACCTGCGTCATCAAGTTGTTGGCGTTCTTGATGCTCTCGGTAATGAATTCGTAGTGGAGATCGGTGGGATAGCAAGGGGGCTGACTGTCTAAGAAGCGAGTCTTGAGCCAGGCCTCCGCCTGGTGCCGCTCCTCTCCAATGGGCAGATAGCGATTTTGCCTTTGGTTCCGTTCCCATTCCAGCGCCCCCTGCAGCAGCACCGTATGTTGGCGAACGTAATCCTTCTGCCGCTCCAGCAGCTCTAACAATCCCTGCAGGCTAGTTTCAAAGTCATCAATGCCCGCTCGAAAATAGACCCAGTTGATTTTGCGAATCTCCGGATGCATGGTGGAGCGGCTAGCGTGCTTCCCCGCAGCGGTGTACTCGGCCCATTGGTCATCGGTGCCCTGGGGATGGCGCTCTTGCCAGGTCTCGCGGCTAATCTCTGCGACATGCAGCAGGGGAATAATGCGCTTGCGGTGCCTGAGGGCTTGCTCAATTTCCAGCTGACAGTAGGCAGAACTGGCAGAGTGGGGCGAGATGATAAAAATAAAGTTGTCGGATCTCTCAATGCCATCATCAATTTGTCTTTGATAGTCTACCCCCAGGGGAATGTCTTCAAAATCGAACCAGACCTCATAGCCCAGCTCCACTAAACGGTCGTTGAGCTGTTTCGCAAATTGCTTGCTATCTATGCGCCCGTAGGAAATAAAGGCGTCCTGAAAAGCGTTCATACAAAAATTCTTGCCGCAACATCAATGGGAATGTCGGTATCCACCAGAATTTGAGCTATGACCGTAGGGGCTCTCCTTGCAATCGACGAATATACCGACAGCATAGGTCCTAACGCCCAGTTCCCCTCCAACAACCTCAGCCATCAAATCGCAAATCGCTTGAGCAGCCAGGTGCGGATAGTGGAGGCAGAAAGGTCTTTTTCGTCCAGGGCGGCCAGTAAATCTAGCGCCAGGGGCAGCCCCAGCCCCAGGTCCTGGAGCTTCTGTCGGTGGGCAAATACGGCGTCGGCTGGCCCTTCTAGAATAATGCGGCCCTGATCCATTACCACCAGCCAGTCGGCCCAGGCAAAGACAAAGTCTAAATCGTGGGTGGCGATCAGGGTGGTGGTGCCCGTGGCCTGAATTTGCTCTAGCAGCTGAAACAGGGTGCGGGTTTGGGCTGGGTCCAGGTAGGCGGTGGGTTCATCCATTAGCAGCAGGGCGGGCTGAAGCACCATGACGTCGGCGATCGCCACCCGCTTCTTTTGCCCCAGACTCAGGTGGTTGATCGGTGTATCGGCCAAATCCAGCAAATCAAACTCCTGCAGGGCCCGCTGTACCCGGCTACCGACCTCTGCCTCCGGCAGGCCCAAATTGCACAGACCATAGGAAATATCCTCTTCAACCGTGGTCGCCACCAGCTGATGCTCCGGGTCTTGAAACACCAGGCCCACCTGCTGGCGCAGCGATCGCAGGGCCTGGGCGCTGTAGCGCAACGGTTCGTCGCGCCAGTAAAGCTGACCGCGATCGGGGCGAAATAGCCCATCCGCCAGTCGCAGCAGGGTGCTCTTGCCGCAGCCGTTGCGGCCAATCAGGGCACAGCGGCGACCGGTGGGAATCTGCAAAGACAGGTCCTGCAGTGCGGGGCGCTGGCTACAGGGATAGGTGTAGGTCACCTGCTCAAAGGCGATGGGCATAGTGCATCCCCGTAACGATGAACAAAACCAGGCACCCCGCCACCGCTTCCGCACCGTAGCGCCAGCTGGGTTTGTGGCGGCGGCTATGCCAGACCCGCAGTGCTCCGGTAAAGCCCCGCGACTGCAAGCCGAGGGAGAGCTGGCCATAGCTGTCCAGCGTGCGCACCAAGAGCTGGCTCACCACCAATCCCAGGCTGAGCAGCCGCAGCCGCCAGGTGCGATAGCCCCCCCGCGATCGCTGGGCCGTGACCAACTGGGTGGCGGTTTCCGCCAGCACAAAGATGAAGCGATACATCAGCGCCAGCAGTTCCACCACCAGACTGGGGCAGCGCAGCCGGTGCAGCACCCGCAGAGTTTCCCCAAACGGCACCGTCAACAGCAGGAAGTACAGGCAGGAGGTCAGAGCCAGGGTGCGGGGAAAGATCTCCCTGGCCTGCTGCCAGCCCTGGCGACTCATATAGACATAGACCGGCCCCAGGGATATTCCCCCCAGTTCATCGGCGGGCAAACTGCTGCCGTTGCCCACCGCAGCGACCCCCAGCAGCAGCGCCGGCACGCTGATCAGCCAAAAGCTGAGGGGCAGCAGCAGCAGTCGAGCGTAAACACCGGCCGGAATTTTTGCGTATCCCACCACCCAGATCGCCAGCCAGAGGGCGATCGCCCCCTGCACCCAGGCCGGTGCCCCGTAGCTGAGGGCAAACAGAACGGCGGCAAAACCCAGCTTATGCTCTGGCGGCAAATACCGCAGTCGGTTGGTGTAGGCGAGGGCATCAATCTGATGGTGCATGGGCCTCTGGTGCGTGGGTCTCTGGTGCGTTCTCTGGCAGATGCACCCGCCCCCAGCGCCGGGCTAAGGCCCCGTGGACAACCCCCAGCCCGCCGCCCCACAGGGCATTGCCCAGAAAAATGTCCCCCAGTACTGCGGGGGTAAACCCGTGCACCCCGCCCAGGGCAAAGCCCCCCAGCCAGATCCCCAGCTCGTACAGAAAGAATCCCAGCACCAGGGATGCGGCCAACCAGAGCCCATGGCCGGCGGCGTCCTGGCACCGGGCCCGGCGGTAGGACGCCAGCAGCACCGCTGGCACCGCCCCCAGCAGCATCACCCCACCCCAGGCAACGGTGCTGACCGTGGGGGGATAGCCCCGCACCGTGAACCCCAGGAGCTGATTTACCAGCCACATTGTCGCCAGCACCGTCAGGGCGCGACGCCGAGGTAGGGTCGCCCCCGCCAGCACGCCAATGCCCACCAGCGGCACGGTGCAGTAGTACAGCCCATTGCTGACCGCCCCCGCCGCTAGCAGACCGTAGTACCAGGGTCGGCTGTGGTAGAGCGCCCGACAGCCCTGCTGCCAGGGCGTTTCCAGCGTAGTTAGGGGTTTCATAGTTTTTTGTCAGACTGGCGACGCTCAGTCCGTCCTCGATACAGGCCAATCACATATCCTATGACGCCCGCGCCGATCGCGGCCTGGGAGACGAACAGCAAATTTTCGATTTCCCCACTGGGCGGCTCAAACACAGGGCTAAACCAGGGTTCGTAGTCGGGCTGCATTTCGTCAATCGCGGCGGCGGCTTCTCCATCGGCACCGCCGTACTCGCCTTTAATGAAAACTAGGGGCAGTACCGCCAGGGCGATCACCGCCAGCACGATCAGCCAGTTGCCTGGCTTGGGTTGGGTTTGCATAGTCTAAGCTCCCGCTTTCAGGACTTTTAACGTTTTCAACTCATCGGAGGCGTAGGTCTGCAGCCAGTTCCACACCAGCACGGTGAGCAGTCCCTCGCTGATAGCCAGGGGAATTTGGGTCAGGGCAAAGATGCTGGCAAATTTGAGGAAGGCGGCCAGGAAGCCACCGCTGGCGGCGGGGAAGGCCAGGGCTAGCTGAAGGGAGGTGACCAGGTAGGTGACCAGGTTGCCCAGGGCGGCGGCGAGGAATAGGGCGAATTTGGGCTTGCCGCTGCCGATCGCCAGACGATAGACCCCGTAGGCCACCCAGGGGCCGACGATGGCCATGGAAAATACGTTGGCCCCCAGGGTGGTCAGCCCGCCGTGGGCCAGCAGCACTGCCTGAAAGATCAGCACCAGGCTGCCGAGGACCGTCATCACCGACGGCCCGAACAGAATGGTGCCCAGGCCGGTGCCGGTGGGGTGGGAGCAACTGCCGGTGACCGAGGGAATTTTCAGCGCCGACAGCACAAAGCTAAAGGCTCCCGCCAGGGCCAGCAGCAATTTGAGGTCGGGATGGTTGCGGGTGATGCGGCTGAGCGATCGCACCCCCACGCCAAAGAACGGTAGGGCAACTACCCACCAAAAAACCGCCCACTGCACGGGCAAAAAGCCCTCCATGATGTGCATGGCCTGGGCGGCGGGGGCGGCACCAGCCACCAGATAAAGGCTCAGGCCCACCATGGCCGTCAACTGCAATATTCGGGGGGTTCGCATCATGGGTGACTCCGACAGGATTTGCATGCAAGGGGTAGGAATTTGGCAGCGACAACCCATCGATCGCGCCGTACCACCCTGGGTCTGCATCACGCCTGGGGCCAATCCGACTAGCCCCAAAAAACATCGTGGCAAGAAAAATTTCGGCTACAGGTTAACGCCACATCAGACCGATCTGACATCTAGAAAAGGCCAGGAAACCCACCGCACAACCGAAAAATTCCCAAAAGAATGAATTTGGCCGATGGACAAGATCCTTCAACCTCTGTCTATTACCGAGCCTCTGTAGAGCGGCACCGATCGCATCGGCGGTGCGATCGCGCGAAATTAAGAGCAGCCATCATCCGTACCTCGCAGATGTTGAAGAACATGGACCACCCATCGGCGGGCATTCTGACTCACACGATTTTGGCTTGACAGGTTTAGAGTTGGAATAGCGGTGGGTACACCGCCTAAAATCCAAAATCCAAAATCCAAAACCGGCTTACAGCTGCGGGACAGCGGCAGATTTGCACTGCACTTTCCCCGTTTCCTCTAGCGACTGTTCCCCACTAGAACCGATGAAGTAGAGAGATTGTATCACCTGCCTTCCGCCCTAAGCGCCAAGGTTAACCTCTGTTTATACCAATGCGCTGAATCCTAACTACCTCTTCTGCCCCCCTGCCCCCCTGCCCCCCTAAAAACCCACATCCCAGATTGACGGCCAGCAAGCAATAACCTGCGCAGGTTTCCTATGCACCTAGCCCGAAGGGCAGTAGATTTGAATCAGTCTTTCCCTCGACCCCATGCCCATCGTCTTGCCGCTGTTTGCCAAAGCCTTTCTAACTCTGTTTGTGGTGATTGATCCGGTGGGGTTAGCGCCATTGTATTTAGCTCTGGTCAGCGATCGCACCGAGGCCGAGCAAACTCAAATCGCCACCCGGGCGGTCGTGGTATCCGCCGCGATTCTCCTGGCCTTTGGGCTGACTGGGGCCTACGTGCTCCACAACCTGGGCATTAGCCTGCAGGCGTTTCAGATCGCGGCCGGGGTGCTGCTGTTTAAGATTGCCCTGGACATGATCTTTGTCCACCAGGAGCGGGAGACCGCGGCCGAGGCCCAGGAGGCTGAAGAAAAACAGGACGTCAGCGTGTTTCCCCTGGCCATTCCGCTGATTGCCGGGCCGGGTAGCCTGGCCAGCATTCTGGTGCTATCGCGGGAGTCGACCAACTACTACCTGGGCCTGAGTGTGGTGCTGGTGGCCGCTGGGGCTGTCCTGCTGCTGTGCTACGGTTTTTTGCTGCTGTCGCAGCCCCTCGCCAAGGTGCTGGGCCAAATTGGCATTAACGTCGTCACCCGAGTGCTGGGGGTGCTGCTGGCGGCGCTGGCCGTGCAGTACATGCTCGACGGTCTGCTCAGCCTGCTGCAATTGCCGCCAGCCCAAGCCTTTGGCCTCGATACCCCATCTGCCGATTCCTAGGAGACTGCGGCGTCAATTAGGTGACTATTGCCAATGGCAGAGGA
>JBGSNT010000030.1:0-9888 GCA_041739575.1 Nodosilinea sp. | reverse complement strand
CAAACTCTTGACCCGTCAGTCCTGTCAAACTGCATAGAATCCGAGACTTCGTCCGCAACTCGGCATAGGTCATTTTCATGGGATCTACCTGGTCGCTGCTTCTGCTATTGATTCTACTAGCTCAATTTCCGATAAGGTTTACTCAACCCACAGGCCTTCAGCAGGCTTCAGCAGGTTAAGGCCATTCAGCACTCGGCTTGATCGCTATTTACCTCAGATGTCCCCAAATGATTTAACAACGTCAGGTTTTTTGTTTGCGTTCTGCTTTAGCTGCCTTGAGTTCTCTGCTCTTTAATTCGGCTGCTTGATAAGCATTCACGTAGTCTTTTCCCCCTAGCATCACGTCACCGTAATACTCGTAGGGCGGAGCACCGTAAATCGGCAGCGGAGGATCGTCCGGGTAATCTTCCCGGGCCTCTTCAATAGAGGCTTTTAATGCCTTGATGCTGAGGCTTTGGGCGGGAAAGTAGTAGATTTCTTGCCGGGCCTTATTTATATGCGGTAGCGTCGGGTCGATAATATCTTCACCCAGTTCAATCCAGGCGTGTTCGATAGGCTCATACTGCCCGTTATTCAAAACCACAAACCCTTGGACGTAGGTCGCTCCAGTCAGTGTCAGGACAGCTCGATGGGTGTTGTCAAAGGAAGCGCCTGCTTTGCTTTTGATTTGTTCAAAAATTTCGAGGGAAAGGGGTTCATTCAGTGTTGGGGGCATTGGGCGTGAATTTTAGAGTCGCTACTGCAGATCGTAAGCATCTGCACTGCGTATGTCTATTGCCGCTAGGCCGATGTCCAGGTCGTTTAGTGAGTGCTAGCGCCAAAAGGCTCAGCTGTAGCGGGTTGGGGGTGCGATCGCACTTGGGATGCTAGGTAAGCCTGCTCAAGCAATGCAGCCTTGGTTTTATCGCTGGCTCGGTGTAGACAGAATCTCTATGGGCGACCAACGCAGGAGACGCCATTTTACGCCTCAAGAATCTGGCGTAAGGGGTTCCCAAGCTGCGTCAGGCCGTTCCAGGTCCTAAAGTAGCGAGGCTGCGACTTGGGGCAATTTAGTATTCTTGATCTACTTTTCTTACTAAAGAATGCGGGTTTCAGGCTTTGATCGATCGCTTAAAACTCTAGGTTCTAAAATAAAAATAGAACCCAATCGCTGCATTGCTTATCCGGAAGGGCTTTCAGCTTTAAATTGCCCGATACATCAGCTTCGCTACTTTAAGGCAATTTCCCGTGCTCTTACCTCACAGAAGTCTAATTGACTACTGGGCACCTCGATTAATCCAGATTCTAAGGGGTGAAGCAACGTAGTTTCAAGGGTCTCAGCCTCTCAAGACTCGTTATAAGGCAATTAATCGAGGTGCCCTACTGAGTTGAGCAATTACAGATAAAGATCACGACCAAGTACCTTACCATTTCATCCATATTTCATTTTTGGCTGGCACACTTAAATTTGGTGGTTGTTCGTAGTGAGTGCTTCAGCGCTCTTGAAGACGAGCAGCCGTTTTTATTATGGAAAGGCTCGACATTCTATGACCCTGAGACGAAGATTAGCTTCCTGGATAGTAGTAGGTGGCTTGGTGTCGTTACCGGTAGTCGTCAGCGCGTGCGGCACATCATCCTCGGCCCCTAAGGAGTCAGACTCTGCCACGATGCCCATGGGAGATGAACCCATGGCCGACCATTCCATGATGATGATGGATCTCGGCCCTAGCGATGCTGAGTTTGATTTGCGCTTTATCGACGGCATGATTTTGCACCATCAGGGGGCCGTTGACATGGCAGAATCAGCCCTGCAAAACTCTCAGCGCGATGAGGTAAAGCAGCTTTCTGAGGCGATTATTGCCGCCCAGCAAGTCGAAATTGACCACATGATGCAATGGCGACAGGCGTGGTATCCAGATGCTAGCGAAGAGCCGGTCATGTATGACGCGGGGATGGGCCATTCCATGGCGATGACGGCTGACATGCAGGCTGGCATGATGATGAGTGGCGACTTGGGTGCCGCCGATGATGAGTTTGACTTGCGCTTTATCGATGGCATGATTCCTCACCACGAGGAGGCACTAGACATGGCCCAAGATGCTCTAGATAAAAGTAACCGTCCAGAAATTCAGCAGCTTTCCCGAGATATTCTATCGACGCAGCAGGTAGAAATTGACCAAATGGAACAGTGGCGGCAAGAGTGGTATGGTCAGTAATCTTATTGACAAATAGAGCCTGTTAGATCTCAGAAATAATCTGGGGCTTTTTGCTATTGGATATGTCCTGAACCATAGTCGAACGGTATGTCGAGGTAATCGTGCATTAATCTGCTCTTATTGCCGTGACTAATTGCCAAATTTCATCCTGGTTTCATTTTCCTGTGGGATGTTTAATGGTTGACAGAATTTCTATCCGAAGTCTGCAATTGAGTGGTTCAAGGGCACGCCTATGACAACTACCTCCAATCGCTTGTGTGCCGCAGCTAGAGGACGATCGATTCCTCGGATTGCTCTGCTGCTGCTCTTGATGGCCCCTGCTGGTGAGGTTTTGGCCCATGCTGGCCATGGGAATGAGTTTCAGGGGGGCGACGCGGCAGCGCACCCAACCGGCATTGAGGTTGATGCAGAGGTTGCTGACCGCATTGGTCTGATGGTCGAGCCGGTAAAACGCCAGGTGTTGGCCTTTGGGGTAGAGGCGACGGGGCAAATCGAAGCCTCGCCAGGGCGACAGGTAACTGTCACTAACCCGGTGGGCGGTACGGTGACCAAACTGCTGGTGGAGCCGGGGCAGCCGGTAGAAGCGGGCCAGGCTCTAGCGGTCATCACCAGTGGAGAACTGGCCGAATTGCGGGTGACCGCCTTGGAAAACTCGGCTGAGCGGCGGGGAGAGGTGCAGCAGGCTGAGGCCAATTTGCAGCTGGCTCAGCAGACCTACGCGCAACAGCAGCAGATTGCCCTCAGGGCGATTGAAGGAGCTCAAACTGATCTACGGGTGGCCCAAGAGCAATATGATCGCGACTCAGACCTGGCCGCGCAGGGCGCGATCGCCCGCCGGGAGCTATTGGCCTCAGAGGCTGGGTTGGCCGACGCCAAGCGAGCCTTGACCGAGGCAGAGAGCCGGTTAGAGGTGCTGAGTGCCCGTACTGAAGTGACGCGATCGCAAACCGCTCTAAATGTAGCCCAATCACGCGCTCAGTTGAGCACAGAGACCTACCAAACCCGGCTGCAGCAGCTGGGGGCCACAGCTAATGCCGACGGCACCATCACCATCAAAGCGCCGATCGCAGGCACCATTGCCGACCGCGACGTGACCCTGGGGCAGTCATCGCAAGACGCGGGTGCGGTGCTGATGACCATCGTGGACAATCGCACGGTATTGGCCACCGCCAATATCTATGAAAAAGACCTGTCCCAGGTTTCCCCTGGGCAACGGGTGCGCATCACCGTCGCCAGTCTGCCCGATCAGATCTTTGAGGGGCAAATTACCACGGTGGGTTCGGTGGTCGATGGCGACACTCGGGTCGTGCCCGTACAGGCCGAGCTAGACAATGCCCAGGGCACCCTCAAGCCCGGCATGTTTGCGGCCCTGGAAGTGTTAACCGAGAGCACTGTCGAGGCGGTGATGGCCATTCCCCAGGCGGCGGTGGTAGAGGCCAGCGGCCAAACCCTGGTGTTTGTGCGCAATGGCAACGCCTTTGAACCAGTAGATGTCACCCTGGGGAGAACTGCAGGCGATCAAGTCGAAGTGCTCAGCGGCCTGTTTGAGGGCGATGAAGTCGTTACCCAGCGGGCCAACCAGCTCTATGCCCAGTCACTGCGGGGCGGGGGCGCTGAGGCGACCGAGGCAACCGAGGCAACCGCTGAGCCGGTCGCAGCCGCAGGCATTCCCTGGTGGGCAATGGGGTTGGGCGGTGGGGCGATCGCCATGACAACCTTTGCCGCCGGAATTTGGTGGGCCAGGCGACAGCGCCCAACCTATGCCCTGGCGATCGGTGACGAGGCAGTTTTGCCGTCAGTACAAGGGCATCCTCGCTACGGCACCGGGCCAACCGTAGTGGCTCCCCTGGTCGAAGAGGGAGAGCCGTCGCGCAAGTAGCTGCAATCCTGTCTGGGCGACGTTTTCCCAGATGGTGGGCAATGCCCACCCTACGACGGCCATGGTGAGCCACCTGCCCTGCCAAATTTTGAACAACAATGCTAGATAACATTTTGAAGTGGTCGATCGCCCAGCGGTGGCTGGTGGTCATCGGGGCGATCGTGGTGACGGTTTTAGGCATTTACAACCTCACCCAAATGCCTTTGGACGTGTTTCCAGACTTTGCGCCCCCCCAGGTTGAAATTCAAACCGAAGCGCCTGGACTCGCCCCCGAAGAGGTGGAAGCGCTGATTACCCTACCGATCGAGAGTGCCGTCAATGGCACCCCTGGGGTAGAAACGGTGCGGTCATCCTCGGCGGTCAGTATTTCGGTCGTCAAGGTGATCTTCCGGTGGGGTACCGATGTCTATCAGGCCCGCCAGCTGGTCACCGAGCGACTCCAGCAGGTGCAAGAAAAACTGCCAGAGGGGGTCGGCATTCCCCAGATCTCACCGATTTCGTCGCCTATCGGCACGATTTTAATGTACGCCTTTACGGCGGACACCACGCCTCTGATGGAGGTTAGACGGTTAGTAGACCGCGATGTCACCAATCGTCTGCTGGCCATGCCAGGTATTTCTCAGGTGATTGCCTACGGTGGCGACCTGCGGCAGTACCAGGTGCTGGTTGATCCAAACCGACTGGTGGCGTTTAATGTGTCGCTGCAAGAGGTGGCCGAGGCGACCGAGGCGGCTAACGTCAATGCCGCAGGCGGATTTCTCAACACCCCCGACCAGGAGTTGATCATTCGGGGGGTAGGGCGGCTCGACTCGATTGAGCAACTGCAAGAGTCGGTGGTGGCCGCCCGAGAGGGCCGCCCAGTGACGCTGCAAGATGTCGCCGATGTTCGCATTGGCGCGGCCCTACAGCGGGGTGACGGCAGCGTGGGGGGGCAGCGGGCGGTGGTGATGGTGGTCAACAAACAGCCCCTCAACGACACCCCCACCGTGACCCAGGCGGTGGAAGCCGCGATGGCAGAGCTAAAAGCGGCTCTGCCCGAGGATGTCGTCGTCACCGAAACCTTTCGCCAAGAAAATTTTATTGAGGCCTCGGTCGACAACGTTCTGGGTTCCCTGCGCGACGGCATCATCATTGTCTCAGTTGTTCTCCTGCTGTTTTTGATGAACTGGCGCACGGCGGTGATTACGCTGAGCGCCATTCCGCTCTCGATTTTGGTGGGCATGATCATTCTCAATGCCTTTGGCCAGGGCATTAACGTCATGACCCTGGGCGGGTTGGCGGTCGCCATTGGCTCAGTGGTCGATGACTCGATTGTGGATATGGAGAATGCCTATCGCGGGCTGCGCAAAAACCAGCTAGAGGGTAGCCCCCAGCACCCCTTTAAGGTGGTCTTTGACACCTCGGTCGAGGTGCGGGTCAGCGTGCTGTTTTCCACCGTAATTATTGCCGTGGTGTTTGCCCCCATCTTTAGCCTTACGGGGGTAGAAGGGCGGATTTTTGCGCCCATGGGGGTAGCTTACCTAGTGTCGATTTTTGCCTCTACCCTGGTGGCGATGACGCTCTCTCCGGCGCTGTGCGCTATTTTACTGGCCCGCCGTCCGCTGCCCAGCGATGAAACTTGGGTCACCAGGGCATCTCAGCGGCTATACCAACCGGCTTTGCGGTTTGTCATGGCTCACGCCAAGCTGGTGCTGGCCATTGCCTTGGCGTCTCTAGTGGCGTCTCTAGTGGTGTTTTCGAGTCTGGGACGGGTGTTTTTGCCCGAGTTTCAGGAGTCTTCGCTGGTCAACGCCATGCTGCTCTACCCTGGGTCATCGTTGGCCGCCACCAATGAAGCGGGTCTGGCCATGCAGACGGCCCTGAAAGATGATCCTCGCTTTGCGACGGTGCAGCTGCGGGCCGGGCGAGCACCGGGGGATGCCGATGCCGGTGGGGTAAATTTAGGCCACGTCGATATCGAGCTGAGCCAGGCGGGTTTGCGCGATCGCGAAGCAGCCATCGAAACCATTCGATCAGAGTTTGCCCGCATTCCCGGCATTGCCCCCAGCGTGGGCGGGTTTATTACCCACCGCATGGATGAGGTGCTGTCGGGGGTCAGAAGCGCGATCGCCGTGAAGATCTTCGGCCCCGACCTCGACCAGCTGCGCACCATCGGCAGCGACGTCGAAGCGGCAATTCGCGATATCGATGGCCTGGTGGATCTGCAGCTGGAGCCCCAGGTGCCTATTCGCCAAGTACAGATTCAGTTTGATCGGCCTGCGGCGGCCCGCTATGGCCTCACCGTGGGGCAAATCGCCAGCGTGGTCGAAACCGCCCTCAACGGGCGAGTGGTGTCTCAGGTGCTAGAGCAGCAGCAGCTCTTTGACCTGCTGGTTTGGCTCAAAGATGACGCCCGCAATAATTTGGCGGCGATCGGCAATCTCCTGATTGATACCCCGGTGGGGCAAAAAATTCCGCTGGCCCAGGTGGCCCGCATTGACTACGGCACCGGGCCAAACACCATCAACCGCGAAAATGTCTCTCGCCTGATTGTGGTGTCGGCCAATGTGGCGGGGCGCGATTTGGGCTCGGTAGTCGACGCCATTCGAGATCGGGTTAGCGCCGCTGTAGCGCTGCCATCTGGCTACTACATTCAGTACGGCGGGCAGTTTGAGTCAGAACAACGGGCCAGCCGCAACCTCCTGGTGTTTGGGGGGCTAGCCATCGTCGTCATCTCTGTGCTGATGTACTTCGCGGTTAAGTCGGTGCTAGGGGTGGTGATGATTATGGTCAACCTGCCCCTGGCCCTGGTGGGGGGCATTGCCTCCATTGCCCTGGGGGGCGGCGTGGTGTCGGTGGCGTCGCTGGTGGGCTTTATCACCCTGTTTGGGGTGGCCACCCGCAATGGCCTGCTGCTGGTCGATAACTACAACACCAAGTTGGCCCTGGGCATGCCCCTGCGCGAGGTGATTGTAGAAGGTTCCTCGGAGCGGTTGGTGGCCATTTTAATGACGGCACTCACCTCGGCCCTGGGCATGGTGCCCCTGGTGATTGGCAGTGGGGCAGGCAAAGAAATTTTGCAGCCCCTGGCCGTGGTCGTTTTGGGCGGCCTGTTTACCTCGACGGCGCTGACGCTGCTGGTGCTGCCAGCGCTCTACTCGCTGTTTGGCAAACGCCTAATGCCCCAGCCAGTGACGCCCACAGCCTATGCCGATGAGAGGGCACGAGCCGTCGTCGCTAAGGTGCCGATGGCTTAGTAGGAGCCAGTTTTTCCCGTCCACCACCCGAGGGTGGGCGACACCTAACCCTTCTGTTTTAGCTGCTTTTTTTGAGGTCTTTCCTATGTCTTCCCAATTTGCTCAGGCTCTGTTGATTATTGGCATGCTGACACTATCCGCCTGCGGTGGCGCTGAAACCGCGACGGCCCCTGACACCGCGGCTGCAACTCCCGCAGCCGAAAGTCCCGCCCCGGAGGCTGCAACTGCCGCCGCTCCCACAGGGGACCACAGCGCCCCTAGCCAGGGTGGGCAGGTGGTCGAAAGCGGCCCCTACCATTTAGAACTGGTGCCCGTGCCCGAAGCCGATGGCATTCACCTCGACTTGTATCTGCAAACGGGCGATACCCATGAGGCGATTGCCGATGCGACGGCAATCGCCCAGGTGCAGCTTCCCGACGGCACCCAGCAAGCGCTACCGATGGAGTACGATGCGGCGGGCGAGCATTTCTTTGCCTTTTTGCCCACTCAGGCAGCGGGGGACTATAGGACGGTGATTCAGACCGATATTAAAGGCGAAAAGGTCAACGCCCGGTTTAGCTTCTCGAGGTAGGCATCATCCAAGTTCAGACGTGAGTTCTACCCCGCTCTGGGGGCAGCAAGCCCGCCCCCGGCCCCTCTTCCAGGTTTACTAGCCCGGCCACTGAGGGCCGGGCTAGTTCTGTTTAAGCGGGCTGGATATTTACAGTGCCCATCATGCCAAGATCTTCGTGGTCGAGGATGTGGCAGTGATACACCGTTTTACCCGTAAAGGTGCGGAAGGGAATGCGGATGCGCACCGTTTCGTTGCCTCTTACCAGCACCGTATCTTTCCAGGCTTGGTAGGGTTCGGGCTGGCCGTTGCGGCTCATCACCTGAAACGGGTTGACGTGCAGGTGAAAAGGGTGAGCCATGCGGCCAGGATCGACATTGGCCAGCTCCCACTCTTCAACGGTGTCGAGTTTAGGGACGATGTCGATCCGCTGCTCGTCGAAGGTTTTGCCGTTAAACAAAAATGCCATGGTCATGCCTGGCCCCATCGCCATCGACAGTTCAATGCGGCGGGTCACACTCGGCGCGGGCAGAGCCTCAACCGCAATCAGCTGTTGGGGTAGGGGTAAGGGGCTGACGCTGCCCTCGTAGGTCAAGAGGGCTAAGGGCTGAGCCATCTGCTGCGTCGGTTGACCCATGCCGCCCCCCATACCCATGCCGCCCCCCATGCCCCCCATACCCATGCCGCCGCCCATCATCATGCCGCCGCGATTGTAGGGCAGGTTGAGCAGGCGATATTGGCCCGGTTCGCGGTTGCCCCGTACCAGCACCTCAGCCCGTTGGCCCGGGGCAAGCAAAAGTTCAGATAGCTCGACGGGAGCGGCGATCGCCCCGCCGTCGGTAGCAATCAGCTGGAACGAATGCCCCTCCAGCTGTAATCGATAGAACCGAGCCGGAGAAGCATTGAGCAACCGCAGCCGCAAAAGCCCGCCCTGGGGGATGACTAGCCCCGGATTTACCTGTCCATTCACGGTAACTATCGGCCCCTCGCGACCTTGCATCATCGCCATGGGGTGAGGAGCCGCAATATCGCCAGCGCGGGTTATGTCAAAGTCTTGCAGCACCATGAACGCTTCTTGAGCAGCTTTGATTTCAGGCAGCTCATCTAGCTCACCCCGGACGATAAACAGCCCGGCTAGCCCGCCAAACAACTGCTCAGCCACATGGCCGTGATGGTGAGGGTGATACCAAAACGTGCCCGCCGGATGGTCGGGTGGAAGGGTAAACTCGTAAGTCAAACGTTCCCCTGGGGGCACGCTGAGAAAGATATTGTCTGCATTACCCTGGGGGCTAATGTGCAGCCCGTGGTAGTGCAAGTTAGTGGGTTGATTGAGTCGGTTGGTCAGGTGAATCTGCACCGTATCGCCTGGTTTAGCCTCTAGCCGGGGGCCAGGCACTTGGCCGTTGAAGGTGAGCAGGTTGGCGTTGCGATCGCCTAGCGTCACTCTCTGAGTCTCAGCCACCAGATCGAAGCTGAGTAGTCCGCCTTCGCTGCTGTGAACCTGAACTTGGGCCAATGCAGAACCGGGCGCAGCCGACTGCAACGATCCGCTTGAGCATTGAGAGAGCAATAATGCTCCCGTCGTTCCGAGGCCGAGCCCTAGAAATTCTCTTCGCCTCATAGCCTTCATAACGGTCATAACCGGATACGAGAACTGAATGTAACAGCTGAGATCGGACGCTTCGTGTTCCAGTCAAGTGGATGAAGCCGCTATAGCTCAACTGGCAAACAGAGACTCGGGCGCTGTCTTAACTGCTTCACTGAAGAGATCTATGGATCAATGTCACTGACATAAGGGGGTAGAAAACAGGCGCAAAGCTTGGTAGGAATGGATTGCAGCGTTTTTCATTCTGGCTATGGCCCGCTCTACCATACCGAATCAGAGTGTCATTAAACCTTATCGGAAATTGAGCTAGTAGAATCAATAGCAGGAGCAGCGACCAGGTAGATCCCATGAAAATGACTTATGCCGAGTTGCGGACGAAGTCTCGGATTCTATGCAGTTTGACAGGACTGACGGGTCAAGAG
>JBGSNT010000254.1:0-8946 GCA_041739575.1 Nodosilinea sp. | reverse complement strand
TCAGAAAGCTCGAAGCGCGACATTGTTGAACTGCTGGGGGTACCGCCGGAGCGGGTGTGGGTGACACCCCTGGCCAGCCGCTACGCGGCGGATGCCCAGGGCAATCGGCCGACGGTTGTACCGGTTGATCTAGGCGATCGCCCCTTCATTCTTTTTGTCAGTACCCTGGAGCCTCGCAAAAACGTGGTGCGGCTGATTCAGGCCTTTAACCAGCTCAAAACCGATCGCAAAATCGATCACCAGCTGGTGCTGGTGGGCCAGAAGGGATGGCAGTTTGAGCCCATTTTTGAGGCGATCGCGGCCTCCCCCTGGCGGCACCACATTCGCCACCTCGACTACCTATCGGATGGGGAGGTGGCCTACTGCTACACCCAGGCCGATGTGTTTGCCTACCCCTCCCTCTACGAGGGGTTTGGCCTGCCGGTGTTGGAGGCCATGACCCTGGGCTGCCCAGTGGTCACCAGCAACACGTCGTCCCTCCCTGAGGTGGCGGGCAGCGCGGCCCTGCTGGTGGATCCCGCCAGCGTCGACGGGCTGGCTGACGCACTCTGGCAGGTGATCGACGATCGCGCCCTGCGCCAGACTCTGATTGACCAGGGCCATCGCCAGGCGGCCGAATTCTCCTGGATTCGCACCGCTAAGACTACTCTGAAGGCCTACCGTTCATTGTTGTGACCTCCTCCTCCCCAGCCTCTATCACCTCGGCTTCCCTGCTGATCAACCTATCCTTTGTGCCGAGTCGGCCCACGGGGCTAGCGGTGTATGGGCTCAATCTTTTAGAACACCTCCCCGACCTCGATAGGGTTGTGCTGAGCGATCGCCCCATCGCCGGACACCGCTGGCTGCCATCGCCTCGGGGGGCCACCACCGAGGGGGGGAAATGGGGGCATGCCCGACGGCTGAGGTGGACTCAGTTTCAGCTTCCCAGGCTGTATCGTCAGCTTCAGGCCAACCTGCTGTTTTCGCCAGTGCCCGAGGCCCCGCTCTGGACCTCATGTCGCACGGTGGTGACAGCCCACGATCTGATTCCGCTGCGCTTTCCCCAGCGGGGCTCGCCGTTAACCCTCTACTGCCGCTATTACCTGCCCCAGGTATTGCGGCAGGCCCAGCATGTGATTTGCAATTCTGAGGCCACTCGGCGGGATATATACCAGTTTTTTGGCCCGCCGCCGGGGGGGGCAACGGTGGTGCCCTTGGCCTACGATGAGAACCACTATCAGTTTCTGGATTTACCGCGCCAGCCCTATTTTCTGTACGTGGGTAGCCACTTTACCTACAAAAACCTGGGCCGCTTAATCGAGGCCTTTGCCCGCCTCAAACTGGCCGACATTCAGCTGTTCATTGCTGGAGTACCTGACCCGCGCTATACGCCATTGCTACAGACCCAGGTGCAAGAGCTTGATCTGGGCGATCGCGTCCAGTTCCTGGCCTACGTGCCCTACGACGAGCTGCCCCGGCTGATTAACCAGGCGATCGCCCTGGTGTTCCCTAGCCTGTGGGAAGGGTTTGGCCTGCCCGTGCTAGAGGCCATGGCCTGCGGCACGCCGGTGATTACTTCTAACCTATCAGCGCTGCCCGAGGTGGCCGGAGATGCGGCCCTGTTGATCGATCCCTACAGTGTGGGTGAACTGGTCGAGGCCATGGCGGCGGTGACCAACGATTCGCGCCTTTGGAATACGCTGCGCCAGGCGGGACTAGAGCGAGCAAAAGAGTTTAGCTGGCAGCAAACGGGCCGACAGACGGGGGAAATTCTGCAGCGATATTTGTAGGGAGGGAAGGAGTTTTGGGTTTTGATTGCTTTGTTTTGAATTGGCCGGAGAATTCAAGGTTCAAAATCCTAACGGTGGCTAGTGCGCACGATCCAGTAGCTGATGGCTAGGGCAAAAATGGCGATCGCAAGGCCGATCAGGGTTGTGCCAGACACCTTAGCTAAGTCGAGAATAATGAATTTTCGCCCGACGGCGGTAAGCGCAGTGGCAATTACCAGCTCCACCTGTACCACATGCTTTTGAATGTAGGCCGTGATATTTTCTAAAATTTCGAGAGCAATCAGCACGGTCAAAAAGAGGCCAAACAGGTCAATTACCGGCTGACCTAAAAACGCACCGGGGCTAGTGGTGAAGATGGTAGAGCCCAAAACAACCATCAGATCGACGACCATGGCCAAAATCACCACGATCATACCCAGGGAAAGCACCTTGGAGACAGTGCCCTCAAACTGGTGCAGTCGCCGCAGAAAGGTTTCGTTCTTAAGTTGTTTTAGCAGCTGCCTGACCAGGTTAACCATTGAGGACGAAATACTTAGAGCATTCAGGCGGTGGGGGCTGCTGAGAGAATAGACGATTCTGTCGCCTCGGGTAAAGTCTCTGGGGTAATTCTTGGGGTGGCGTCGGCGATCGCCACTGGTACCACCTGCACCGCGCAGGCCTTCAGTTCTGGCTGCCCTGAAATTGGGCAGGCTTCCGGGTGGGTTAGCGCGTTGCACTCGGCTTGGTCCGCCCATAGGCTGCCCCAGTGCATGGGCACAAACAGTGTGCCGCGTCGAATGTTTTGGGTCACGAGCAGCGGTAGGCGGGCGGTGCCGCGCTGCGATCGCACCTCCACCCACTCCCCCCCCTGTACCTTCAGCTGCTGGGCATCGCGGGGGTTGATCTCAAGAAAGGGGGCCGGGTGCATTTTCTGGATTTTTTCAATCCGCCCGGTGCGGGTTTGGGTGTGCCAGTGGCCGTAGAGACGCCCGGTGGTCAGCACAAAGGGAAATTGGTCGTCCGGGGGTTCCGCCAGACCGTTGGAGTGGAGGGCGGCAAAGCGGGCGCGACCATTGGGGGTGGCAAAGATACCCCGAGTGTAGAGGCGCTTGTCGTGGCGATCTGCGGCGGTGGATGGGGTTTCTGGATCGGGGCAGGGCCACTGGATGGGTCCGAGGGTAGCTAGGCGATCGTGGCTGATGCCGGTCATGTCGCAGGGTTGACCGCGGGTGATCTGGGCAAACTCGCGGTACACCTCGGCGCTATCGGCAAAGGCAAACTGGTGGGCAAAGCCTAGGCGGCGACCCACTTCCGCAAAAATTTCCCAGTCGGCGCGGGCTTCGCCGGGGGGCGGGCGAAAGGCGGGGCACAGGGTCACTACTCGTTCAGAGTTGGTCATTGTGCCCCGCCTTTCGCCCCACTGGGCGGCGGGCAGCAGCAGGTGGGCAAACTCGGCGGTTTCGGTAGGGTAGTAGGCGTCTTGATAGACCGTAAAGGGCGACTGGCGCAGGGCCGCCTTGGTGCGGTTGAGGTCGGGCAGGCTGACCGCCGGGTTGGTGGCGGCAATCCACAACAAACCCACGCGTCGGTACTCTAGGGCCAGCATCATTTCGCCCACCGAGAGGCCCGGCGTAGCAGAAATGTGCCCGGTGGGCAGACCCCAGAATTCTTCCACCTGGCGGCGGTGGTCGGCGTTTTTGACCAGGCGATAGCCCGGCAAAATGTGGGAAAGACCCCCGGCCTCGCGCCCTCCCATGGCGTTGGGCTGCCCGGTTAGGGAAAACGGCCCTGCCCCCGGACGGCCGATGTTGCCGGTCATCAGGTGCAGGTTGATCAGCGATCGCACCTTGGCGGTTCCCTCCGATGATTGGTTCAGGCCCATCGACCACAGCGACAACACCGCTTTAGCCTTGGCCCAGGTCTGGGCAGCGGTTTCCAGATCGGTGACGGCAATGCCACAGCGCTCGGCTACAATCTCGGGCTCGTAGTGGCGTAGCACCTCGGTATAGCTGGAGAAGTCCTGGGTGCAGCCGTCGATAAATTCGGGGTCGAGGGCCCCCCAACGCAGCAGTAGATGGCCAATGCCGTTGAGTAGGGTAATGTCGGTGCCGGGGCGAATGGCCAGGTGCAGGTCGGCGGCCTTGGCGGTATCTGTGCGGCGGGGGTCGACCACGATCAGCTTGACGTGATCGTGGCGCTTGTGGTGCTTGCGCAGCCGGTTAAATACAATCGGATGACATTCGGCGGTGTTGGTGCCGATTAAAAAGGCACAGTCGGTGGCTTCTAAATCGTCGTAGCAGCAGGGCGGCCCGTCTGCCCCAAAGCTTTGGATATAGCCGGCCACTGCCGAGGACATGCACAGCCGCGAGTTGGCGTCGAAGTTATTGGTGCCCAGGCAGCCCTTCACCAGTTTTTGGGCCACATAGTAATCTTCGGTTTGAAACTGCCCCGAACCGTAGACGCAGAGGCCATCGGCCCCCATCGTTTGGCGCACGATCTGAATGCGGTCTGCGATCGCATCCAGTGCGACATCCCAACTCACCTGCTCAAAGGGATCGTCCAGAGAGGCCCGCATCATTGGATGCTTCAGGCGATCGCGGTCGAGGGATTCGGCGACGGTGGCCCCCTTGACACACACCATGCCCTGGCTGGAGGGATGGGTGCGATCGCCCCGCGTCTGCCACAGGGGAGTGCCCGATGCATCGCGATGGGTCGGGCGGTTGGGTTGAGCCGGAGACAAGACTTCCAGGCCGCAACCCACGCCGCAATAGGGACACAAGGTTTTGGCAGGGTCGGTCATAGGGAGCTATCCAACTAGAGGGTGGGGTAAACCTGGCGCGCCTGGGCTGAGGGCGCGGCGGCTAATCAGTCCTGCAGCCCGCTGTGGTGACAGAGCCGCTGTGCCGAGGCGAGTATGCCAAGATCGGGATAGGTTTGAGAGGGGCTTGGCCGAGAGAATAACGGTTTTTGAAAGCCAGGGATTCCCCCTCGCCTCGCCGCCCTCAGTGTGCTAAGTTTGCTCTAAATGCAAACTGTGTGTCCTGGCCACCCTCGGGTGACAGGGCATTTTTTTTAGTTCGCTGTCACCGTGACTCCTCCGTCCGATGCAGCGGTTTCGCTGGTGGCGCGGGGCTGGGCCCCGAAGTTGTCGATCAACAGCGATCGCAGTACCCCCTGTAGCTCATCGCAAGGAATGCCCTGCTGCACCTTTTCGCCCAAGTGGGCTTCCTTACCCACCTTGCCCCCCATAAAAATATCCACCCCTTCCACGGTTTTGCCATCCTTGCGCACCTTGGTACCCATCAGGCCAATATCGGCCACCTGGGGCTGGCCGCAGGAGTTGGGGCAGCCCGTCCAGTGAATGCGTACCGGCTGGGCCAGGGCTAGTTCGGCGTCGAGGGCCAGGGCTAGGGCCAGGGCCCGCTGCTTGGTTTCCACCAGGGCAAAGTTGCAGAACTGAGCACCGGTGCAGGAGACCAGCGATCGGGTCAGCGCCGACGGGGTAATCGAAAACTGCTCCAGCAGGGGCTCCTGCAACAGCACCGGCAGCCGCGAGTCGGGCACGTTGGGAATAATCACGTTCTGCTCCACCGTCAGGCGCAGTTCGCCACTGCCGTATACCTCCGCTAGACGGGCCAGGTCGAACAGATCGCTCGCCTGTAGCCGGCCCACGGGCACGTGGAGCCCCACGTAGTTTAGCCCCACCTGTTTTTGGCTGTGCACCCCAATGTGATCGCGCTTGTCCCAGTCCATTTCATCCTTGGCCGCGGCGCTCAGCAACGGCTGACCGTAGGCCGCCGCCACCGCCTCCCGAAATCGCCCCATGCCCCACTCGTCGATCAGCCACATCAGACGGGCCTTTTGCCGATTAACCCGAGGCCCGTGGTCGCGATACACCTCCAGAATGGCGCGGCACAGTTCCACTACGCTGTCGTCCGGCGGCACCCAGGCGTTGAGGGGAATGGCAGCCTCGCAGCGCCGGGCCGAGAAAAAGCCCCCCACCAAAACGTTAAAACCGAGCACCCCCTCCCGGAAGGCAGGGACAAAGGCGATGTCGTTAATTTCGGCATGGATGGAGTTGTCGCGGCCGCCCTCAATAGCAATGTTGAACTTGCGAGGCAGATTGGTGAAGGCAGGGTTGCCTTCACCATTGGCGGTGATCATGTCCTGCACCTTGCGCACCAGGCCCTGGGTGTCGATCAACTCATCAGCATCCAGTCCCGCCACCGGGGAGCCGGTAATGTTGCGCACATTGTCCATGCCCGACTGAATGGAGGTTAGGCCCGCCGCCTGCATGCGGTCAAAAATATCGGGAATGTCTTCGAGTAAAATGCCCCGCAGCTGGAGGTTTTGCCGGGTGGTAATATCGGCGCTGCCGTCTTCGCCGTAGCGCTGGATGATCGCGGCCAGGGTGCGGGCCTTGTAGCCGGTTAGCAGCCCGTTGGGCAACCGCAGCCGCAGCATAAACTTGCCGGGGGTGACCGGGCGAAAGAAGATGCCCAACCACTTCAGTCGGTGGGTGAGGTCGGTTTCATCGACGGCTTCCCAGCCCATCTGGGCAAACTGCTCTAGCTCTTGCTTGACCAGCAGCCCGTCCTTTGCGGCCTTAAACTGCTCAAATTTGTTGAGCTTGGCGGGGGCCGCCGGGTTGGCCGTATCAATAGAAGTGGTCACAGGCACACCGTTGTTTAGCAAGACAAATACTGACTGGTTTCCACAACCGGGGGCTGGTTCTCTAGGCCACGGACCTTAGCCCAAGTGTCAAAACACCTGTCGAAGATGTGGCTAGCCTAGACCTGCCCTCTGGCGGGGTTTGTATCGACTCATACGTTTTATTCCCCCCCATGCAGCCTCCGCAAGGGACGACTGCGCGAACTGCATAGCCAACCCTTGGGAAAAATAGCCTCACCGCCTATGGTGGTGGAGGCTCTCTGCAACTCTGGGAGTTTTACTGGAACATGGTTGCGTCTTCCTTTGATAACTCTCTGCCAAGGCCAAAGGCCACGGCGGTACCCACGGCTGACGGCCCGGCTGGCGACAATTCTGGGGCTGCGGTGGCGGCGCTCTGGGCCGGAGACTTTCAGGATCGTTGGGAGCGGCTGCGTCAGGTGGCTGACCTGGGGGAGACTGTGCTCGAGGATTTAATCGGGGTCCTTCAGGACGATAACCAGGATTGGCAAGCCCGCTGGTTTGCGGCCCGCGCCCTCGGCGATCTGTCCGCTCCGGTGGTGCTGCCCGCCCTGCTGAAAACCTTTGCCGCCACCACTGATGAGGATCTGCGCCAGGTGGTGGCGGCGGCCTTGACCCAGATTGGTCCCCCGGCGATCGCGGCCCTGGGCGAATATCTGGCCCAGCCCAATCTCCGCCCCATGGCGGTGCAGGCCCTGGCCCGGATTCACCACCCCGATACCATTCCCCTGCTTTTAGAGGCCATGACAGACTCCCGCCCGCCAGTGCGGGCTACGGTTTTGGAGGCCCTCAGCGCCTTTGCGGACCCCGCCGCCCTGCTAGCGGTGCAGCGAGGCCTGGGGGACTCGGCGGTGGTGGTGCGATCGGCGGCGGTGCGGGGACTGGTGGGGTTGCGATCGCACCTACCGGCGGCCCAGTATGTGGCCTGGCTGGCCCCCCGGCTCGACGACCCAGATCCGGGGGTGGCCCAGCAGACGGCCTATGCCCTGGGGCGGTTACCCCTCGTCGCCGCCACCGAGGTGCTGCTTTGCCGACTGCACAGTGTTGACTTGCCTGAACCGCTGCAAATTTGCCTGGTTCAGGCCCTGGCCTGGCAAGATACCCCCGCTGCCCTAGAGGGATTAATTCAGGCCTGGGATGGGGTTGGAGAACCGGTTCGCCTGGCTCTGGTCAAGGGATTGGCTACCCTGTCCCCACCCCTGCGGCCCCAGGCTACCGTCGCCCTGGTGGGCTGGCTCCATGCCCTGCCAGCGGTCTCCGCTGGCGGTCTGCTCCGCTGCCATCTGGTGCTGGCCCTGGGGCAAATCGGTACCCCCGCCGTGGAGTCTGAACTGCGCGCTCTGCTGAGGGATGCCGATCTAGGGGTGCAGCTCCACGCCGAGGCGGCTCTTCGCCAACTGCGGTGTAGAGATGGATCGAATATTGAGTATTGAGCTGGGTTGGGCCGCGATCGGCGACGCTCGGTCGACTCAGCCATCGTGGCCCGAGGGTTGGCAAGAGTGACACTGGGATCGTCTCGACAGGGCGGGTGGGGTTTGTCAGGGCGACCCCGGTCAAACCCCACCCTTGCCCCAGGGCGGTCTACAGTTCGCCGCAGTCGGCGATGACCACCGGTTCAGAGGTTTGGCCGCTGCGGCTGCCCACCTGCTCCATGGTGGTCACCACATCCATGCCTTCGACCACGCTGCCAAAGACGACGTGCTTGCCGTCGAGCCAGGGGGTGGCCACGGTGGTGAGAAAGAACTGCGACCCGTTGGTGTTGGGGCCGGCGTTGGCCATGCTCAGCAGGCCGGGGGTGGTGTGTTTGAGGGTAAAGTTTTCGTCGGCAAACTTAGCGCCGTAGATCGACTCGCCGCCGGTACCGTTGCCGCGGGTAAAGTCACCCCCCTGGCACATGAACTCAGGGATGACGCGGTGAAAGCTAGACCCCTTGAAATGCAGGGGCTTGCCAGCGGTGCCCATGCCTTTTTCGCCAGTACACAGGGCGCGAAAGTTTTCGGCGGTTTTCGGGGCAACATCGGCCCGCAGCTCCATGACAATGCGGCCCGCGGGGGTGCCGCCGATGGTGATGTCAAAAAATACTTTAGGATTGGTTGCTTCAGTCATAGATTGCTCTCTCGGTGCAAGACGCCGTTAACCTTTGCCATTAACCCACAGTTTGGGCCAGGTGAATACCTCTTTTGGGCTAGGGACGGCCCCATTCGATATGGCGAATGGCGGGCTGGTTCTCTACAGATTCGACAATGACGGTGACGGCTTCTGAATAGCCAGTCCCTGCGATCGCCACGTAGGCCCAGCCGAGATCCCTGGGGTGGGGCTCAGGCCACTGCCAGGTTTCCAGGGTGGTAATTAGCTCTACCTCAGTGGGTGGCCCGTCGCCGTACTCAATCATGCTCTGGTAGTCTTCGCACAGGCGATCGGGGGTGATCTCTGCACCGAGCTCTGGCGATAGGAGGCTGTGGGCCAGGGTGAAGTCGCCGCTGGTGAGCGCGTTGGCGAACCGCACCGC
>JBGSNT010000206.1:0-18062 GCA_041739575.1 Nodosilinea sp. | reverse complement strand
ATCGTCTATTTAAGTCGATTGAAGAGTTAGAAGCCCTTATCAATAACCTGTTGAATGAGGGTGATCTTGTAATAAATTGGGGGCGTAATCTCAAAAATAAAGGAAATGCTGTGGATGCAATTTAAATGCGCAACAGCTTACTGACCCAGCGGCAGTGCTCTGCTACTGTCTTGTGTGAAAACACTGACATTTCAGGGCGTCAACGAACGCGACAGCTAGCCAGCTGTGAAATGCAGTCCAAAACCCAGAATCAACCCAACAAAAGCTCGACTAAAGCCATTTCTTGCCATTCACTCAACCCATCAGGCTAATCTGAACTGACTTCAGGATATCTGCCTACCCTATTCTCCCTATGACAGCGCTGCTGCGCGGCTCAACCTCACGCTGTGTGGGGCCTGGTTTGACGCGGCCATACGTAACCCCTTACTCAATTGGTACCGTTCCAATGGCAACCTCGGTTTTTATCAACGAATTTCATTACGACAACGACGGCACCGACTTCGGCGAATTTATTGAGCTGGCTGGCCACGCCGGGTTCGCTCTCACCGACTGGCGCATCGTGCGCTATAACGGCGCTAACGGGCTGATCTACACCACCCCCACCGCTAACGAATCCCTCAGCGGCACCATCCCCGACCAGGGCAATGGCTTTGGCACCGTAGTCATCAGCTACCCCAGCAACGGTCTGCAAAATGGTGCTCCCGATGGCTTTGCCCTGGTTAATAACCTGGGCCAGGTAGTGCAATTTTTGAGCTATGAAGGCTCATTTACCGCTGTTGACGGACCGGCAGTGGGGCTGATCAGCACCGATATTGGCGTCAGCGAGACCGGCAGCACACCCGTTGGCGCATCGCTACAGCTCACAGGCAGCGGCACCCACTACGAAGACTTTACCTGGGCTGCCCCTGCGGCCAATACCAGCGGCGCAGTCAACACCAACCAGAGCTTTGGCAATGGCGGCGAACCAGCGCTGCCGCTGATCAACGAGTTTGTCTTCAACCACATCGGTACCGACGCCAGTGAGTACGCCGAGATTGTGGGCAGCGCCAATACCGATTACTCGGCCTATACTCTGCTGCAACTTGAGGGAGACAACGGCAGCTTTTTTGGCCGCGTCACCAGTGCCCAAACCCTTGGAAGCACCGATGCCAGAGGCTTTTGGGCTACAGGCTCTTTGAACAATGTCTACCAGAACGGCACTCAAACCCTGCTGCTGGTGGAAGGGTTTACCGGCAGCGTCAATGACGACCTGGACACTAACGACGACGGCGTGCTGGATGTCAGGCCCTGGACGAACCTGGTCGACAGCGTGGCGGTTAGCGACGGCGGCAGCGGCGACCTGACCTACAGCACGACGGTACTGGCCCCCGGTTTCGACGGCGATACCTTTACCCCAGGCGGGGCATCGCGCATTCCCAACGGTACCGATACCGACACCGCCGCCGACTGGGTGCGCAACGACTTTGACCTGGCGGGCATCCCTGGCTTTGCGGGCACGCCGGTAGAGGGTGAAGCGCTCAATACCCCCGGTGCTACCAACGCCCTGGTCGAAGCAACGCCGCCGCCCGTAGCGCTGACGGCCATCTACGACATTCAGGGGACCGCGCACACATCATCTTTGGTGGGCCAGTCGGTATCGACCAGGGGCATTGTCACCGCTGTAGACAGCAACGGCTTCTATCTGCAAGACGCCACGGGCGACGGCAGCATCGCCACCTCCGACGCCATTTTTGTCTTCACCGGCAGTGCTCCTACCGTAGCCGTGGGCGATGGGCTAGAGGTGACAGGTACCGTGTCGGAGTTCACCCCCGGCGGCGTGTCTACCCGCAACCTTTCCACCACCCAAATTAGCGGCAGCCTGAGCATCACCACCCTGAGCAGCGGCAATGCCCTGCCCGAGGCGGTAGTTTTGGGCGTAGGCGGTCGGGTGCCCCCCACCGAGAACATCGACGACGATGCCTTTGCCAGCTTTGACCCGGTTACCGACGGCATCGACTTCTTTGAGTCGCTGGAAGCTATGCGGGTGACAGCCCAGGACTTCCGGGTGGTCAACGGCACCAACGGCTTTGGCGAGATCTTTGGGGTGGTCGACAACGGCGCGGGGGCTACGGGCCTGAGCGATCGCGGCACCCTAAACATCAGCCCCGACGACTTTAACCCCGAGCGGGTGCAGATTCAGTTCGACAGCGGCGTGTTTGACTTTGCCTTTCCTGCGGTCAACGTGGGCGACAACCTGGGGAATGTCACGGGTGTCGTGAACTACGACTTTGGCAATTTCCAGATTGTCGCCACCGAAGACTTCACCAGCGGCATTCAGTCGGCGGGCCTGCAGCCCGAGGTCAGCACGTTGACGAGAGGCAGCGACCAGCTCACGGTAACCAGCTACAACGTGCTCAACCTTGACCCCAACGACGGCGATGGCGACACCGACATTGCCGATGGTCGGTTTGCGGCGATCGCCCAGCAGATCATCAACAACCTCAACACCCCCGACGTGATTGCCCTGCAGGAAATTCAGGACAATACCGGCTCTGCCAACGATGGGGTGACGGCGGCGGACGTAACCCTGCAAACTCTGGTGGATGCGATCGCCGATGCCGGTGGTCCCACCTACGCCTTCATTGACAACCCGTTCATTCTCAATAACGCCAGCGGTGGCCAGCCGGGAGCCAACATTCGTACCGCCTACCTCTATGACCCCAACCGGGTCAATCTGGTGGAGGGTTCGGTGGCAACCATTGGCGGGCAGGGCAGTGGCGAGGCATTTGCGGGAGCGCGGCTGCCCCTGGTGGCCAGCTTCGAGTTCAACGGCGAAACCGTCACCCTGATCAATAACCACTTCTCGTCGAAGGGCGGCAGTGCTCCCATTCTGGGCACCGAGCAGCCCTTCGAGGCCCGGCAAGAAGACCCCAGCGTCAACGGTTCCCTCGACGAGCGCCAGGCTCAGTCCGAGGCGGTGCAGGACTACGTCAGCGGCCTGCTGAGCAGCGACCCCGCCGCCAATGTGGTGGTTCTGGGCGACCTCAACGAGTTTGAGTTTGTTTCACCAGTCACCGGGCTAGAAAGCGCCGGGCTGACCAACCTGACCAACACCCTGCCTGAGAATGAGCGCTATTCGTTCATCTTCCAGGGCAATTCCCAGTCGCTGGACCACATCCTGGTCAGCGAGAGCCTGGCGGCAGGGGCCGACTTCGATGCCGTGCATGTCAATGCTGAGTTCGCCGAAACCGCCCAGAGCGCCAGCGATCACGATCCACTGCTAGCCCGCTTTACGATTGAGGCCCCTAGCCTGATCACGGGAACCTCTAGGCGTGATGTGCTGGTGGGTAGCGATGGTAATGATCGCATCGAGGGACGCAGAGGGTTAGACACTATCCTTGGGGGGGCCGGTAACGATATCATCCTCGGTGGCCCAGGGGTTGACATCCTCACTGGTGGTGCGGGCCGCGATACCTTTGTCTTTGAGTCCGTCGATGAAGGGTTGGATGTCATTCGCGACTTTAACCCGGCTGAAGACTTGATTGACCTAAGTGCGATTTTCTCTAATCGTAACTACGCTAGCGCTACCCCCTTTGAGGACTATGTAAACCTGCTCAACTTTGGCTTGGGGAATAACACCACGGTGACGGTAGACCCCAATGGCGATCGCCGTAATCTGCTCAATCGCCCTCTGGTGGTGCTTGAAGGGGTTACCCCCGATCAACTTAGCGCAGCTAACTTCCTGGTTTAAGCTAGGGTTTCCGCCAGGTCACCGGCTACTTTAGGGGTTCGCAACTCAACGGAACCCTATTCTTATGAACATCTGCGGCAGAGGTGCACAGCTATAAACCTCTGCCATGCTTTCTTTGAGGTGGGGGCCGACCAGCTGGTGTTCACCGACCTGCTGGCCAGCGTGGGCTACAGGGGCACCAACCCCCTGGCCGACGGCACGATCCGGATTCGCAACCTGGGCAACAGCGGTCGCACCCAGCTCTCCCTGGAGCTAGACCGTATGGGCGGCGGGCGCACCCAGTTCACCAACTTCATCACATTCCAGGGGGTAGATGCAGCGGCACTGAACAACGCTGAAAACTTCGTGTTCTAGGGACTGCCATCAATTAACTGCTGATGATCAAAGAATCAACGGCCACAGCCCCTAGTGGGTCATTTGGTCTGGCCATAGCTATTGACTCATGGTTCGCCCATTTTTTTAGTACCTTCTGAAATTGCCAAACGCTACCTGTAGCGTCTTGAAATGAATCTAAAGGACAAGTTGCGAGGAATGGCCATTAGTACACAACAAGCACTTAAAGTCAACGATTTTCTTGAAGACTAGACTCCGCATTCTGCCGTAGCAATTTCAGAAACTCGTTTCAAAATGAGCGAACCGGGAGTAACTAATGTCCAGGGTCTGGGAAAAAGCCTCCGATTTCAACTGTAATCGGAGGCTTGAAATTGAGCTCTAGTCTGTCACAGCCAGCCAGAACTAGGCCGCAACCGGCTCAGCCGAGTTAATTGTGATGACCAGGTCGTTGAAGTCGTTGTCAAACAGGTCTTCGAAGCGCCAGACATTGCCTTCGCGCTGAATGCGAGATTCACCGATTGTGGCCAGGTTGTTGATGTTGCCGTCCACCAGCAGCACAGGGGCGTAGTAAGTGCCACCAGGCAGGGTGAGGTTGACATCAGTAGTCACCAGGTTATCGGTAAACAGCTCGGCATCGAGCAGGTTGGCGGCCACAGCAGCCTCGTAGCCAGAATCTCCAGCCATGAGGCCATCCACGCGCCCCTGGGCATCGGTTTCGTAGAACCGCAGCACATTGTCAAAGGTCGCTTCGCGGGTCACGGTGATATCTACAACGACATCGCCGTCGATACCGGTCAGATCGATCAGGTCGCTGAGCGCTCCTGTATCGGGTTCAAATAGCGAGTCGTTGGTCAAAAAGGCCAGCTGACCGCCCTGCACCAGATTTTGGGCATCGATTAGCCCGCCTTCTATGCTGTGAGCCTGTATCCCAAAGACCAGTAGGCTGCCAGGTGCTTGGCCAAACAGCGTAGACACATCCAGAATGCCGGACGATTCCCAGTTGCCCAGGTCATCGGGCTCTCCATCGACCTGGCCGAAGGGGATAGCGGTGCGATCGACCTGGGCCACGCGGGTGAGTTCACCCGATTCTGGGTCAAGTTTCCAAATCGAGGTTTCTTCGCCCGAGCTGAGACCAAAGTCACTGATGCTGCGATCTTCCTGGATATAGATGAAGCCATCGTCAGCCCAGTCGAGATTGTCGGGGCTGCGCACTCCAAAGTCAGGCCCGGCAAACTGACCAGCACCAGCATCGTCGCCGTCATAGATGGCCTTGACGTTAGCCGCGATCGGTTCCCCAGCCGCATCAAAATCGGTGTCAATGATGTAAGTGGTACCCCAGCTGTCGGCAGGAAAGAGGCTGTCACGACCAGTAGAAGCCAGCACCGCAACGGTGCCATCTTCAGGATTGGTGGCCACATCTTCAGGCCGGGAGAACTGGAAGGCACCGGCCTCGGCGGCGAGGGTATCTTGCTGCGCCTGGGTAGCAAAACCATCGGCGTCGTAGCCCAGGGAAGACTGATCGATGTTGCCTTCTTCGTCTACCACAGCCGTGCCGGCTTGGGCCAGGTCGTAGAAATCAATCTCAACCCACCCGCCATCGCGCTCGGCAAAGGTGCCGTTGAACTCTTCGGGGGTGGTTTCGCCACTATTGGCGGCCCAGGCGTAGAGCTTGCCATTGGCCAGACCGTTGCGCTCCAGTAGGCCAGCATTGGGGCTGGTGTCTTTGGTGCCTACGTACATCAGCAGGGGCGCACCCTGGCGATCGTCGCCAATGAGCAGCGCCACTTTATCGGCAGTGCCGGTGTCGAGTTCGGTGACGCTCTCCCAGGCGGCGCGACCCATCCAGGGCACCGCATGGAGGGTGTTGGTCGTGGGGTCGAGCACAAACTCGGTGCCGCCGCTGGTTTCTTCCCCGGTGAAAAAGAGACCATCGACCAGACCCCTACCGTCGCCAAACTGGTTAGGGGGGATGTAGGCCGCAGAACAGAGGCGATCGATGCCGTTGTATTCCAGATCAGAGGCCTCGTCCACCACTTCGCCCTGGCGGTTGAGGATGGTGTCGTAGGCTAAGCCCGCATCTTCGACCGCCAGGCTACCTTTGTTGATGTCGAAGAAGCTCACCCGAGCGCCAGTAATTGCAGCCCCGTTGGCCAGGGTGTAGGCATAACCATCTTCTGAGTTCAACTCGTGGTTGACCAAGATACGTATGGTGTCGCCGTCGAGGGCAAAGGCACCGATACCATCGGGAATGCCCGGCGGGGTGTAGCCGCCGTAGGTTTCGCCAACGGTAAAGAAGGGGTCTACGGTGTAACCGCTGAGCCCCAATACCTGAGGGGGTTCAACGGTATCAAACTCAGTGCCTGCAATGCCGTAGCGATCGCGCACCGCATCCCCGGTTCCCGGAAAGTCAGTAAAGAAGCCATCGACGCCGATCGAGATCAGCTGCACAAGCTCTGACTCAGGGGTCTGGGGCGTACCGTCGGCGTTAAGAGTGAGGAAGTTCTCCTCATTGCGGTGGGTGTAGGGGTGTACCTGCAACCCAGCGGCATGGGCATCGTCGATGAAGGAAGTCACCTCCCCGGTGAGCTGCGAGGTGATTTGAGCGATACCATCGCCATTGCCGTCCACAGGGGTGTCTAACGCCTCCCGCAGCAGCAGGTTGTTTTTCCAGGGGCCAGCGCCTTCGGCATAGCGATCGCTGATCACCTGCAAAATCACGGCATTGTCTAGATCGCCATACACGGTCTCGGCCGACAGCGGATTTTCGGCAGCATCCAAAAAGGCTTGGCCGTAGATAGCGGCCAGATTCTCGCCCTGCTCGACGTTATAGCGAATGTCGTAGGGATAGGAAAAGGCATCGGCGGGGTCAGCGGTGGCGGTGGTATCGCCATAGAGCTGCACCAGGGGAATGTCGCCAAACCCTTCGGCATTCAGCCGATCCTGAATTTCGATCAGGTTTTGTACCTCAAAGGACTGGATGAATATCCGGTTGGGGTCGGTAAAGCCTTCCGCAATCAGGGTATCGACCAGCAGCTGGCTGGTATCCAGGTTGATCGGGGTGCCATCCAGGAACGTACCCTCCTTGGCCAGAAAGGTGGGGTGCTTGGTTTCGGGGTAGATGCCGATTTGCTTGCCGGTTTCGGCCTCGACGGTTTTCACCAGGTCGATTACTTCCAACAGGGTGGGAATTTCAAACTGGCCGTCAAAGGCAGTGTTATCAGGCCGCACACTCGGAATGCGTTCCTTAGCCCGCAGGGTCTTAAGCTCGGCCAGGGTAAAGTCTTCGACAAACCAGCCCGTAAACTCGGTGCCGTCGATGACTTTAGTGGTCTGGCGATCGGCAAATTCGGGGCGATCGGCCACATCGCTGGTGCCTGAGATTTCGTTTTCGTGACGCGCGACCAGAACGCCGTCTTTAGTCACCACCAGGTCGGGCTCGATGAAGTCAGCGCCTAGCTCGATCGCCAATTCGTAGGAAGCCAGGGTGTGCTCTGGGCGGCTGCCGCTGGCTCCCCGATGACCAATAACCAGAGGACCCTGGTGGGTGAGATCGGCGGGGCCAGAAAGAAAGGCGATCTGGCCACCCTGCACTAGCCCCTCGGTTTCAATAATCCCGTCTTCTAGACTGTGGGCCTGGGTGTTGAACAGAAACAATTCGCCTGGGTCTTCACCAAACAGAGTGGAGACATCGATGATGCCAGACGATTCCCAGTTGCCGATATCGTTGGGCTCGGGGTCGGTTTGACCAGCAGGTACGCCTGTGCGGTCCATTTGCGCGACCCGGGTGAGGGCACCTGAGCCAGGATCTAGCTTCCAGATCGAGGCTTCTGCCCCAGAAGTAAGGCCGAAGTCGTCAAAGCTGCGGTCTTCTTGAATGTAGATTTGACCGTTGTCGGCCCAGTCGAGGTTGTCGGGGCTGCGGAGACCAAAATCAGGGCCAGCAAACTGCCCCCCTCCAGCATCGTCGCCATCATAGAGCACATCGACCTGGGCAGTAATGTCACCCGTCGCCAGGTCATTGAAGTCCACATCAATTTTGTAGGTGGTGCCCCAGCTATCGGCCGGGAAGAGGCTGTCGCGCCCAGTCGAGGCCAGCACCGCCTGGGTACCATCGGCGGGGTTAGTGGCCACATCTTCAGGACGGGAGAACATGAAGCCGCCCGCGACCTCAAAGGCCAGCGTATCTTGCTGGGCCTGGGTAGCAAAGCCCTGGGCATCGTAGCCGGTGGAGCCATCGGCACTGGCCAGGTCTGGACGGTAGTAGTCGATTTCGACAAACTTACCGCTGCGGCCCTCAAAGGTGCCGTTGAACTCTTCTGGTGTGGTTTCGCCGCTGTCAGCGGTCCATACGTAGAGCTTGCCCTGGGCCAGACCATTGCGATCCAAAAAGCTGCCGTCGCCGACGGCGTTTTTTTCGCCCACATAGAGCAGCAGGGGCGCACCCTGGCGATCGTCGCCGACCAGTAAAGCGACGCTATCGGTGGAGCCGGTATCCAGCTCGGTGACGCTTTCCCAGGCGGCACGACCGAGCCAGGGCACGGCCCAGAGCTGACCAGTAGCCACGTCGAGGGCGAATTCGGTACCGCCACTGGTTTCTTCGCCAGTGAAGAAGATAGCGTCGGCAAAGCCGTTGCCTGAGCCAAACTGGTTGGCTTCGATCAGCTGAGCTGAGCAAAACCGATTGAGACCTTCAAACTCCAGGTCAGTTGCCTCGTCTACGATCTCGCCAGCGCGGTTAAAAATGGTGTCGTAGGCCAGCCCAGCGTCTACCACCGTGCGGGTGGTTTTATCGATGTCGAAGTAGCTCACCCGAGCTCCGACAAGCTCGGCCCCGTTGTCTAGGCTGTAGGTGTAGCCAGCGGTATTGGTCAATTCATGGTTGACAAACAGTCGTACGGTATTTTCGTCGAGGGCGATCGCACCCATACCATCCGGAATGCCCGGGGGAATGTAGCCATTGATTTGATCGCCAATGGTGATCAGAGGATCAACCGTATAACCATTCAGCCCGGTTACCTGGGCGGGCTGTGTTGTATCAAAAGCCATGAGTACAAGGTTCTCCTAATTATCGGATCAAGACCTCAAACGGACGCAAAAAATCGCCGCCAAGTCCTTTGCTCAGCAGCTATTTTTTATCTAATTGACACTAGTGATAATGTCATAAAACCTTTGGCCCTAAATTAAGCTTGAGGGCTTTATTGGTTAAATAATTTTGGGCTAGATTAACATCTAGATAAATTCAGATTTGTGCTTCTATCATGCACAGAAAACCCATTTACTAAGAATGGGTCACTTGGTCTGGTCATAGCCATTGATGCGAGGGGTAGCTTAGTGGTGCAGAAAACTTTTTCGAGTCTCATAGTGGACGGCCCAGACGGTCAAAAATAGCGGCTGAAATCTATTGCCTTCGTTCCGTTCATCGAGAAATCCCAAATCCGCTGTCTCGCTGAAAATCCTTTATTTACAAGGGTTTCAAGGGCTTTCTGCACCACCAGGCACCCTTGGTTAAAAGTCAAACTGACCGCCATTCTCGACACCTTACCAGACGTTACCACCTCAGTCTCACCCCCGTTGCGCCTCTTGTTAGTGTGGGACAACTTAACAGGACATAAAACACCTGAGTTGATGCAGTGGCTGTGTGAACATGGCCTTTTGCCCTTCTACACCCCGCTATCGGGGGTAGCTGGTTAAACATGGCCGAGTCCATGCAGCGCATTCTCAAACGACTGGCGTTTCCCGAAACCCTCAACAGATTATGGACCGATTTGAGGCCGTTGCTGAGGTCTGGAATCAATACCCAACGCCGTTTGGATGGGGCGGTAAACGAGCCGCACGACGGCCAGCAATTATAAATTCAAAATTTCAGGCTCCTGAAACCCTTGTACCAAGCGAGGTTCTTTATTATTAACAATCCGACTGAACGCTAAAATGGCGCAAAATCGTTCCGAATTTATTTTTGCTGTACGACGGCAACGAGCACGAGCAAAACGACAAGCCCATCGTTTAGGCTGTTCTGGAGCCGTGACTCAGAAGTCAGTGGCCTAAAAATTAATGGCTGTATTCAAGGCAAATGACCCACTAGGTCTACCAAGCAGACATCTAGAATATCTAGGGCCTTGGTCATTTCGGCAGAAGTAATCGTTAACGGCGGTGAGAGGATCAAGATGTTTCCCATCGATACTTTAAAGCTCAGCCCTCTCTCTAGGGCTTTATACATTAGGGCTTCAGCTGCATCGTTAAAGGGTTCTTTAGTGTGTTGATCGCTGATAAGTTCAACCCCAATCAGACAGCCACGACCACGTACATCGCCAATCAGGGGATGACGAGTCATCATATCCTGTAGTCTTTGCAAAGCCAGTTCACCTATCGCGCTGGCATTGTCAACTAGCCCCTCTTCCTGAAGAATTTGCAGCGTTGTCAGGGCAGCGCGGGTGGTAACGGGATTCTTTTCATGGGTGTAATGGCCATAGGCATAGTCACCGCAAACATCCAAATCGGGGTGGCAGAGGGTAGCGGCAATTGGCAGCACGCCGCCGCCCAGAGCTTTGCCCAACACCAGGATGTCGGGCACGACCTGTTCATGCTCGCAGGCAAACAACTTGCCGGTGCGCCCTAAGCCAGTGGGAATTTCGTCAAAAATTAGCAGCGCCCCGTAGTGGTGACAGGCCGCTTTAACCTGCTGCCAGAAGCCAGGGGGAGCTGGCACTGGGTTCGTAGCTCGCATGGGTTCAGCAATCAGAGCACAGATGTCGCCTTCTTTTTCTAGCACGTAACGAATTTGGTTGAGGCAAAAGTCGGCGCTGTTTTGGGTAACACCCCAGGCGTTGCGATAGTCGCCGAAGGGGGGGACATGCTCGCTGCCAGGAAGCAATGGCCCGATAGGACCACTGCGAAACATGGCTTCACCGCCAATGCTCCGGGCACCAAACCCGGCACCATGATAAGCGTCCCAAAATGAAAGGGTTTTAAACCGTCCGGTGGCGGCGCGAGCGTAGGCCAGTGCAATTTCGATCGCATCGGACCCGCTTGTGGCCAAAAGAACTTTGCCCAGATCGCCAGGGGCTAAAGCCGTCAGCATTTCTGTTAGTTCTACTGCTGGGGCGCAGGTATAGCGGCGGGGCACGAAGGAAAGTGTTTGCAGCTGAGCCTGAATGGCTTCGATCAATTTGGGATGACTATAGCCCAGGTTGTGGGCACTGTTGCCGTGGAAGTCCATAAACCGACGTCCCTGGTAGTCTTCTAGCCAGATGCCGGAAGCTGACTTAATCGCCGACAGGCAGGGGGTCGAAGCGGATTGATGTAGAAAAACCTGGGTGTCACGGTGGAGGAGCGATCTCAGCTCCTCATCCCGATGAGATTCATGCCATTGATGGCGCCGGGGGGAGGTATTGAGGTCACTTTCGGCGGGAAATGGCATATCTAAACTCGACGGGTAAGCAGTGCAGCGATATTTTCATAAGTCGTTAATGCAAACGTCAAACTAGCATTGGCCGAGCATATTCGTGAACTTTTTGGGTGAGCCCTGCACTACTATGCCATAGTAATTTTTGATAATTGGATTTGTTTTTTAATTTTATCAGGTCACCACCGATCAAAAACTTAACTAAAATTTTTGATTCAAGAGAATCCTTGATTTACATCAATTCCTTTCTCGGAGATAACTGTTTCAAAATCTTTTCATAATCTTCACTTTACCCAAGGAAGCGCTAATTGCCCGTATTATCAGCCTTGGAGTTTTATGGCTAAGGTTAAGGCTATGGTTAGCGACTTAGTGCGTATCGTTACTCAAGCGTTTTCCGCACGACGCCGACAGCGTTTCTTCTCAATGGCTGCGGCCTCTTTTGCAGTTGTTTTGCTTGTGGCGGCTTGTGCTGTATCTCAGGAAGACTTACCGCAGGCTGATAGCGGGGCGGCTAGTCCTACCTCCTCTAGTGATTCATCCATTACGGTATACACCGCCTTGGAAGATGATCAAATTGGCGGTTATTTAGAGTCATTCAAAGCTCAGAACCCGGATATTGACGTGAACATTGTTCGCGATTCGACCGGCATTATTACCGCTAAATTATTAGCCGAGGCCGACAATCCTCAAGCTGATGTGGTATGGGGAACCGCTGCATCTAGCTTGTTAGTGGCTGAAGAGAAGGGGCTGCTAGAGCCCTACGCTCCCGCCGGGTTAGATGCCGTCAACCCCAAGTTCCGCGACGATGCCAACCCGCCCCAGTGGGTGGGCATTGACGTGTGGATGTCTGCCTTTTGTGTGAACACCGTCGAGTCTGAGAAGCTAGGACTGCCCATTCCCAAGGGCTGGGCTGATCTGACTAACCCGGTTTATAAGGGTCATATTGTCATGTCTAACCCGGCGTCTTCTGGAACTGGATTTTTGTCTGTTTCCACGATTTTGCAGAACTCTGCCAGCGAAGAAGCGGGCTGGGCCTACCTGGATAAGCTCCACGAAAACATTGCCCAGTATATGCACTCCGGCTCTCGCCCCTGCAAAGCGGCAGGCGCGGGCGAATTCCCCATCGGCATATCCTTTGGCTACCGGGCCGTCAGCCAAAAGAACGACGGCGAACCGATCGAGCCAGTCTTCCCAATCGAAGGGTCAGGCTGGGATGTGGAGGCGAATGCCCTGATCAAAAAGGCTGAAATTAAAGATGCCGCCAAGACATTTCTCGACTGGGCGATCTCGCCGGTGGTGTCAGAAAAGTACGCCGAGAGTTTTGCCATCACAGCAGTGAAAACCGATGTACCTGCGCCCGCTGGCTTCCCCACTGACCCCATAGCCCAACTAGCCGACAATGACCTGCGCTGGGCGGCGGCGAATCGGGAGCGCATTCTCGCTGAGTGGACCAAGCGCTACGACGCCAAATCTGAGCCCAAGAGTTAAAGACTTGTGGCTTGAAACTCAGATCCTAGGGTTCTTTTGGGGGATGCACTATTGTTTCTGCTACTCACTCAAGAACTCTAGGAGCTATTTCTAGGTCAGCCTTTCCGTAAACCGTACTGTTGTTTACCCTGTCTCCCCCCATGACCTTTTCAGAGCCGTCCGCCGTACCTAATCTGGGGGAGACTACGCCCCTGGTGCCCCCGATCGCGCCTGCTAGGGAGGCGGTAGAGGGCGATGGCCCTTCAAGGCGCACCCTCACCGAACCCTACCTGCGCATTGAGAATGTTCACAAAATCTTTGGCAGCTTCGTAGCACTGAAGGATATTTACCTAGACGTGTACCCCGGCGAGTTTGTCTGCCTGCTCGGCCCCAGCGGCTGCGGCAAAACCACCCTGCTGAGGATCATCTCTGGGCTAGAGCAGCAGACTCAGGGCCGGGTGATCCAGGGCGGCAAAGACGTGTCGAAGCTGCCACCGTCAATGCGCGACTTTGGCATTGTGTTTCAGTCCTACGCCCTGTTCCCCAACCTGACCGCCACCCAGAACGTTGCCTACGGGCTAGAGAACCAAAAGCTGCCCAAGAACCAAATTACGACGCGAGTGAAGGAACTGCTGGATCTAGTAGGGCTGGAGGGTATGGGCCATAAGTATCCCTCCCAGCTCTCCGGGGGGCAGCAGCAGCGGGTTGCCTTGGCCCGCGCCCTGGCTCTCTCTCCAGGGTTGCTGCTGCTAGATGAACCCCTCTCGGCTCTGGATGCTCAGGTGCGGGTAAGACTGCGAGCCGAGATCGCGGAGCTCCAGCGCCGCCTTGGCATCACCACTGTGATGGTCACCCACGATCAGGCCGAAGCGTTGGCCATGGCCGATCGCATTGTGGTGATGGACAAGGGCTACATCGCTCAGGTGGGCACCCCCAATAGCATCTACCAACACCCCAGTAGCCCATTTGTCGCCAATTTCATCGGCGTGATGAACTTTTTAGATGGTGTGGTGGAAGCTGCCGACACCGTGCGCTGCGGCAACATTCTGCTGCATGCCCCCAGCAATGAGGTGCCCGTGGGACAGGCGGTGGCGATCGCCATTCGCCCCGAAGACATGCGCGTGGCGGACATCGCCACCGATGCTTCCAACAGGGTCGAAGCCGACGTGGTCAGCCGCGAATTTCTCGGTGCGGGCTACCGCCTTGACCTTACCCTTTCAGGCAACGCCCGCCAGCCCATCACCCTAGAGATCTCCGCCAACCGCGCCCGGACCATGGGTGTCGAGGCTCTAGAGGCGCTGTCAATCCAGCTGCCCCCAGAGATGATTCGGGTGTTTCCGAAGGAATAGAGTGCTCAATAATTTTGAATGCTTAGTTTTGAGTTCTCGCCAAAAAACATTTATCCCAAACTCACAACTCTATCTCCCCAACCTCACCATCTCCCTAACATCTTCACCTCATGACCCCAACCACCTCTCCTCGCCCGCTTCGTATTGATCGCACCAAAGCGATCGACGCCGAAGCCTGGATCATGCGCGTCTTCCTCACCCTGGGGGCTCTGTGGCTGCTGGTGGGCGTCGTGCTGCCGCTGATTCCCATGGTTGGCCGCAGCTTTCGCGACAACAGTGGGGCCTGGGTCGGGCTGGCGAACTACTGGCAATATCTCACGACTCCCTCCTTGGTGCAGTCGTTTATCAATAGCTTGACGGTGGCGCTGACCACAACACTGCTGGCCTGCGGCCTAGGGTTTATCTACGCCTACGCCCTAACCCGCACGGCCATGCCGGGGAAGCAGGTGTTTCGCACGCTGGGGCTGCTATCGCTGTACATTCCGCCACTGGCGGTGGCGATCGGGCTGATCTTTCTGTTTGGCAATCAGGGGTTGGTGACTACTGGGCTGTTTGGTAGCCTGCCGGGGTGGAATATCAACCTCTACGGCTTTAACGGCATTGTGATTGGAGAGTTTCTCTACTGCTTTCCCCAAGCCGTGATTATCTTGATGACGGCGCTGAATTTGACCGATGCGCGGCTCTATGAGGCGGCAGAGGTGCTAGGCGCCTCGACGGTGAAGACGTTCTTCACCGTGACCCTACCCAGCGTCAAGTACGGGCTAATTAGCGCTATCTTTGTGTGTTTCATTCTGGCCTTTACCGACTTCGGCGTGCCCAAGGTGGTGGGCGGCAACTTCAACGTGCTAGCGACGGACATTTACAAGCAGGTGATCGGCCAGCAGAACTTTGCGATGGGGGCTACCATCAGCGTGTTTTTGCTGCTCCCGTCGGTACTGGCGTTTGTGATCGATCGCATTGTGCAGCGGCGGCAGACGGCTCTGGTCAGTGCCAAGTCGGTGCCCCTCCAGCCAAAACCCAACCCAACCCTAGACCGGGCCATGTTTGCGTTTTGTGCCCTGGTGGTGGGGTTTGCGATCGCGGTCTTCGCCACCATTATTCTTGCTTCGCTGGTGCGAGTGTGGCCCTACGACCTGTCGCTAAGCCTGAAGAACTACAACTTCAGCAGCGTTGGGGGCGGCGGCTACCGCGCCTATGGGAACAGCATTCGCATGTCCCTCTACACAGCGATCTTTGGCACCATCATCGTGTTCACAGGTGCGTACCTGGTGGAGAAGGGGCGAGGGCTAACCTGGCTGCGATCGGCGAAATATTTTCTCTCCACCATTCCCCTGGCGCTGCCGGGGCTAGTGTTGGGCCTCTCCTATGTGTTTTTCTTCAACAATCCGATCTGGCGCATTCCCTTCACCGGCCTGGCGATCTACAACCCGTTTAAGGGACTGTATGGCACCATGGCGCTGCTGGTAATCGTCAACATCATTCATTTCTACACCGTCTGCTTTCTGACAGCGACCACGGCGCTGAAGCAGATCGACCCCGAGTTTGAGGCGATGTCAGCGTCAATGGCAGTGCCCTTTTATAAAACCTTCTGGCGGGTCACCGTGCCCCTGTCGCTGCCCGCCATCCTTGAAATCGGCATCTATTTCTTTGTGAATGCCATGGTGACAATTTCGGCCATCATCTTTCTCTACCCCGCCAACTTGCCCCTGGCCGCCGTTGCGATCGTAAATATGGACGACGCAGGCGATATTTCGGCTGCTGCCGCTATGTCCACCCTGATTGTTGCCACCAGCCTGGGCGTGCGGCTCCTGTATTCATGGCTGACGCGGGGGATGCGGGCCAGGTCTGAGGCGTGGTTGAGTCGATAGTGGGGATTTTGGACTTGTGACTTGGGATTGTGGCCCATCCCCTAGGGCGGGCATAGCCTACCACCAGAGGCTCTATTTCCACAAATTCGTCGATCTGCCCAAGCTTATTTTCCTGTAAGAGGTGCTCCCAATGTCCAACATCAAACTGATCGTATTCGACATGGCGGGAACCACCGTCCACGACGACAACGAGGTGCTGCATTGCTTCTTTGAAGCGGCAAAGCAAACCAAATTGGTGGCCACTGCGGCAAAAGTCAACGCCATGATGGGCCTGCCCAAGAAGGTCGTCTTTCAGACGCTATGGGCCGAACAGATTGGGGCCGATGGCACCGACTACTTCGCCAATGTAGAAGCTTCCTACGACTGCTTTCGGCAGGTGTTAGAGCAACACTACCGCACTCAACCCGTGGAGCCAACGGCAGGCTGTGTGGAACTGTTTGACTGGCTGCGATCGCAATCCATTGCCATTGCCCTAACCACAGGCTTCTACCGAGAAGTGACCAACATCATTCTCAATCGCCTGGGCTGGGATCAGAGTTTGGACCCGACTTACTACGTTGGCTCCTCGGAATCCACCATTCAAAGTTCTGTCACCCCGTCGGAAATCTACGGCAATGAAGGACGCCCCGCTCCCTTTATGATTCAAAAGGCGATGTATCGTCTGGGCATCAATGACCCCAAAACCGTTGTGGTCATTGGCGATACCCCCTCTGATTTGGACGCCGGTCGCCACGCCGGGTGCCTCTATACCTGCGGAGTCACCAACGGCACTCATACAAAAGAGCAACTGGTCCACCATGTCAATGACGGCCTGTTTGACTCTATGACCCATTTCCAAAGCCAATTGGAGCAGTGGTTGGAAAACTAAGCTATGACCAAGACAAAATCTACCGAAATCGCCGTGGTTGGAGCCGGTATTGTGGGCATGGCCCATGCCCTAGCTGCCGCCCGCCGAGGACATCGGGTGACCGTATTCGAGCGCAACGAGCGCGCTGTAGGGGCCTCTATTCGCAACTTTGGCATGGTGTGGCCGATTGGTCAGCCGCCGGGGCCTCTGAGACATCGGGCGATGCGATCGCGCCAAATCTGGCTAGAGATGGCCGAACAGGGCGGCTTTTTTTGTGATCCGGTCGGGTCACTGCATCTGGCCTACCACCCCGACGAATTGGCGGTGATAGAGGAATTTGTGGATATCGCCAAACCCGCAGGCTACAGAGTGCAGCGGCTAACCGCCGATGAAGCGGCTGAGAAAAGCCCGGCCGCTGTGACTGACGGTTTACTGGGGGCGTTGTGGAGCGATACGGAGGTGATTGTTGATCCAAGAGAGGCGATCGCCACCCTGCCCAACGTCCTACAATCTGCCTTCAACGTAGACTTTCAGTTCAGCGCAACGGTCACCGAAATCAGCTATCCCCATCTGACGGTGAATGGCGACACCTGGAAGGCAGACCATATCTTCGTCTGCTCCGGGGCCGATTTTGAGACGCTGTATCCCGACCTTTACCAGAGTAGCGACATCACCAAATCTAAACTACAGATGATGCGCACTACTCCCCAGCCAGATCGCATTGGTCCGGCTCTCTGTGGTGGGCTCACCCTCACCCACTACGCCGCCTTTGCGGACTGTCCATCACTGCCTGCCCTGAAGCAGCGGTTCAAAACCGAACTCCCTTTTGCCGTGGACTGGCACATCCACGTCATGATGTCTCAAAACGGCCTGGGCGAACTGATTTTAGGTGACTCTCACGAGTACGGCCTCACCTTTGACCCGTTTGATCGGGCTGACATCAATCAATTTGTGCTGAGCTATCTGCGAGGTTTCGCTCAGGTTCCTTGTCTGGATATTGTCGCCACCTGGCACGGTATTTACGCCAAACTACCGGGCAAAACCGAATTCATTGCCCACCCCGAAG
>JBGSNT010000205.1:0-9542 GCA_041739575.1 Nodosilinea sp. | reverse complement strand
ATCGTCTATTTAAGTCGATTGAAGAGTTAGAAGCCCTTATCAATAACCTGTTGAATGAGGGTGATCTTGTAATAAATTGGGGGCGTAATCTCAAAAATAAAGGAAATGCTGTGGATGCAATTTAAATGCGCAACAGCTTAGAGTAAGTGCCGCCGCTAAATTCAGAGTGGTAGTGGTCTTTCCAACACCTCCTTTGTTGTTATAGACTACTACCGTTAAAGCTTTCCGAGGCGCTTCTATAAGCTGTCTAAGGCTTTTAGTGACACGCTTTATATCCTGATCAATTCGAATGCATGGTGTCACTGGATGGACAACTTTGCCATGCTTCCGAAATAGCTGAACATGAAGGGGGTTCATCAAGATGCCCCACTCTACAGACTTAGAGGCCGGATCCAGAAGGTATCTTTTGAGCTGTTTAGCTGCCCTCTGGTAGCTAGGGCAGCTTTGATCCCCTAAATTCTCAGCCTGTCCTTTAACCTCCATGTAAAGGTAGGGATCCTCACCCGTATAGAGAAAGATATCTTTGTCGCAGGTGTTCTTACGTGCTGCATGATCCGCAATCAGATTACCTACCTTAAATCCTGGAATCATCTCAAGATCCCCAAATCCCAAGGCTTGGAGAAACGGCCTGGAAAAGACTGCTTCGACAACCTTTTCAGGGGCATCTGGCGGAAGTGAGCGTAAGGCTTGCTCTAGTGTTGTCATGGGGGCGTTTTGCGTGGCTTTACTGCCCCCTTACTGCTGCAAAACGCCATAACCAGCCCATAACCAGCAGACTTTATGAGAGATTTACACTTTTGGGCTCGGAGCTTCTTGCAGCCTTTTCCTGCGCTTAAGATTTGTTTACACTGAGAGAAAAGTTCTATCTCCCTAACCCCATGCTGCTTCAGCCCGGTCAACGCACCAAGCTCGATGAGTCGAGCGACACCTTTTTCTACGATGCTCCCCGCTTTGTCACCCACGTCGACGATGGCTTCATCGCTCGGTTGACGGATCTGTACCGCGATCGCCTCACCCCCAACAGCCGCATCTTCGACATGATGAGCAGTTGGGTTTCGCACCTGCCCAGCGACATGACCTTTGAGTGGGTCGAGGGCCACGGTATGAACGCCGAAGAGCTGGCTAAAAATCGCCGCCTCGATCACTACTTTGTGCAAAACCTGAACGAGACTCCTCAGCTACCCCTCGAGGATCGATCCTTTGATGCGGTGCTCAACACCGTATCGGTACAGTACCTCCAGCAGCCAGAGGTGATATTTGGCGAGATCTACCGCATTCTCAAGCCCGGTGGTCTGGCCATTATCAGCTTCTCAAACCGGATGTTTTACCAAAAGGCGATCGCCGCCTGGCGCGACGGTAGCGAGGCGAACCGCGTCAGCCTGGTCAAGGGTTACTTCAAGTCGGTGCCCGGTTTCAGCACCCCCGAGGTAGTGACCCACACCCCAAGCGTTCCCGCTATTTTCCAAATGCTGGGCATGGCCGGTGGTGACCCCTTCTACGCGGTGATCGCCGAACGAATGGAGCCCCTGGTATAGCCTAGATGGGTGGGCCTTAACCTTGAGCTACCCTAGAGCGAGGCTGGGTGTTTGGGGGGGAGTGATGCAGATTAGAGCTGCTGAATTGGGCGACAGTGGAGCGATCGCCGCTTTGTTGGCTGTCCTCGGCTATCCCGTCACTGAGCCCTGCATAACCCAGAGCATTCAGCGCCAGCTTGATCACCCCGATGCGGTTCTCCTGGTTGCCGCTGCCGAAAACGATGTTGTGGGGATGATATCGCTGCATTTTATTCCCCAACTGGGGTTGCCGGGCGACTTTTGCCGCATCAGCTATTTTTGCGTTAGCCCCGAGGTGCGGGGACAAGGGGTAGGGGCAGCCCTGGAGGCCCACGCCTGCGAACTGGCGCGGGAGAGGGAGTGCGATCGCATAGAAGTTCACTGCCACAGCCGCCGCACCCTGGCCCACCAGTTCTATGCTCGTCAGGGCTACATCGAGTCGCCCAAGTATCTGATTAAGCCACTGAGCTAATTGGCCTATCGCTGTAGTCTGGCCCACACAAATCCTGCCCCCTGTCCCTGCACGCGGGCCATTTTGATCCAGAGCAGGGTCATGTGCTCCAAGTGCAGACTCATGGCGATCGGGCCAGTATCCACCGGCTCCCAGCCCAGGTCCTGGCAGAGAACAGCGACGGTTTGTTTGGCGGCAGCATCGTTACCGGCGATCAGCATGGCGGGTTTGAGATTGCCGTAGCCGGGGTAGGCGGGGTTTTCAAAGTTTTCAAACCCGTAGATGGTAAACGCCTTGACCACCCTAGCCTGAGGGACTAAAGCCTGGACGAATTCGCCCCCCGAACGCTCACTGTTGAGCCCGTGGGTGAGGTTTGGCCCCACCGGGTTGGTGCAATCGACCAGCACTTTGTTTGCAAAGGCTGCGCCGTTGGCCAGGGCGGCCTCCACGGCGGCAAAGGGTGTGGCTAAAAAAATCACCTCGGCAGCGGCGATCGCCCCCTCTGGATCGGCCACAGCCAGAGTTGGGAACCGTTGCACCGCCTCAGTCACGCTCTTAGAGTTGGGGTCTCGGGCCGCAATGGTAACGCTGTGTCCTAGGGTGGCTAAGTTGCCCGCCAGGGCCGAGCCCACCTGGCCAATGCCGATAAACGCAAGTTTCATAGCGAGTTCTCCTTTAAAGCACTCAGCACCAGTCGGGCCGTCTCAGCCCCCGAATTTTGCTGCTGCCCAGTCACAAGGTGACCGTCGCGCACCGCGTTGGGGGTAAACGCGGGCTGAGTGACAAACTTCGCCCCCAGCTGAGTGGCCTCGTCTTCGATGCGAAAGGGCATTACCCTCTGGCCCACCACCTGATCGGCATAGTCTTCTTCGCTGTTGGCAAAGCCCGTGATCACCTTGTTTTGAATCAACGGCGTACCATCGGCCAGGCGGGTTTCGAGCAGCAGGCAGGTGCCATGGCAGAGGGCAGCGCTGGGCTTTTGAGCATTGTAGAAGGTCATAAACAGATCCCGCAGGGCCTGGTCTGACCGAAAGGTAAACATGGGCGACTGGCCCCCACAGACCACAATGGCATCAAACTGGGCGGGGTCAAGGCTGGCAATCGCCGGAGTAGAGTCTAACCGTGCCATAAACTCAGGCTGGTTGATGTACTTCAGCGATAGGGTGTCGTCCTTGGAGTAGCCGGACCGATCCCTGGGGTCGCTGAGGCTGTCAAACTCCACCTTGCCGCCCTGGGGACTGGCAATGGTAACGGCGTAGCCCGCTTCGGTAAACACCTCGTAGGGGTGGATTAATTCAGCCGCCCAAAACCCTACTGGGCCACCCACCGTGGTAGACACCGCCGGATTCGCCACAATCATCAAAATTTGTTTAGCCATAGCGCAAAGTCCCGTTGGCAGAAATCCGTTGCGTTTCTATCCTCAGCCCTCCATCATAGATTTGTCCAATGGATAATTAATATGAGTGATATTCATCACATCAATTTGGCGGGGTTAGATCTCAACCTGCTGGTGGTCTTCGACGCCCTCATGGCCGAGGGCAGCGTGACCCGCGCCGGAGAGCGTCTGGGGCTCAGCCAACCCGCCACCAGCAATGCCCTGGCGCGCCTGCGCCGCCTCACCGGAGATGAGCTATTTTTTCGCACCTCTGGCGGGCTGCGCCCTACGCCCCGAGCCCTGGCCCTGGCTCAGCAGCTTAGCCCCGCCCTGCGGCAGATCCAGGCGGCGCTGTTAGAGGATGCCAGCTTTGATCCGGCCACCAGCGATCGCATTTTTGCCATTGGCATGTCTGACTACGGCGAGTTCACCCTGCTGCCCAGACTGATGCAGCAGATCCAAGCCCTGGCCCCTCAGGTCGGCGTACAAATTCGCTCCGGCAATCGCCAAAGCCTCCTCGCCCACCTCGACGATGGCTCCATCGACCTGGCCTGCGGGGTGTTTCCAGAACAGAGACAGGGGCACTGCGAACAGCGCTTGTTCCACGAAAGCTATGTCTGCGTCGGTCGCCGCGATCACCCTCGGCTGGGCGACAGCCTGTCCCTCGACGACTATCTGGCCCTGCCCCACCTGCTGGTGTCCGTCAAAGAAGATCGGGTCGGGCGGGTCGATGCCCTGCTGGCTGAGCACCATTTGAAGCGCCACATTGCCCTCTCAATTCCTCACTTTTTAGTGGCCCCCAGCGTATTGGTCGAGACCGATCTGATCGCCACCCTGGCCACGCGCATTGCCTGCGCATTTGCCCAAACCCAGCCCCTCAAGCTGTTGCCCCTGCCCCTAGAGGTGCAGGGCTTTTCGGTGTGGATGCGCTGGCACCAAAGTAGCCAAAACTCAACCGCCTGTCGGTGGTTACGCGATCAGGTGGTGGCCGTGGGCAGCACCCTGGAGGCCGCAGCGTAGGAGATGTCTCATCCGCCCATTCCCATCTGCACCGGGTCCGGGTGGATGGCATGGTGAAACCACTTCAGCCCTGCTGGACTAGAAGGATGCAGGGTGACGGGCGGGGATTAGGAAAAAATAGCGGCGGTGCGATCGCCGATCGCCCGTAGATTACGGCTCAGGTCGTGGCGAATGTGCCGCTCAATCAGCCCCACCGGCATGGCTCGGGGAGGACGAATGACCAGGTCATAGCCCAGGCGAACTATCTCACCCGGACGATCCGGCACTGGATCGAGGGTCCACTTGCCCTCAAACTGGCGAAAATCGCCCTCCACCATCGAGAAGCGCAGTTCCCTGGGGAACGCTTCGACCATGTCGAGCACCACTCGGGCGCAAAACTTGATGTTGAGAAAGCACTGAGACCCCATTTGCTCTAGCCGAATCCCGCCCTCCGGATGGCTCAGTCGCTGGCTCAGGGAGAGATTGGGGATGAAGTTGGCCAAATTTTCGTAGTCGGTCAATACCTGCCAAACCTGCTCGGCGGTGAAGGGCAGCTCGGTGCAGGCCAGGATGCGTCGCTGCTGGCCGTCTAGCTTTTCGGTTTGGATGGTAACGCCGGTTTCAGAGGCAGTGACCTCTTCGGCGCTCTTCAGCGCTGAATCTAGCCGCGCTTCGTCTAGATCGGTGGAGTTAGAGGTGTTTACATTCATGGATTAAAACCAGCCGCTCACAAACTCGCTTGGCCAGGCCACCATGCCTGTGCCCAGAATACCAGCAAAATTCGCTGGCATGGTGATGTATCTATGAATTGTGGATAGATTTGTCATGGCGTTCAAACTCTAGGGTAAAACAGGTTCGCCAGAGCTGATCGGCGCTGGGCTGGCTCGATACGGTAATAGTTCCCCCCAGCTGCTGCATCAGACCACGCACTAGGGCAAGACCGGTACCGGTGCCCGCGATGCCGTCTTTGGTGGCGTTGCGCCCCCGGCGAAACTTGTCAAAAATGTGGGGGATCTCCTCCGGCTGAATGGCCGCCCCCAGGTTGCTAATCTGCAGCGTCACGCGCCCGTTTTGGTCCTGGTTGTCGGCCAAAGCCAGGGTCACGGCGGTGTGGGGGGCCGAGTACTTGCGGGCATTGCCCAACAGCTCTCGCAGCACCCGGGTCAAGGGCTCTCCATCGGTGGACAGCACCACGGGGCTTGCGGGCAGTTGCCAATCTAGGCCGAGTTGAGCCTGGTGGAACTGCTCTTCAGCCTGGGCGGCCACCTCCCTCAGCAACTGTCCCAAATCCATAGGCTGGTGGCCCCCCGGGGCTGGCTGTGACTCCAGCACTTGCAGCATCAGCAGGTCGTTGACCAGGCTGATCTCGCGGCTGCACTGCTGTTCCAAAATATCTAGATACATCGCCGCCCGCTCGGGGGTAAGATCGGGGCGGCGCAGCATGCGAATGGCCAGCATCATGCTGGTAAGGGGGGTGCGTAGCTCGTGGTTGAGGGTGCTGAGAAAGTCTTCTTTGAGGTAGTTGAGGTAGCGTAGCTGCTCGGTATGGCGCTGGGCCTGCCCCTGTAGAGCGTCCTGGTGAAAGGCGATCGCCCCCAGGCTGGCCAGATTAGCCTGTACCGTTTGATCGACGGCGATCCGCGCCTCCCCCAGCAGCACAATGGCGCCCTGTAGACCCGAGCCATCAACGGGGATTGCGGTGGCGGCGGCGATCGATCGCAGCCAGTCGGGGGTATGGTGGTCTTCCTGGAGCAGTTCGGCCAGTCCTTTTTGCCAGTGGGGCCAGGGCTTGCCCGTCGCTTGGTCTAGGGTTTGCTGAATTAGCCCCAGGGCTGCTCGCCGCCGCCAGTCTTGGGGAGAGCCCGCCGGGGGGGTGTCTAGCCGATGGCTGGTAGGGGCCGCCCCTCGGTGCCAGCAGCTATAGATGAGGGTGTTGGTGCTGGGGTAGTGGCATAGCAATAGACAGGCCGCCACCCCCAAATGGGTACCCAGCACCTCGGCTAGGTCGGGCAGCGGGGTGGAGGTATTGAGACTACCGGCTAGGGCATGAACCAGGGGCCAGGTGTCTCGGCCATCGGCAATATGGGGGAAGGTCTTCGGTAACCCTTCGGTGGGTCGGGCCTGGAATAAAACCGGCGAGTTTTCCGATGCCATGGGCAACCATCGAGCGACGTGGTTCTGACCTCCTGAGCCAGGGGCGGGGCTTGGGCTACCTTCGCCCCACCTCTGACTTACCCCTAGCCTAGCTACTGGGGCCCAGGGCAGTATCCGTGAATCCGCCAATTTTTTAATTAATCCTTGTCCGTAACATCCGCAATCTCCGGCGCTATGGTCGGAGAAGCTTTACAGGTCTGATACCAAATCCTATTGGGTTACCCCCGATTGGGCAGGGCAAACGCCGTTTGCCCCTACAAAGCTGACTGTTTTTGAAAAGGAGGTATTGAACTCGGACTTGGTAGGACATATTCCCCTACTGCTGCCCCTACCCTAATCGCCAGCAGGACATTAGTATTAATGAAGTCTGATCTGGGGAGCCATTCCCTGGCTACACTGGCAGCAATGGGTTTTCTAGCGGGGTTCCTATGGCACGGTCACCACAGACTTCGGCTTCGCCGGTAATTGGCACCGTCAAGGGGCCTGGGGAAAACGGCAACCAGTACCTGTTCATTACCGCCGACAATGGCCAGGTCAAAATCGGTGAATTTGTTTACTACACCGTAGATTTAGCGGATCACCCCGGCGCTCAGATTTTGGGTAAAATCTCCGACCGCCGCCTGATCGACCACCTGCCCGATCGCATCTTCGCCGACCCTGACATTGACCCCGAGGCGATCGCGGCTCTGGTCGGCTTTGCCCACCCCAACCCCGAAATCTACGAGGTCACCGTGGATGTGGTGGGCCACTTTCACCCGGCCCTGGGATTCATGAACCCCCGCATTGCCCCCGACCCTGGGGCCAAGGTGCGCTTGGCCGATGACGACAGCCTGCGCCAGATCATCAACAAAAAGCAGCGGGAGGAAATTGGCTCAGCCCACATCGGTTCCCTGCTGCTGCGCCCCGGTGGCCGGGTGCCCGTGACGCTGGATGTGAAGGAGCTGGTGAGCACCCACATGGCGATTTTGGCGGGTACTGGCTCCGGCAAAAGCTACACGGCTGGGGTGCTGATCGAGGAACTGCTCAGCCCCTACAACCGAGCCGCCGTGCTGATCTTTGACCCCCACGGCGAGTACGGTACCCTGGCCGACATGCGCGGTCATCCCAGCTTTGCCAGCGACGATGGCTACAGCCCCGAGGTCAAGCTGCTCACCCCCGACGACATTCGCATTCGCATGTCGTCGCTGGATTACTACGACATTCTTACGCTGCTGCCGGATATGAGCGATCGCCAGCAGGCCATTCTCAACAAGGCCTTTAGCCTGCTGGGCAAGCACAAGTTTGGCGAGCACCGCTGGGATGTGCAGGATTTGATCTCCGCCTGCTATGAGTCAGACCGCACCACCGACGACGAGGGCAACGAGAAAACCGGCTCCTCGGCTCCGGCCCTGGAGTGGAAGCTGGGCAAACTGGAGCGATCGGACTATTTCCACCGCATGGAGCACTTGGCACCGAAGGATCTGTTCGCCCCTGGCCAGGTGACGGTGCTGCAAATGAACGAGATCAGCCAAGAAGAGCAACAGGTGATCTGCGCCGCCGTGCTGCGCCAGAGCTACCAGGCCCGCATCAACACCGCCAAGGACAAAATTTCCGCCGATGACGAAAACTACCTGCCCTACCCGGTGTTCATTCTGATTGAAGAGGCCCACCGCTTTGCCCCGGCCAACGAACCGGCCCGCTGCAAGCAGGTGCTGCGGACCATTCTCAGCGAGGGCCGCAAGTTTGGCATGGGGGTGGGGCTGATTACCCAGCGACCTGGCAAGCTCGACTCTGACGTGCTGAGCCAGTGCATGAGCCAGTTTCTCATGCGCATTGTCAACCCGGTCGACCAGGACAGCCTCAAGTATGGCGTCGAGGCGGCGGGACGCGATCTATTAAAGGAGCTGCCCTCCCTCACCAAGGGCCAGGTAATTGTGTCGGGGGCCTGTGTCAATACGCCGGTGCTTTGCCAGGTACGCAAGCGCCTCACCAAGCACGGCGGCGAAACCATGAACGCGCCGGAAGCCTGGCTCAGCCACTTTCAAAGCCACCGTCAGCAGGCTCGCCAGCTCGAAAAGGCAGCCCCAGCACGGGCGGGTAAGAAGGCCGAGACCTTTGGTGGGGTCAGTATTGAGTGAACTCTAGCGCAGAGGTTAGCTGAAAGATTAATGAGGGGAGCTTGGGGCGATCGCTCTTGATCTTCTCTAGTGGCTTTTCAATAGGTTTTGATTTTTAGCTGATGTGAAGAGTGCATTAAATAAAAACGATAAAAAAGGGTTTTAGAAGGCCCTCTTCTAAAACCCTTGGGGAACACTATTTAAGCTGTGCAATGGTGATGCTCGGTCATTATTGAACACGAAGCTACCCTGACCTATATTTTTGAAAAAGCCTTCTAACATTGGCCGTTGCCTCCATAGAGCTAAGATTTTCGATCGGGCATACAAATTTTTCACTGACTTAACCTCCTTTTTTGAGTTCACTCAATGGGTGAAAGCAAAATTCTTTGCGCTCTAACAAATTTACGATGCTGAGATACGGTCATCCGGAGTTTTTCATTTCTAGATTGCCTCTGGATAGATGAATGTATCTACCATAAAAGATAGCTGTGGCTCTTATAAAAGGTCTGTGACAGTTATCGAGTTGACCTGTGATCTGGGTCCTAAGAATCCTCGAAATGGTTGTTTTGACTACTTTTTTAGGGGCAAATTGTCCAAAAGTTCGCTGAGGGCTTCTTTTTTTGGTTGCGATCGCGGGCCCATTCGTAGCGTGGGGCATCCATCCAGCTAAAAATCTAGCGGTGTGGCGATCGCCCCCGCCCCCCGCTACGGGGTGGGAGAGCAAACTACCCGAAACCCTACGTCAGGGTGGCGGCTCTCTGGCTCAAAGTGAATGGGTGCGGCTCTTTTGAAGTAATGAAATATTCCTTCTCGGTTTAGCCGTTTAAGAACCGTTCGGGCTCCTGGAATCGGGCGAGATGATTGCGTTTGAACTCCTGGAGTTTGTGGAACGGCCAATAGGCATCGAAGTCATG
>JBGSNT010000203.1:0-8349 GCA_041739575.1 Nodosilinea sp. | reverse complement strand
CCAAGCGTTGCCTAAGCGTAAGCCACCGCCTGCCTGCGCCTCTCAGTGCAAACGAGACGCCTTAGACTGCCGCATTGAGTTCTCCAAGGTCGTTACGTTCTCATTCTGAGACTGCCTTGGAGTTTTCTGCACCACTAAGCTTCGACTGATAGAAGCATTGGCACGCATAGACTTGGATAAATGGCCCGTACCTCAGTGGGCTTCCTAGGATGTGCTCCAGAATTGCCTGAATCTGGGCAGACCGGATTGACTCGGAGCCTTCAGCCGTCGGTGTAGGGATCCCCTTAGAATCTAAGAATGACCCGCTGTAAACCCTAGCCCCACTGAATAATGGCCGCGCCCCAGGTTAGCCCGGCGCCAAAGCCAGCGGTGGCAATGACGTCTCCAGGGTTAATCTGGCCGGCCCGCACGGCTTCGTCGAGGGCGAGGGGAATAGAGGCGGCAGACGTGTTGCCATGGCGGGCCATATTGCTGACTACCCGCTCGGTGGGCACGCCTAGTCGGTTGGCCACGGCATCGAGAATGCGCTGGTTGGCCTGGTGCAACACCATCCAGTCGATGTCAGCAGTGGTCAGGCTGGCGCGAAACAGAGCTTTTTCAATCACCTCGGGGACGCGGCTGACGGCAAACTTGTAGACCTCGCGCCCGTTCATGGTGATGGGGGAGAAGGTGCCTTGCTGAACGGTGATATCTTCCACGAGAGGGACGGGCTCGGTCTGGTAGGCCAGATTTAGACAGTGGTTGAGGGAGCCATCGCTGCACAGCTCGAAGCCCAGTAGGCGATCGCGCTCCGCCGCCCGCAGCACCACGGCCCCGGCCCCGTCGCCGAACAGCACGCAGGTGGTGCGATCGTCCCAGTCGGTCCAGCGGGAGAGCACGTCGGCCCCAATCACCACCACCGTCTTAAACACCCCCGTGCGAATATATTGAGCTGCGGTCACCAGGGCAAACACAAACCCCGAGCAGGCTGCAGTCAGGTCAAAGGCTACAGCGTGGGTAGCCCCTAGGGCCGCCTGGACCCGGCAGGCGCTGCCAAACAGGTCGTCGGGGGTAGAGGTGGCGAGAAGAATTAGATCCACCTCCTCAACGCCCACTTCGGCCATGGCCAGGGCATTGAGGGCAGCCTCTGTGGCTAGGGACGTCAACGAACTGGTTGGCGCTGCGATATGGCGCTGACGAATACCGGTGCGGGTGGAAATCCATTCGTCGGAGGTATCAACCCGCTGGCTGAGGGTGTCGTTGGTGAGCTGTACGGTTAGGCAAGCAGAGCCACTGCCCACCAGGGACACACCGGGCATAAACTGTTCCACGGGCTATTCTCCGTCTGCTGCGGGTGTAGCGACCCGCTGGTACTGAGCCTGAATGCGGTCTTGAACGCGGTTATCAACCGCCTCCTTAGCCAAGCGAATGGCGTTGAATACCGACGGTGATTGAGAACTGCCGTGGCTAATTACCGTGACCCCGGCTACCCCCAGCAGTAGTCCGCCGCCGTGTTCAGCATGGTCTACGCGCTGCTTAATGCGGCGCAGGTTGGGCTTGAGGATGGAAGCCCCAATCTTACCGCGCACACCCTGGGGTAGCTCTTCGCGCAAGATTTGTAGCACTGACTCACCGACCGCTTCAGCAAATTTGAGCAGCACGTTGCCCACGAAGCCATCACAGACCACCACATCAAACTGGCCTGAGAGAATATCACGGCCCTCAGCATTGCCAGCAAAGGGAATGTTGGGGTTCTCTTCTAAGAGCTGGTGGGCTCTCAAGGCGGCATCGTTGCCTTTACTGGGCTCTTCGCCAATGTTAATCAGCCCAACCCGAGGACTTTCAACCCCCAGCACGTAGCGGGAGTAGATGGTGCCCATCATGGCAAATTGTTCTAAATACTTAGGTCGGCAGTCTACGTTGGCCCCCACGTCTAGAATCAGCACCGATTTGTTGGCCACTACGGTGGGGAACACTGCCCCGATCGCAGGTCGGTCAATGCCCTTCAGCCGTCCCAAACGGAGCAAAGCGGCTGCCATGGCCGCCCCAGAGTGCCCGGCCGACACCACAGCATCGGCCTGATTGCGCTTGACCAGATCCATCGCCACGTTGATAGAAGCCTGGGGCTTCTTGCGCAGAGCGCTGAGCGGCTCTTCGTGCATTTCGATCGCCCCCTCAGCGGGCACTAGCTCGATGCCCTGGAGCTGGTCGGCACTGGCGGTGGATGCTTTGATTTGGGCGATGTCGCCGACCAAAGTCACCTCGACATCTAGTTCAGCCTTGGCGCGAATCGCACCTGCGACGATCTCGCCAGGGGCAAAGTCGCCTCCCATCGCGTCAATGGCAATGCGTGCCCGGTTAAAACCCATCAGCTCAATCTGTGAAAAACCTGAGCAAATTCTAGCAGACTACCCTACCGACTATTCTTCGCCAGGCTCCACTATCCGCTGAAATAGGTATCCGGTACCTCGGGCGGTGAGGATGAGCTCTGGGTTGCTGGGGTCATCTTCGAGCTTAGCCCGCAGACGGGAAATGTGGACATCGACCACGCGGGTATCCACGTGGCGTTCGGGGGTGTAGCCCCATACCTCCTGCAAAATTTCGGAGCGGGAGAAGGGTTCGCCAGAACGGCTGACCAGCAGCTCAAGCAGGCTAAACTCCATGCCGGTGAGGCGAATGCGCTCGTCGCCCTTGTACACCTGGCGCTTGTTGGTGTCGATGCGGATGGTGTTGACCGAGATCACCCCGGAGCTGGGGATGCCGGTCATGCCGGTCTTGTCGACCCGGCGCAGTACAGAGCGAATGCGGGCCTCTAGCTCCTTGGGGGAGAAGGGCTTGACCACGTAGTCATCGGCACCTAACTCTAGACCGGTGATGCGATCGGCCACATCGCCCAGGGCGGTGAGCATAATAATTGGGATATCGGACTCTTTGCGCAGCTCCTGGCAGACGCCGTAGCCGTCGAGCTTTGGCATCATCACATCCAGCACGACCAGGTCAGGGGCAGCGTTGCGAAAGGTTTCCAGGGCTTCCTCGCCATCAGCTGCGGTGACCACGTCATAGCCAATCATGGAAAGGCGAGTTTCGAGAATGCGGCGAATGCTGGCTTCATCGTCGACGACCAGGATTTTTTCTTTATTATTTTCCAAGACTTTCAAAGCTCCCTACGTAACGTCATATTCTATAAATAATCGCAACGTTATAACGATTAACTTTTGAAAGCTAGTTAGTCGATTGCGCTAGGCGACCAGAGGCATCCCCCAGACTAGGTATCAAACCTTCCCTAGGGCAGGGCTTGAAATATTTGTTTATTTTAGGTGTTAGGTGTATTGATTCACGCATTGGGCCTACAGTGTCTGTGCTTCAGGCTTTTTTAAGGTTTGTTACAAGCCCGCAGCATCCCCTTAACGGCGAGCTGGGTTCTGAACGATCGAGGGTTTAAACAATCTCATGGCTAAATCTCGCTCAATTTTTGTCTGTAATGAGTGCGGCGCTGAATCGCCCCAATACTTCGGTCGCTGCCCCGTCTGTAATAGCTGGAACTCCCTAGTAGAGCAGGCTCAGCCTGCTAAGGAAACCACGGCTCGGGCCTCGCTCCTGGGGCGCGGTCGAGGGGCCATCGCCAAGGCCAACCAGCCTCGCTTGGCGATCACCCTCAACCAGATTCAAGATCATCCCCAGGCGCGGCTGCCCTCGGGCTACGGTGAGCTAGATCGAGTGCTGGGGGGCGGGATTGTGCCGGGGTCCCTGGTGCTGCTGGGGGGGGATCCTGGGATTGGCAAGTCGACCCTGCTGCTGCAGGTGGCGAATCAGCTGGCGGCCCAGCAGCGGGTGCTGTACGTATGTGCGGAGGAATCGGGCCAGCAGGTGAAGCTGCGATGGCAGCGGCTGGGGCCGGTAGTAGAGAATTCAAAGGGCAAAGGGCAAAGGGCAAAAGAGGTGACAGAGGAGGATCCAGACGACGATCAGGCGGCTGGGGTGGAAGCGGTGGATTCGCAGTTGTTTTTGCTGCCGGAGATTGATCTAGAAACAATTTTGATGGAGCTGGAGTCGCTGAAGCCGACGGTGGCGATTATCGACAGTATTCAAGCGTTGTACTACGCGGCCCTTACCTCGGCCCCCGGTTCTGTCTCCCAGGTGAGGGAATGCACCTCGGCGCTGATGCAGCTGGCGAAGCGGGCGAATATTTCTCTATTCATAGTCGGCCATGTCACTAAGGAGGGGGCGATCGCCGGCCCCAAGGTCCTAGAGCATCTGGTCGATACCGTCCTATATTTCGAGGGCGATCGCTTTGCCAGCCACCGCCTGCTGCGATCGGTCAAAAACCGGTTTGGGGCCACCCATGAGCTGGGTGTGTTCGAAATGGTCGATCGCGGCCTGGCGGAGATCAGCAACCCTTCGGCACTGTTTTTGGGCAACCGCGATGAGTCGGTGCCGGGCATTGCCACCATTGTCGCCTGTGAGGGCACCCGCCCCTTGGTGGTGGAGCTGCAATCGCTGGTCAGCCCTACTAGCTACAGTTCGCCGCGGCGATCGGCCACGGGGGTTGAGTTCAATCGGCTACTGCAAATTTTGGCGGTGCTGGAGAAGCGGGTGGGTATTCCCCTATCAAAGCTCGATGCCTACGTGGCTTCGTCGGGAGGGCTGGCGGTGGGGGAACCGGCGGCGGATTTGGGGATAGCGATTTCGGTGGTGGCCAGTTTTCGCGATCGCCTGGTCGATCCTGAACTTGTTCTGATCGGTGAAGTTGGCCTGGGCGGACAGGTACGCCCGATCTCCCAGCTCGAACTGCGGCTGAAGGAGGCGGCGAAACTGGGCTTTAAGCGGGCGATCGTGCCCAAGGGTCAGGCGATGAAGGTAGATGGCCTGGAGATTGTAGCGGTGTCGCGGGTGGTGGATGCGATCGCCCACGCGCTGAAGGGCGGCGAATAACAGATGCAGGCGAGACGCAGCCAGTGAATTTCAGGGGTGATGTCGCAGGTTTGAAACAGTGAGTAGCAAGTTGGGTTTAGCAAACCCGATAAAATGATTGCTTCGCAGCCGAGCAATGGTGAGCCAGTCGGCGGCGTCGCGGAGGCCATAGAGACAAGGCTGGCGTCGGATATCGACTGTCCACCGTCAGCACCTTTAGCGGAAAGGCGGACGCACTGGTTTTGTAAAGTAGTTTGTGTCCGGCACAGCAAGGCGCTCAGCCACCTACAACCAACTTTTGTCAGTTAACCAGCCAACGGCCTCAAGAGCGTGGCCGACTAGCTGGGCGAACGCTTCAAAACCCTGGACCGTCGCCGCACCAAAGCAGACACCATGGCCGTACAGTATGGCTAAAAAACCGGTTTCTTTGACGCTGCTCTAACGATATGACTGGCCTTCTGGACGAGAAACCGGGTTTCTGTACCGGCGTTCTAGCACAACCTGGCTACTTAGGTAAATTCTGACAACAAAAATACCCACCATTCGGAAACTCTCTAAAGGGCGCAGGCCCTGCGCCCCTACCTCGGGATATTTTCTTTCTCGAAAATCTCCTTAGAACATGCGTGAGGGGGATAGCTAATTCCAGGTGGCCATCTCCCTCAGCTTTCTTCCCTACTCAGGCTCGACCCAGCGATCGTCGGCTTTGATCAGGTTGATCAGCTCCGCCACGCCCTGGTCTTCGGGTACCTTCTTAATCTCGTCGCGGCCCCGATAGAGCGAAATATAGCCCGGGGTTTTGCCCACATAGCCGTAGTCGGCGTCGGCCATTTCGCCAGGCCCATTGACGATGCAGCCCATCACCGCAATATCCAGTCCGGTGAGGTGCTTGGTGGCTTCGCGCACCTCGTGGAGCACGTCTTCGAGGTTGAAGAGAGTACGACCACAGGAGGGGCAGGCCACGTACTCCACCATGGTTTTGCGGAGGCCTAAGGCCTGCAAAATGCTATAGCACACCGGAATTTCTTTCTCTGGCGCTTCGGTCAGCGACACGCGAATGGTGTCGCCAATACCCTGGGCCAGCAGGGTGGCGATCCCGGCGGTAGACTTGATGCGGCCATACTCGCCGTCGCCCGCTTCGGTGACCCCTAGGTGCAGCGGGTAGTCCATGCCCAGCTCATCCATGCGGTGGGCCATCAGGCGGTAGGCAGCGACCATCACCGGCACCCGAGACGCTTTGAGGGAAACCACCAGATTATGGAAGTCCAGGGATTCGCAGATGCGGATAAATTCTAGGGCTGACTCCACCATGCCCTCGGGGGTGTCGCCGTAGGTAAACAGCATGCGCTCGGCTAACGAGCCGTGGTTGACGCCGATGCGCATCGATTTACCCTGATCTCGCAGAGAGACCACCAGGGGCTCTAGGGTTTCGCGAATTTTGCTGCCGATGTCTTCAAATTCAGTTTGGGAGTAATCGGTGCGGCCCGCCTGGGGTTTCTCAAACACGTAGAGGCCGGGGTTGATGCGCACCTTATCCACATGCTTGGCCACCTCCAGGGCGATCTTCATGCCGTTGTGGTGCACGTCGGCCACCAGGGGCACCGGCTGGTAGGTGTCTTCTAAAATCTTGCGAATGTCGGCCAGGGCCTTGGCGTGGGCCATGCTGGGCACCGTCACCCGCACAATTTCGCAGCCGATCTCGTGGAGGCGGCGAATGGCGGCGACAGAGCCCTGGATATCCAGGGTGTCTTCGTTGATCATCGACTGCACCACGACCGGGTGACCACCGCCAATGGTGACGCTGCCCACGGGCACCGGGCGAGTCTTGCGCCGGTGAATGGTGGTATCAAAAGGGTCAAAGGCAGAGGGGGCAGGGGCCTGGGAGACGGGGTTGGGTAGCGTTTGCATAGCCTTTGCTCAGTGGTTGCCGATGCTTAGGGAAGAGGGTTGTGGCGATCGCCCCAAGGGCCAGTCTTACTCCTTTAGAGAGGCTACGCCAGGGGCCGTCGCATATCCATCTTTCAGGGTGCCACAGAATGGGGGCTTTAGAGCTGAAACTGGGCCTGACTTTCTGCCTGGGGAGCTAGTGGACTGCGGCGTAAGTTGAGTGACTATTGAGTTAGGGAGTTAGGGAGTTAGGGAGTTAGGGAGCTAGTGAGTGGGGGCTGGGGGGCTAGGGAGCCAGGGGGAATGGAATAGCAGCTAGATTTTCGCCGAGCAGGACTAGCCTCATCATGACCGAGCCTGGCCTGAGGCAAGCCCCTACCACCGACGGAATGCCTTGGTCTAAGCAGAATGGCTTAACCCAGGTTAACGCCTATGGTCCATCGGGCACGTCGGGCACCATGGAGCTAGCCAGAGGATGGGGGCATCCTGTTTGGCTGTGTCTACCAGATATCCCCCTGAACAGCGACGTCTGTCAGGGGGATTTTTTTAGGCATGGCGCGAGCATTGGGCGAATTCGCAATGTGTTATCGCTTTCAGACCGGTTGACTTAGGCCATCTAGCGCAATCTGGCTTACCCCTACGCTTGCCCCACCGACCATGGGCACCATAGACCTACAGCGAGTTCCTGAGAACGGTCCTAACCAAGGACAACCCGAGAGCAAACCCCACTGGCAGTGCTGGCCAGTGGGGTTTTGTTTGGAGCACCCTAGCAGGCGGGTTACGGCGAGTACGGTATGGATGCCGCGAGGCTTTGGCCACGACCGGCGAGAGCTACGCCAATGGGGAACATAAGGCGGCGGATGTACAGGCGATCGCACTCAACGGGGGCTCATCCTTGGGCATTGGTGGGGAGGCCGGGTAGAGCCTGGCATAGATGATAGATGATTCAGATCACACCTGAAGGGCTAACAAGTCACAACATAGAGCACAGTTGATCACCCGATGTAGGAGATGAGTCGGGGATGATGAATTTAGCCACACCCAAGGATTCTCCTCCCATGCCGCTGAACACCGCTCTCCACTCAGTCTCTTCCGCTCAGACGCGGGAAGCACTACCAAGATTAGATGGTGCCGACACGCTGACAGCTTATTATCTCTACACCAATAGAACCAGCAGGCTACAGGTAGTTCGGATAGAGAACGTTCCAGAGTGGTACTTTGAACGAGTGGTTTTTCCTGGACAGCGACTCATTATTGAGGCCAAATCGGGTGCCGTATTAGATGTCTACTCCGGAACTATGGCCACTGGCATTTTAGAAGCAAGAATTGGCTGTGAAACCCTTGAGAGGGCGTGGCTATAGAGCGATCATGGCCTAGCCTGACCTCTCTTTTGAGAATTTGGGCATTCCCTCTACCAGGGCAAATAACGTCAGGCATAAGCTGTTGCGCATTTAAATTGCATCCACAGCATTTCCTTTATTTTTGAGATTACGCCCCCAATTTATTACAAGATCACCCTCATTCAACAGGTTATTGATAAGGGCTTCTAACTCTTCAATCGACTTAAATAGACGA
>JBGSNT010000235.1:0-53411 GCA_041739575.1 Nodosilinea sp. | reverse complement strand
TTTAAACTGCTCTGCTGCCGCCTCATCCTCGGGGTTGAGATCGGGGTGAAGCTGGCGGGCCAGCCGACGGTAAGACTGCTTGATCGCCGTTAGGCTGGCCTGGCGGCTAACCTTGAGCACCGCGTAGTAGTCGGTATCTTGGGGAGTCGGCATTCTATAAGGCTATGGCAAGGCTAGGGCTGGGAGGCAGCGCGATGGTGGCTCTTTTTGTCAAATTCTACTACTGCTGCTGCTCTGTCCCAAGATCAAATTGAACCTTTGATGTCAGGCTTGATGGGCGATAATACCTTCTGCAAATAGGCAACGGCAATCAAACAGGTTCTATGGATTCTTTTTCTAAGCTGCCTAAATGGGCGATCGCCGCTCTAGCCTTTCCCCTGATCTGCCTCAACGGCTGGTTGCTCTACCGCATCGGGGGCCTGCTGCAACCCATTCCCAGTATCTTTATTACCGCGAGCCTAATCGCCTTTCTGCTCGACTACCCCATTGACTGGTTAGAAAACCGGGGGGTGGGCAGGGGGTTGGCGGTGGGCCTGGTGGTGGTGCTAGCGGTGGCTGTGATCACGATTCTGGTGGTCTTTTTGGGGCCGCTGGTGTGGCAGCAGCTCAACGACTTTGCCGAGCGGCTGCCCCGCTGGATTGAGCAGGCCAAAACAGAGCTACTGTTCATCGAGCAAAAAGAATTCTTCCAGAACCTCCCCATTGACCTCGACCAACTCACCGTTGAAGCCGCCAACCAGCTGTCTAGGGGCCTACAGTCGGCCACCGGCCAGACCATTACCGTCGCCCTCAGCACCATCGATAGCACCCTCAACCTGCTGGTGACTCTGGTGATCACCATTCTGCTAATCATCAATGGCGAGCCCCTCTGGCGGGGTCTCTTAGGTTGGCTACCCCCGCAGTGGCAAACCCGCATACAAGAGTCGCTTCAGCCAAGCTTTCAGGGCTATTTTTCGGGGCAGGCGACCCTGGCGCTGATTCTGGCGGCGGCCCAGTCTACGGCGTTTATTGTGCTCAAGGTGCCCTTTGGCCTGCTGTTTGGCCTGGGCATTGGCCTGGTGAGCGTGATTCCCTTTGGGGGTACGGTGGCGGTGCTGGGGGTGAGCACCTTGCTGGCCTTTCAAGACCCGTGGCTGGGTCTCAAGGTGCTGGTGGTGGCCGTTGTGCTGGGGCAAATTAACGATAACTTGGTGTCGCCGCGCCTAATGGGGGGCATTACCGGGCTAAACCCCGCCATTATCATTCTGGTTCTGCTGGTGGGGGCAAAGTTTGGCGGTTTTCTAGGACTGCTGCTGGCGGTACCCACCGCTAGCTTTATCAAAAAAGTTGTCGATGTCACCCGAGCCGCCGGGCTTGAACCAGTCGCTGGGGCTGAACCGCTGAAGCAAGAGTTAATCACGTAGAGTATTCCATCTAAATAAACGTCCTGCTGCTGCCCTTACCCCTGCCCCTCCCCCAAAGGGCGCTATCGCTTATACATAGGTGTATCTTGGCTGTGTTGCCCTAGATCGATCCCCCCAACCCCCCTTAAAAAGGGGGGCAATGGCTGTGCTCACTTCTGTACCCAAGGATTGTCCCAGGGCCCACCCCCGACCTCTAGCCCAGCCTGGGTACTGGTGGCCGCAATGACTAGATCGAACTTGCTGCCCCGCTTTTGCCATAGATTGAGGGTGAGGTCGCCCTGGGCCGTGTCGCGACACCGAAACGCCATGCCCTCTTCGGTAGGCACCCGCACCATTGTGCCGGGATGAGTCGTGGTGCCGCTGAGTTCAACCACAGCGTGGGGCGTCTCACCGCGCATCTGCCAGTGGCCCCAGGGCGCTACCCGCCAGCTCACCTGGGCATTCCACGGCACAAATTCATAGAACTGGCCCTGGTAGTGAATGCCCACCATCGCCACCGACTCCATCCAGGTCAGCACCTGACGGCGACCGCCCCCGGCGGTGAGGGCCAGGTCAGGCAGGCCATCAAAGGCATTGCAGTTCAGCCAAAACCACTTTTTGGGGAACGATCGCCCCCAGTTTTTCTCGCTATAGGCGGGGGCCTTGGCAAACTCGTAGTGCTGCCCCTGCCACTCGACCCATCCCGTAGCGTGACCGTGGGCCATCAGAATCTGCCAGCCCGGCTCAAAAATTTGCAGACTAGAGAGCAGCCCAGCGGTGGATTGCTGGGGGCGCCCCGTACCGGCCCAGCCATAGATTGGCTCGGTGGAGTACTCCCAGGTCACGGTGCCTGCAATGGGATCATTTAAATAGCCCTGGTGCCAGGTGGTGGTGACCTGGTAGCCCTCGGCGATGTCAGTCTTAAATTCCGCAGCAGATAGCAGCCGAGGAGGCGTTCTAGGGTTCCCCCGCCAGTGACCCAGCCCTAGTCCCTCCTTCCAGGCCCAAAATTGCCCTACGTCCGGGAAGGTGCGGCAAAAGTAGCCGTCGCCAGGGCCAAGAATTTGCGCCGTGCCGCCGCTGTGGGGCCGCCCCCCGGCGGGGTCTTCGATGGAGTACATGAAGGCAAAGGTCTGACGGGCCTTGGGCAGGGTAAGGCGAAAGTACCAGCCCTCGAAGAATCTGCCGCTGTTGCCATCCCAGTGGTAGCCGCTGTGGGGAGTTTGGAGGGGGGCGAGAGACATTGGGGAGTGAGGGAGTAGGTGGGTGGGCGAGTGGATGGGTAGGGAGCGTTGCGAACGTTGGAGACTTCAGGGTTCAATGCCGCCTACAGGTTGGTTTACAGAACATCGGTTTAAACCGATGATCAACCCATCCTTTCCGTTGGGTCCAGGGCGGCGGAACGGCCCTGGTCGAGGGGAGCTGGGGCCAGCGAAATGGCCCCAGCAGCTAATCTGGGTTCCCTCCAACTACCTCTGTCAGCCTAAAAATTCTGCTACTTAAAACGACTTATTTTCCGGCAATATTCTCAGTCTTCGACCCAGCGGGGAACATACTGCCAGCCATCGCGGATCTCATCCCGGTAGCGTTGATGCCCTGGCTGCTTCTCTTCTACTAATTTCCAAAAGGCTTTGGAGTGGTTCATGTGCACGGTGTGGCACAGCTCGTGGACAAAGACATAATGGACGAGTTCGGGAGGCAAGAACAACAGCTTGTAGTTGAGGCTGATGTTTTTATCGCTAGAACAACTGGCCCAACGGGTCTTTTGACCGCGAATAGAAACTCGGCCAAAGGGCAGGTTGATCACAAAGCTGAGCTCGCGCAGCCAGGGGGCAAACTCGGCCCGGGCTTTGCGGCCGAGCCACTGGCGCAGCAGGTCGGCGCAAGCGGCACCATCGTCGACAGGGCCGCGCAGCAGAAGGGTTTGGGGGGCGCTCTGGGTCATGGCCAGGGTGCGGGTGCTAGCGGGCTGGTAGTTGACCTGCCAGGTTTGACGGCGCGATCGCACCTCAATCTGCCCCGGTTTCTCCTCAAAATGCTCGTCGGTCAGGCCAGCGGTTTGGTGGGCCAGGCGTTGGCGCGATCGCCACAGCCAGTCGCGCCGCCGATGCAGTAGGTCAGGCACCTGGCCGTGGTCGTACCCCTTGGGTACAACCACCTCAATCTGGCCATTCAGGTGCACCTTGATAGAGACATGGCGGGCGCGGCTGCTTTCCCGAATCCGGTAGTCGGGCAGAGCCATCGGGTCGGCAGGAAAAAGCTGTAGCTGTTCAGACGATTTAGCCATGGGGCGGCGAGTACACAGCTCTCAGAAACAGGGCGTTATTCAGATAGCCTGTTCTATCCTACGGTGCTCCAGAAAAGAGAGCAAAATTTCCTGGTGAGGTGGCCCGATCGGCCGTTCTTCCTGGGCGCGGAGAGAGTAGCGCTTGCCGGAATAGATATCGTCAACGCTCCACAGGTCCAAATCCAGACCCTCAGTCAGCACCAGGCTTTCTACTGGTACCACCAGCGGCCCATGGTAAACATGGCGGACTACGGTTTCTGACTCTGACCGTTTGAATAGATCGAGCTGGGGTGCAGCATAGCCAATTTCTTCGTGCAGTTCTCGGTAAACCGCTGTGTCAGGGTCTTCGCCCGGCTCTAGATGACCGCCAAAGAAGGCCCAGTGGCCAGGCCAGGCAATGGTGGGGATGTCGTCGCGCAACTGGAGCAGGAAGCGATCGCCCTGGTAGAGGATTGCGATCGCTACCTCAGGTTTTGTCGTCATGGTAGGGGAATGGAGAGGACCAATCCTGCGCTGTGCTTCCCCTGCTAGGGATTACGCCTTCCCTCCTGGGTTCCAGGAAGGGAAGAGAACGCTATTAAACGTCATTGACAGCCTGGATTTGGGCCGATCATATCCACAGGACGGGCATACCCGCCATATCGAGCATCACCCTACATATAGAGATCTAGTGATGAAAGCCCTGAACTCTCCACCGGCAATCCTCTACCGCCCCGATCCTCGCCCTTCATAGCCGGCCGAGGACCTATTGAACCTATCCGCTGTAATGCTGCTGCCGATGTAAATAGTTACGGTCATGGTCGATGCCTCCTGGGTGGTCATAGCCCAACTACACCCCCAAACCCCCTCATTTCGGAAACTATAGACTTGTTACAAACTGCTAAAGATCAAGCATTGGGCAGCGACAATTAACATTAATTAACAAAAATAGGGGCAGATAGCCAATTTGGAGAATTTAGTCGGGCTATTTATTGAGTTTTGTTAATAGAACGCCGATCCAGAGATCAATTTTGCGATCGGAGTAATTCTAGAAGCCTGATAGATCAAGGGGTTCCAGAGATTGAATTATTGTTAACCCCGGTCAAAAAGCGTCAAATCACGAGACTATAATGCTCAAGAGCAATCACCGCCTTAGTATCGGTTGTGCCGGAAGCCGCTTGTCGTCCAGGGTACAGTTCGATCTAGGCGATTGATTCTTGTATTGCTTTGTCTAGAGAGAGGAGAGTCTCCATGACAACTACCCCGCGCGAGCGGGAGGCGAAAGCTAAAGTCATCGTAGATAGGGATCCAGTACCTACTTCATTTGAGAAGTGGGGCAAGCCGGGTCACTTTGATCGGACTTTAGCTAAGGGACCCAAAACCACCACCTGGATTTGGAACCTTCACGCCGACGCTCACGATTTTGATAGTCATACCAGTGATTTAGAAGACATTTCGCGCAAAATCTTTAGCGCGCACTTCGGTCACTTAGCCGTCGTCTTTATCTGGCTCAGCGGCATGTATTTCCATGGCGCTAAGTTTTCAAACTTTGAAGCCTGGATGACCAACCCCACGGGCATCAAGCCCAGTGCTCAGGTCGTTTGGCCGATCTTCGGTCAAGAAATCCTGAACGCTGATGTGGGTGGCGGTTTCCAGGGTATTCAAATTACCTCTGGCCTGTTCCAGATGTGGCGCGCCGCTGGTATCACCAATGGATTCCAGCTCTACGTCACCGCCATTGGTGCGCTGGTGATGGCTGGCCTGATGCTGTTTGCAGGCTGGTTCCATTACCACAAGGCCGCTCCCAAGTTGGAGTGGTTCCAAAACGTGGAATCGATGATGAACCACCACCTGGCGGGCCTGCTCGGTCTGGGCTGCCTCAGCTGGGCCGGTCACCAAATCCACGTGGCGCTGCCCATTAACAAAATGCTGGATGCCGGCGTGGCCCCGCAGGATATTCCCCTGCCCCACCAGTTCATCCTGAATAAGAGTCTGATGGCGGACCTCTACCCCAGCTTCGCTGAGGGTCTGAAGCCCTTCTTCACCCTCAACTGGGGTGTGTACTCTGACTTCCTCACCTTTAAGGGTGGTATCAACCCCGTGACTGGCGGTCTCTGGCTGTCGGATACGGCTCACCACCACCTAGCGCTAGCCGTCCTCTTCATCGTTGCGGGCCACATGTACCGCACCAACTGGGGCATCGGCCACAGCATGAAGGAGATCCTGGAAGGCCACAAGGGTGATCCGCTCCTCTTTGGTGGCAAGGGCCACGATGGCCTGTACGAGAACCTGACCACCTCCTGGCACGCCCAGCTGGCGGTTAACCTGGCCATCCTCGGTTCCATCACCATCATCGTGGCGCAGCACATGTACGCCATGCCTCCCTATCCGTACATCGCGACGGATTACCCCACTCAGCTGTCGCTGTTTACCCACCACATGTGGATTGGCGGCTTCCTGATTGTGGGTGCTGGTGCTCACGCCTCCATCTTTATGGTGCGTGACTACGATCCGGCGGTGAATATGGACAACGCCCTCGATCGCATGTTGCGGTCCCGCGATGCCATTATTTCCCACCTCAACTGGGTCTGTATTTTCCTGGGCTTCCACAGCTTTGGTCTGTACATCCACAACGACACCATGCGGGCCCTGGGCCGTCCCCAGGATATGTTCTCTGACTCCGCCATTCAGCTGCAGCCGATCTTTGCCCAGTGGGTGCAAGGGTTCCACGCGGCGGCAGCCGGGGCTACGGCTCCCAACGCCTTGGCTAGCGTCAGCCCCGTGTTTGGTGGCGATGTCGTAGCCGTGGCCGGTAAGGTGGCAATGATGCCCATGACCCTCGGCACCGCCGACTTCATGGTGCACCACATCCACGCCTTCACCATCCACGTGACCGCGCTAATTCTGCTCAAGGGTGTGTTGTACGCCCGCAGTTCTCGACTCGTACCCGACAAAGGCGAACTGGGCTTCCGGTTCCCCTGCGATGGGCCCGGTCGGGGCGGCACCTGTCAGGTTTCCGGTTGGGACCACGTGTTCCTGGGCCTGTTCTGGATGTACAACTCCCTATCCATTGTGATCTTCCACTTCAGCTGGAAGATGCAGTCCGACATTTGGGGTACGGTGAGCCCCGATGGCACGGTGAGTCACATCACCGGCGGCAACTTTGCCCAAAGTGCGATCACCATCAACGGCTGGCTGCGCGACTTCCTGTGGGCTCAGGCCTCCCAGGTAATCGGCTCCTACGGGTCGGCGCTGTCGGCCTACGGTCTGCTGTTCTTGGGTGCCCACTTTGTCTGGGCCTTTAGCCTGATGTTCCTGTTCAGTGGCCGCGGCTACTGGCAAGAGCTGATTGAGTCCATTGTCTGGGCTCACAGCAAGCTGAAGGTGGCTCCCGCAATTCAGCCTCGCGCTCTGAGCATTACTCAGGGTCGGGCTGTGGGTGTGGCCCACTACCTCCTCGGGGGTATTGCCACCACCTGGGCCTTCTTCCTGGCTCGAATCATCGCGGTGGGCTAGGTTTCTCGTCATGGAATCTCCTGGGGGCGAGGGTAAACACGTTGGTTTACTCCTACGGGTTTACACCGCCCCTACATACCGCACTCATGACTCAAATGTCGTACTAGAATCCGTTTTGATTCATGGCAACTAAATTCCCTAAATTTAGCCAGGACCTGGCTGCCGATCCGACTACACGTCGGATTTGGTACGGGATTGCCACCGCCCACGACTTTGAAAGCCACGATGGCATGACGGAGGAGAATCTTTACCAAAAGATTTTCGCCTCCCACTTTGGCCACCTGGCAATCATCTTTCTGTGGACTTCGGGCAACCTGTTCCATGTCGCCTGGCAAGGCAACTTCGAACAGTGGATCAAAGATCCGCTCAATATCAAGCCCATCGCCCACGCGATTTGGGATCCTCACTTTGGCCAGCCTGCGGTAGATGCCTTCTCCCAGGCTGGGTCTTCGACTCCGGTTAACGTGGCGTTCTCTGGGGTGTACCACTGGTGGTACACCATCGGCATGCGCACCAACACCGACCTGTACACCGGCGCGGTGTTCCTGCTGATTCTGTCGGCCATCTTCCTGTTCGCAGGCTGGCTGCACCTTCAGCCCAAGTTTCGCCCCAGCTTGTCCTGGTTCAAAAACGCCGAGTCTCGCCTCAACCACCACCTGGCTGGTCTGTTTGGCGTCAGCTCTCTGGCCTGGACCGGGCACCTGGTGCACGTGGCTATCCCCGAGTCTCGGGGCGTTCACGTAGGTTGGGACAACTTCCTCTCGATGAAGCCCCACCCCGAAGGCTTGATGCCTTTCTTCACCGGTAACTGGGGGGTCTATGCCCAGAACCCCGATACCTCTAGCCATATCTTTGGTACGGCGACCGGGTCTGGTTCTGCGATTCTGACCTTCCTGGGTGGCTTCCATCCTCAGACAGAGTCGCTCTGGCTGACGGATATGGCCCACCACCACCTGGCGATCGCGGTGATCTTCATCATCGCCGGGCACATGTACCGCACCAACTTCGGCATTGGCCACAGCATCAAGGAAATCTTGAATGCCCACAAGCCCCCCGCAGGCGGTTTGGGTGAAGGTCACAAGGGTCTCTACGACACCTTGAACAACTCCCTCCACTTCCAGTTGGCGCTGGCCCTGGCTTCCCTGGGTGTGGTCACCTCCCTGGTGGCGCAGCATATGTATGCGCTGCCCCCCTACGCCTTCATGGCGAAGGATTACACCACCATGGCGGCCCTGTACACCCACCACCAGTACATCGCTGGTTTCATCATGGTGGGGGCCTTTGCCCACGGCGCGATCTTCCTGATTCGCGACTACGATCCTGCAGCTAACAAGAACAACGTCCTCGATCGCGTTCTGCAGCACAAGGAAGCGATCATCTCGCACCTGAGCTGGGTGTCGCTGTTCCTGGGTTTCCACACCCTGGGTCTGTACGTCCACAACGACGTAGTGGTTGCCTTTGGCACCCCCGAGAAGCAGATTCTGGTTGAGCCTGTCTTTGCCCAGTGGGTACAGGCGGCCTCCGGTAAAATGCTCTACGGTTTTGATACCCTGCTGTCGAACCCCGACAGCGTGGCTCAAACCGCCAACGCCGTTTGGCTACCCGGTTGGTTTGAAGCGATCAACAGCGGTACCAACTCCCTGTTTCTGACCATTGGCCCTGGCGACTTCCTGGTTCACCATGCGATCGCCCTGGGTCTGCACACCACCACCCTGATCTTGGTCAAGGGTGCGCTGGATGCGCGTGGCTCAAAGCTGATGCCCGACAAAAAAGACTTCGGCTACAGCTTTCCCTGCGACGGCCCCGGCCGTGGCGGCACCTGCGACATATCGGCCTGGGATTCCTTCTACCTGGCTATGTTCTGGATGCTCAACACCATTGGTTGGGTGACCTTCTACTGGCACTGGAAGCATCTAAGCATTTGGTCGGGTAACGTGGCTCAGTTTAACGAGTCGTCGAACTACTTGATGGGCTGGCTGCGCGACTACCTGTGGCTCAACAGCTCTCAGCTGATCAATGGCTACAACCCCTACGGCATGAACAACCTAGCCGTCTGGTCCTGGATGTTCCTCTTTGGGCACCTGGTCTGGGCTACCGGCTTCATGTTCCTGATCTCCTGGCGGGGTTACTGGCAAGAGCTGATCGAGACCATCGTATGGGCTCACGAGCGCACTCCCCTGGCGAACCTGGTTCGCTGGAAGGACAAGCCCGTTGCTCTGTCGATCGTTCAGGCTCGGGTGGTGGGTTTAGCTCACTTTACGGTGGGTTACATCCTCACTTACGCGGCATTCCTGATAGCTTCGACGTCAAGCCGCTTTGGCTAGTTGGGCTAGTTAGGTAAAGTAAAGCGCCCCGATGCATTCCATCAGGGCGCTTTGTTTGTGAAGGTTTCTCTGTCTGTAGGGAATTCTGAGAACGGTACATCTTCATCTGCTTTAGTCTGAAAGAAACTGCTTTCATCCCAGCATGTCAGAACTTGACACCTACTATCAGTTATTCAACCTCAAACCGGGCGCTTCAACGCAAGATCTGAAGCAGGCTTACAAGCAGCTTGCAAAGCAATGGCACCCAGACAGATTTGCTAACGACCCCGTCAATGCCAGAATTGCTGAAGAGAAAATTAAAGCTATCAATGTCGCCTACGAAATATTACAAACCCATCAGGTAGGCTCAGGTGGACAGGCTAGCTATAGACAAACTACTACTACAATAAGAACTCGAAAGGCAACTCCACAGGAGTCTTTCGATAAAGCTAAATTCTTTGTCAAGAGAGGGCAGTATACAGAAGCTGCTGAAGAATTGGGCAAAGCAGTTAAGCTTGATGCTAAATTCGCTGAAGCCTACTATTTCAGAAGTTTGGTCTTCTCAGAGATTGGTTTTGAGCATAGAAGTAAAAGTGACTCAAGAAGAGCCAGGGAACTTGGCTTCACTGTCTCCAACCTCGATCCAGAAGTTGCTGGGATGTTTGGAATAAAAGCCTCTCCGGCGAGAACTAGCACCTATGCCAGCCGAGAAAAGCCTAAAACCGAACAAAAGTCACCTGAAGTTAAGAAACCCAGCTATTCGGCAACAATTCAGCTTGAGTCTGTCTTTGCAGAAACCTCAGAGCCGATCTACGCCGTGGCCATTAGCCCGAACCATAAGCTCCTCGCTTTGGGCAAGGGTAACGGAGATATTGACCTTTGGAACTATAATTCGAGAAAGCAATTCTTCTGCTTAAAAGGCCATAGAGCGGAGATCACTAGCTTAATCTTTAGTGCTGACAATCAGTTTCTTTTTAGCAGCAGTCTTGATGGGTCTGTAAATCTCTGGAGCCTCAACAATGGGTCTCTGGCTAAGTCGATGCTGATCTGCGATCGCGGAGTTACAGCATTTGATCTCTGTTATACACGTAAATTTATCATCGCGGCTGACGCTGCTGGATTCATTCAAACGTGGGACTTTCAGAGAAATAAGAAGATCAAACAGATATTTCGTCAAAAAGCGGCAGCTTCCTCAATACTTCTAAACTCGACAGGTGATGGAGCAGTCTTTGGCACTGAAGATGGCACAGTCGGTCTTTGCTATGTTTCCAGAGACGGCAGCGTAATGAATCTAAGGGGACATGGTGAATCTGTTAAAGCCTTAGCCTTCCCACGTGCAAAGCAAATTTTTGCCTCTGCTAGCTCATCTGGCGAAGTCTGTCTCTGGAAATATCCCAGCCGAAAGCCTCAAATTATATTTCAATCGTTCCATCAGTCAATTAGCGCTTTGGTCTTTTGCCATAGCGGACAAATTCTGTGTGGCATAGACAGAAACGGTCAGTTCATTATCTGGGACGTTGACTCTGGAGCCGCACTACACAATACAACAGCTCATAAAGCAGATAACTCCAAATTACTTTTCTTGTCCAACGAAACAATTCTCAGCGCCCACTCCGATGGCACAGTTAAAATATGGAAAGTACAGACAGTCAAGGATTGAGATTAATTAATTCTCTGTCCTCAACTACCTTTCGGTGGCCTGACTAAAAAATAAAAGTAATGGATCCCACTGCGACAGATCGAGACATCGTAAAACAGGCGATCAGCCGCTACGCCCAGTTTGTGCCGTCCCACGGGGATATTCGCCTTGATACGGTCTTTGATGACGAGCAAGGGCGCTATGCTCTGATGCAGGTGGGTTGGGATAGAGGCCATCGAGTTAGAGGGAACCTAATTTACATTACCGTTCAGGATGGTCAGGTATGGGTTGAGTATGACGGTATGGAACAGGGGATTACCCAAGATTTGATCAAGGGTGGGATTGCCTCAGAGCGCATAGTTTTGGGTTTTGTAGCAGAGGCGGGTAGTCCGATCTCGCCAGCGTTGGAATATGTTGGGTAGAGATTATGGTCGATCTACTTGATGACGCTCAATTCCTGGAGCAGTATCAGCGGGCCGTAGCGGCGGCAAATCAAGCCAGTGCTACAGAACCTAGAGCGGTAGCAGCCTATTACGATACCGTAAATCATCTGATCACACTTCACCTTAACAGTGGTGCGATGTTCAGCTTTCCGCCTGATATTGCTCAAGGTGTAGCCGGGGCATCGAAAGAAAATCTGGCAGCAGTAGAAATCACCCCTTCTGGAACAGGTCTACACTGGGAGAATCTTGAGGCCGATTTTTCTGTAGCAGGGCTACTCCACGGGTGCTTTGGCACAAAAGCATGGATGGCAAAGCTGCAAAACTAAGGATAAGTGGAAAAATGACTCTTACTTTTGATCGCGCCGCCTACACCACCCTACTTTACCAGGTGCCCCCAAAGGTCATCGATACCGAGGCCGAGTACGAGCAAACCCTCGCGGCAGTAGAGTCACTGGCGTTTAACCAAAACCGCACGGCTGAACAGACAGCGCTATACAAACTCTTGGTTCTGTTACTCGAAACCTACGAAACAGAGCACTATCCAATACCAGAGGCATCGCCTACAGAATTACTCCACCACATCCTAGAGGCCAGCAATACTTGCCCAGGTGATTTACTTGGCCTGCTCGGTACCGAGGAGATTATCTCCGAAATTATCAACGGTACCAGGGCGATGAGTAAAGCTCAAGCTCAGATTTTGGCCGATCATTTCAAGGTTTCACCCAACTTGTTCATTGCCCAGTCTCTAGCTTTCACTAGCTGAAATTTTGATTCAAATCGCTATGGACTCAGACAAGACCCACCTACTCGAAAAAATTGACTGCCTGCCCGACCATCTTCTCAAGCAGGTGCTTGCCTTTGTCGAATTCCTCCTGTGGCAGCAAAACTCCACCCGTTCACCTGCGCCCCATCCCGACAATGCACCCAATGCAGAAGACCAGGCTTGGCTCAACTCCGACCTCTCCAACCTCGGTGCCCACGAACCCTACGAGTGGGCCGAAGGCGAACGAGAGCAGGGCAAACCCGTCAAATACATCCCCGGCAAAAGGTTCGTCATCGAAGAATAGCGCAGTGTATGGCTAAAGTGCCTGCCTGATGGCCTCCTCTATCTCAGCTATGCTTACATCCGTCTGATCCGACTTGGCATAGATAAGCAAGAGCAAAACGCACTCAGGCGATAAAACCTGATAAATCAGCCGATATCCACCGCTTTTGCCCGTAGGGATATCGCTATTTCTAGCTCGAACCTTAAAAACTGTGAACTCAGAACCAGGGATTTGATCGCCAATAAAGCTGCCATTTTCTAAATCTGCCAAGATTGGCTCAATATCTTGCTTAATGCTCCGATATCGCTTCCGCAGAGATTTTAGACGCCTCTGAAACGGTGGCGTAAAACGGACTTCTACCATAATCCCTAGTCGTCCAACCCTTCCCAAAGTTTGGATATTGGCTGGTGGTTGCCTGCAACACCTGCCCTGAGCGATTCCTGCAAATCAGCCAAGATTTGCTCCTTTGGCTCATTCTCATCTAAGGAGTCTAACCCGCTGAGTAAAGGCTTTAGCCTATCCATAAGCACCTCCCAAAGCGCCACTGGGACAATCACCTCAGTAGTTTCACCGCTGGCATTGCTCACATACTTAACCTGAGTTTCCAGTTGAGACAGGTTCATTGACCGCGCTTTCTTACTTTAGGTAGGCATCGCTTACACGTCACTATTATGGCAGCATCTCTCACGTTCAAGTTTAGTGGGCTGTACAATAGAGATGTACTAATGTAGCTGTACCCTCCAGGGCAACCATGGCGATCGCATTTCAGTTCCACCCTGAAAAAGCCGTTGAAGCAGCCGCCGTGTTGCTCAAGCTGCATGGCAGCAAGCCAATGAAATATCTGGGCTTGCTGAAAATGCTGTACATTGCCGATCGCATCGCGCTGGATCACATGGATCAGCCGATTACAGGCGATCGTTATGTCTCTATGAACTACGGCCCAGTTCTCAGCGGGGTTTATGACCTGATCAAAGGTCAATCTATTGATGACGCTCTACCCCTGTGGTCTGAGTTCATTTCTACTCCCCAAAATAGCTATGTTTACCTACTCAACGATCCAGGTAGCGACGACCTGTGCGAAGAAGAAGAAGAAATTCTGAACCAGGTCTATCAGACCTTTGGACACCTTGACCCGTTCCACGTAGCCGAGTGGACCCATGACCTGCCCGAATGGCAAAATCCCCACGGCTCAGCTATTCCCATAGCCGTAGAAGATATTCTCAAAAGTCTAGGCAAAAGCAGCGAAGAAATTCTTGAGATTCAGCAGGAAGCAGACCGAGAAGCCTATCTGGATAACGTTCTAAATGGCTGACATCTCCATTAATCTGGGAGATGCATTTTTACTCGATACGCCTCCCAACGGTGAGCATCTGTATATTGCGATCGCAAAAACCTCTGACATGAAATATTTATTTGTCAACGTCACAAGCCGCAAAGCGCGTTCAGAAATAACTTGTATTCTTCTCCCTGGCGAAGGAGTGCCTAATTTTATCAAGCGTGAATCAGTCATTGCTTATCAGTTTGCCCGCGAACTGGATGGCCGAGAGCTTGTTAAGCTAATTGCAGTTGGCAGTCGAATTCCAAAAGATACCTGTTCAGCGACCATTCTGTCTAAGATTCAGCAGGGTGGATTGACAACTAAACGGCTAAAGAATAAATACAAAACTGCTCTAAGAGCTTTTCTGGGTCTATCCTAAGGATGCGAAAGACTTATAAATCTAGAAATCACCCAAGCGGTCGCATCGGAAGTACAACTATTCCAGACCCTTGATCAAAAGTAAGCGTCCCTAGAACTATGCTGGCTGAGCGAAGTCGAAGCCAAAACCCACCCGAAATATCCCCTTCGACTCCGCGCAGGGGACGGTTACCTCGAATTAATGCACCACTGATTGCGCTAGCAACGCCTATCGTATTTTCTTCCATGCAGTAAACATTAACCGGCTGTACTTTCCATTATGGCAGCGATCATCAGACAATAGGCTTTAGGCAGCACCATCCAGCTCCGGCCTGCTTCGCTAAGCTATGGAGAAAATCGGTTGAACCGCCATGGATGCCGACAAACCGAGTCGACTCAAGATCAGATCTAGTCATAACGTTCAGGCAGATTAATTCCCAAAAGTTAAATTCTTTGCGGAACCGTGATGACCTGCACTGTAGTTTCCCTTGGCAAAGCTAAGTTGAGTCACCCCGCGTCCCCAGTAACCTATCCTGGAGGCACGGGGTTTTTATTGACAATCGTCGCCAGGGCTATAGCCCTACAGACCTGAGGACGACGATAGTTCTAGCTCTTCCTTGAGCAAGCTATCGTAGATGCGAGGCAGTCGAGCCGTCATGCTGTTTGACTCGATGCCGTAGCCCAGGCTGGTCCAGGTGCCAGAGAGGCGGCGTAGCACATCCTCTAGTCGCCCTTCCCGGAGGGCTGTAGGAATATCCATATTCCAGGCTGAAGAATCCCTAAGCCAGTGATAGACCACCAGATCCTGCGATTCAGGATCAAAGCTATAGTTACCCCAGACTCCAAACCAGCCGGGGGTTTTGGGATGGTAGTGGCGGGCTTTTTCCTGCCAGGTGCTGGTCAAAAACTGGTAGCGTCCGGCGGCAGTAGTACACTGACCCTGATTAGGACCAGCCACAATTTCAATGCAGATATCGGGATGGTGGTTGAGCTGTGCAACCACATCACCGCCGTAGAGAACATTGTAGGGCTGATTGGTGTTGGACTCAGCGGCAGAGATGGTGCGCATGAGAGCCCGAATGTAGGGATCGCCTCCCGCCATCGCTAAGGGCACAGGGTGACTGACCCAGACGGTTTTCTGAATTTGTCGCAGGGTGGGGTGAGGCAGCGATCGCAGCCCCATGATGCCAACCCCCATCAAAAGTAACAGGGCGATCGCCGCAGCCCTTCGCCGCTTGGCCTGCTGCCGGCGACGCCAATGGGCACGATCGTGGGAAGGGACGGAAGGCAAAGAGGTCACAGGCCACACAGTGATCGCGAACAGCAAGGGGACAAACAAATGGCCTAAGCGAGGAGCAAAAGTCGACCCAGCTACCCAAGATCACTGCCCCAAGAGCTCCCAGGGCAAACCGATCATTAGACCGCAACCATAGTAACCCATCAGCCCAGAAACCTGAGCAGGTATGCCACCCCTAGCGGTCTACAGAGCCCATAATTACGTCGATGCTGCCGAGAATTGCCATAATATCGGCCACCTTCACCCCCTTTAGCAGGTGGGGCAAAATTTGGAGGTTATTAAAGTCAGCAGCACGGATTTTAAAGCGCCAGGGAAAGACGTTGTCGTCGCCCATAATAAAGACGCCCAGCTCCCCTTTGCCACTCTCCAGGCGCACATAGTGCTCACCGGCAGGGATTTTAAAGGTGGGAGGAATTTTTTTGCCGATGAACTGGTAGTCAAAGCTGTTCCACTCAGACTTGGGGCCTTCGGCTATGCGCTTGGCCTCCAGGTTCTCGAAGGGGCCGCCGGGCAGCTGCTTACAGGCCTGGCGAATAATTTTCACCGACTCCCGCATCTCGCGCACCCGAATCTGGTAGCGGGCCATGCAGTCGCCCGCAGTTTCATACTGCACGTCCCAATCGAAGTCGTCGTAGCACTCGTAGTGGTCCACCTTCCGCAGATCCCAGTTCACCCCAGACCCTCGCAGCATGGGGCCAGACAGCCCCCAGGCGATCGCCTCATCGCGGGTGATAGTGCCGATGCCCTCGATGCGGCGGCGAAAGATGGGGTTGTTGGTGATCAGCTTTTCGTACTCGTCGACCTTGGGCAAGAAGTAGTCGCAGAAGTCGAGGCACTTGTCGATCCAGCCGTAGGGCAGATCGGCGGCCACCCCGCCAATGCGGAAGTAGTTGTTGTTGATCAGGCGCATGCCCGTGGCGGCTTCCCACAGGTCATAGATCATCTCCCGCTCGCGGAAGATGTAGAAGAAGGGGGTTTGGGCGCCCACGTCAGCCAAGAAGGGGCCAAGCCACAGCAGGTGGTTGGCAATGCGGTTGAGCTCCAGCATGATGACGCGAATGTAGCTGGCCCGTTTTGGCACCTCGATGTCGGCCAGCCGCTCGGGAGCGTTGACGGTAATAGCTTCGTTGAACATGCCCGCCGCGTAGTCCCAGCGGCTAACGTAGGGCACAAACATGACATTGGTGCGGCTTTCGGCGATTTTTTCCATGCCCCGGTGCAGGTAGCCAATCACCGGCTCACAGTCGATCACATCTTCGCCGTCGAGGGTGACAATGAGCCGCAGGACCCCGTGCATGGATGGATGGTGAGGTCCCATGTTGAGCACCATGGGCTCGGTCTTAGTTTCAATGATTGACATAGGGGCTACCCAATGGCCGAAGTACTGTTCTGCTGTATCTTTGAGTATCTTAATGGGTATCGCCTGAGTTGGCGAGATCAAGAAAGGATTGAAATTGCCAATGGCGGAGCCAGAGTTTCACCACATACCGGTGCTGCCCGAGGCGGTGATCGAGGGACTCAACCTTCGGCCAGGTGGCCGGTACCTGGACGGGACGGCGGGCGGCGGCGGTCACAGTCGGCTGATCCTAAGCGCTGACCCGACCGTCACCCTGGTTGCGGTGGATCAGGATGCGACGGCGATCGCCGCCAGCCAAGCTAACCTGGCGGAATTTGGCGATCGCGTCACCTACTGGCACGGCAATTTTGCCGAGTTTAAGCCCACAGGTGCACCCTTTAACGGCATTTTGGCCGACCTGGGGGTGAGTTCGGTGCAGCTGGATGTGGGCGATCGCGGCTTTAGCTTTCGCCAGAGCGCCCCCCTCGACATGCGTATGGATCTCCGCCAAGACCTCACCGCCGCCGACATCGTCAACCACTGGGATGAAACCGATCTGGCCAACTTAATCTATACCTACGGCGAAGAACGTCTCTCCCGCCGCATTGCCCGCAAAATAGTCGACCAGCGCCCCTGGCAGACCACCACCGACCTGGCCGAGGCGATCTCCCACTGCGTACCCCGCAGCTACCGCTATGGCCGCATTCATCCGGCCACGCGCACGTTTCAGGCGCTGCGGATTGCGGTGAACCGTGAGCTAGAGGTGCTAGAAACTCTCCTCAAGCTGGCCCCCACTTGGCTAGCCCCCGAGGGGCGCTTGGTGATCATCAGTTTCCACAGCCTGGAGGACCGTCTAGTCAAGCACACCCTCAAGGAATCCCCCGATCTGCGGGTGATCACCAAGAAGCCCGCCATCGCCACCGAAGCTGAAATCAGCCAAAATCCCCGGGCCCGCTCAGCCAAGCTGCGGGTAGCAGAACGCATTTAATTTCTCGTGTTTGCGTTCATAAGCATAGGCTATCTAAAAAAATAGACCTTATCGGTAATAAATCGTGCTGCATGCGAATGCACGCATTGGCAATAGGAGAATTCGATTCCAGGCAAAGAATTGACTATTTTTTAAATTCCGATTAAGTCTAATATCCCGCTCAGGAGCGCGAGCTCGACTCGGTGGCCCGGTCACGGCGAGTCCCTGGAAGCTACTGAGTGGGAAAAGACTAACCCCAGCCAAAGGTGCATCTATTTTCCTACCGGCGGGCGCAGCCACTCAGATAACCTCATAACAGCCCCGTATTCGCAAAGACTGCTTCCTGTCGCTCAAGACATCAATATCCTGGTTGATTAGCCTTTAATCCCCAGCACCAAACCCTTGCCTTCCTACATCCAAGTCGCTCCGTCATCAGTCTTGGCATTGACTTTGCAATTACTAAATACAAACCAGGGAAATTTAAAGATAGTTCCCGAAAGGAAACAAAAAAATATAACTTAAAGCTTTTCCCAGGAATTTGGTTTTTAATAATAGAATGCCCGAAGGCGACTAACCTTTTAATTCCTTTATTCCAAGCTAAATTTATGATGAAGATAAGTGTCATCCTTCCCTGTTTTAATGGTGCTTCCACAATCAGAGAGCAGATGGAAGCGCTTTGCCGTCAGTCTTGGTCAGATGGATGGGAGGTGATTGTTGCGAATAACGGTTCTACAGATGGCTCAATGGCTATTGTGGAAGAGTATCGCGAACGGTTACCAGGTCTCACGATTGTTGAAGCCTATCAACCGCCAGGGCCTCGTTTGGGCGCATTTCATTCGTATAATGTTGGGTTAAAAGCGGCTACTGGTGATGCTTTTGTTCTCTGCGAGGCAGATGATGAGGTTGGGGATGGTTGGCTAGAAGCAATGGGCAATGCCTTGCTCAAACACGAGTTTATTGTGGCCAGTTTAGAATACCGTAAGTTAAATCCGGCTTGGCTGCTTGAGCCTCCAGGCCAAGGTTATCAAGAAACTTCAATTTCTAGAATCGACTGTCACCCATATCTACAATTTGCTTGGGGTTGCACCTTTGGAATTCGGCGTAGCGTCTATGAGAAACTAGGCGAGTTTAATTCTTCTTTTAGCTTTGTCTTCGATTCCGATTATTGCTGGAGAGCCCAACTCACCGGAATTACTCTTCACTTAGTTCCAGAGGCCGTTATGCATTATCGCTTACGTTCTACTCTCAAGGGTTTATTCAACCAAAAACGAAACTGGGGAGAAGATTTCACAGTTCTACTGCGATGCTATGGTGCGCCTTCAGGGAAGTTTGTCGGGTTGCATTCAGGGCTCGAGATAGTGGGCTATTCGCTGATGAGCTTGGGCTTGTTTCCCGGTGCTTTGCTAGGTTTTCCAGGCTTGCGAAAACGTTTATTCGACAATGTAGCCAATCTGGGCTGGCAGCTTGGCGCAATAAAGGGGCGAAGTCGCCTTTTAGAGAATAGCGTATTAACGTTCAGCAGCAGTAAAGAGGGAATTTCGATGGTTACTAACTAACTATATACATCAAGATCACAACACAACAATTAACCATTAACTTTTTATGCAATGTACAACACAGATTCGGCACAGAGTTTTTAGTTCTCCTTTAGGCAAAAGCTTGCTTCTGAATCCAGAACGCTTAGGTCTTTGTCCGAGAGGATGAAGGACAAGTAAAACTTGCTATTTATTAAGGGAAATAATTATGTTTAGAGATTCCAGAAACATCGTTAGTCAAGACACTATTGAGGCTAATATTTGCATTATCGGAGCCGGCCCTGCCGGAATTACTATAGCTCGCGAGTTCCATGAGCAGGGTCTCAATGTGTTGCTTTTAGAGTCAGGCGGGTTTGAACGAGAGCCCGAGATCCAGGCCTTAGCTGATGGTCCGAATGAAGGAGATCCATTTACCCCGGCAATGTATTTACGAGAGCGACTCTTTGGAGGTACCGCTAATAACTGGAATATCGACATGGAGAACGGTCGCCCGGGAGTACGTTATGTGCCCCTAGATCCCATCGATTTTGAAAAGCGCGACTGGGTCCCCTACAGCGGGTGGCCAATCACTCGATCAGATCTTGATCCTTACTATGAAAGGGCTCATAAGGTAGGGCAAACAGGCCCCTACAACTATGACGTAGCCCATTGGGAAAACTCAGAAGCTAAGCAGCTGCCCTTTTCTGAGAACCGGGTTAAAACACAGATGTTCCATTTTGGCCCGCGCGATGTTTTTACCCATGAATATCGCCGCGAGATCGAGAAGTCCTCAAATGTTACATGCCTAACCTACGCAACGGCTTTGGAACTGGAAACTAATGATAGTTCTAGCGTCGTAACCCGGGTAAGAGTTAAAGCTTTCGGAGGCAACGAATTTTTTGTCTCAGCTAATTTCGTTATCCTAGCCCAAGGCGGTCTTGAAACAGCGCGCCTGTTGCTGCTATCTAATTCTTCGCAAACCCGCGGATTAGGTAATGGCAATGACTTGGTAGGACGATTTTTAATGGATCATCCAGTTATTCGTCCTGGAGTCTTGACGCCAAAGGATCGACGCATCATGGATAAGTTGGCTCTTTATGATGCACGATGGGTGAGAGGATCACGGATGATTGCCAAGCCAATATTAACCGAAGAAATTCAGCGACAGGAGCAGTTGCTGAATATTAATACTGCGATTTTTCCTCGGCCGGCTTGGGCTCGCTATAATCCTTTACGCACGATTTGGCCAAAAGGTCAACATCCAAAATCACTAGCTGTAAAGTCTGCTCAAGAACTTAAACATGCCCTTAAAGCCCGCACATTTCCAAAGGATGGACTCCAACAGGTCGGCAATGTGATAACAGGTTTTGGTGATCTAGTTTATAAGAGTTGGCGTAAACCAGGACAAAATCGATTTGGCCATATGCCCTTATGTGGTTACGACTTTGACCATGGCGGCTGGTCTCAACTAGAGAACAAATCACAAAAATTTGGTTGTTTTGATCTACTCCATATTACTGAGCAAGCACCTGATCCAAACAACCGAATTGTTCTGTCAGATGAAAAAGACGCCTTTGGGTGTCAAAAGCTGGCCGTTCGCTGGTACTACAACGATATCGACCGGCGCAGTACTAGACGGGCAATGGAGATTTTTTCTGAAGAGTTTGAACGGGTGGGTCTAGGGACGATGAAATTTGAGTTGGATCATGACACTCCCCAAGTTTGGAATCCCTGTATACACCACAGCATGGGAACAACACGAATGCATGAAAGCCCTAAACAGGGAGTTGTAGATGCAGACTGCCGAGTACATGGTGTCTCTAATTTATTTATTGCTAGTAGCTCTGTCTTTCCCACAGGTGGCTATGCTAACTCTACTCTTACGATTTTAGCTCTAGCCCTACGGATGGCAGACCATATAAAGCAGACAATAAATTAAGGTCCAATGGGAAAGATCCGACTTAAAAGCTTCTAAGGAGAATTCTAGCGAAGGACCTACCACGTCATTCCCGCGAAGAGCCTGCCCCCGCGCTCGCACAGCGCGGCCTTCGGCCCAAGGCGTGGGGCGGGAATCCAGCTCGAGAGCCAGGCAGTATTAGGTATCTTCTTTTCCAGAAATCACCTAAACCGTATCCGGAAGCGACAATTTGGGCAACTCAGATGTAGAGATCTATCGCTTTTGGATATAACAATGTCATTGCATAGCTTTGAAGATTCGACTTTAATTTAACTTTTTCCTCAGGGTTGCTTTGCTGCCGTCTTATTCTTTAAGAAAATATCAGCTCTACCTGGCCTATGATCCCTTTTTCGTAAATGCATGCGGTGAAAGGGAATAAGAAATTTTGTGTTTTAAAGTGACCTCTCGATGGAGCTTTGGATGTCATGATGATAAGCGTATTACTACCCTGTTTTAACGGCGAAAAAACTATCAAAAATCAACTTGATGCCCTCACTCAACAAACCTGGACAGGAGATTGGGAGGTAATTGTTTCAAACAATGGATCAACTGACAATTCCATGAAAATTGTCGAACAATTTTATGATCGGTTACCTGGCTTGAAAATTGTTGAAGCTTATACACCTCCAGAACCTAGGCTAGGTGCTTACCACTCTTATAATGTGGCGATGAAGGAAGCTAAAGGCGATGTTTTTGTGCTGTGCGAGGCTGATGATGAGGTCAATTCAGGCTGGTTGGCCGCGATGGAAGAAGCGCTAAAGACCTATGAATTTGTGGTTGCAAGGATGGAGTACCGAAAACTTAACCCAGAATGGATGTTGCCAGAGATAGGTCAGTCTGAGCAAGAAAATGGTCTTTGCAATGCCCATGATGTTCCGTATGAGTATGCCTTCGGCTGTACGTTTGGTTTTAGAAGAAGCGTATATGAGAAAATAGGAGAATTTAGTACAGAGTTTCCTTTTGTATTTGACACCGAATATTGTTGGCGGGTTCAGGAGGCAGGTATTAAGATTCACTTTACGCCTGAAGCTGTTGTGCACTATCGATTGCGGGATACTGCCAATGCCCGATATGCTCAGGGCAAGAACTGGGGAGAAGATTTCACCATGGTCAAACGCTTTTATGGCCAAAAAACAAATTTTATTTCATTGATAAAGGCGTACATTTCGGTCATTAAATATTCAATCCAAGGAGCTTTTTTATGGATTTTGTTGATGGTCGGTCGGCCAAATGCCAAGAAAAGGCTTTCAGATTGGGCTTGGGGAATGGGGTGGCTTCGAGGCAATATTAAAGGAATATTGAGGCCTCTTCCTGCTAAGAGCGCTGGGTAGCATCTGCGATCTGCCCTCCGTCCTATGTTGAGGATATCAATTCTCTGAATTGGGTCATGGTAGAACGCGTTTCGTCTCAGGCAAAACTATTGAAGGAGTATACCTAAAATTTATATGAACCCATTGAATTTTGTGAAATTTGAAGACTTAGCCTCTACCATCGAAGAGAAGGGTTATGCCATCCCCTTCCCCGAATACGGAAGTTCTGCTTTGTCAAGGCTTAGAGAAATGGCCAAGATTTCTAATCAGAACCCTTCGAATAAATGGGGGAAGATAGCTAGAAAGTTGAAGCTTCAGAAGCCAGATCTAATAGCAGAGCCCGACACTCATCCAGATTCATCTGCGCTCTTTGAATTGGCTACCGATGAACGCATTTTAAGTAATGTTGAGACTATTCTTGGCCCTAATTTATTATTGTGGACCGCTCAGGTACTCTATACTCAACCAGGACAAGAAAAGTTCCCTTGGCACGTTGATTCAGCTTCTATAAAAGCTAACGGGCTCATTCTTTTTATGGCCCTAGCTGATAGAACCCCTGAGACCGCTTGTCCACAGGTTATTTCGGGCACCCATCGTTGTGCCGCTAGTCTCGAGGAGCTGGCTCTAAAAGGGAAATGCGATCTAGCCGATACAGATAGTGTGGTTGAACTGGCCGATCATTGTTGCCCGAGTGAGGCTCCTCACCAAGCCACATCGCTGGATCTAAAGGCTGGTCAATACGTGCTTATGACAGGTGGGGTTTGGCGAGGAGTTTTGCCGAATTTATCACGAAATCCTGGAATTGCCTTTGTGGCGCGGTATATGACCCCACAATTTGCCGACCAGGTGCCGAATCCCTGCATTCTGGTCAAAGGTGAAGATACCTTCCGCCGTAAGCCACTGGCTCAGGCACCGGGTTCCTGACATAACTACCCATGAGTGCGACTATGGGGATGGGATGCCTTGCGGGTGGGGGCTTTACGGTGACGCTGCCCACAGAATCCGAGCAGTAGAGCGGTAACTGAGTGCTTAAAATTTGTTCATGAAGGTCTTTGGAAAACCGTATTTGTAACGACTTTTTTGCATTGCAAGGTAAAGATTAAAATTAATCTGTAGAAAATATACTTACTTTATACTTGCTTCATATAGCATTAAGGAGCAGGGAAAGTTTCCTGCCTCAGATTTGAATCCCTAATTAACCTCCCCATGAATAACCAAACTGAAAAAAGCTACTGCTTCTCCGTGCTTCCGGGCACTCGCGATCATCGCGGTTTTTTTGTACAAGATACAACCTACGAATTAGTTGATGTCAACGCTGGAGGCTGGGCTCGCATCTGCTTAGACAGCGCCGCCTGCTATTACGTAGACCCCTCCAATATCAAGGCTTTTTGCTAATTGTTCACGACTACAGCAACCATCGGGTTTGTTAGGACGTTTTTGCGGCTGTACCTTGGGTTTGGCTGCTGCGAGTCCGATAGCGCTCAGCCTTAGCTAAGTCAGTCAGCCTGTTCTAAGCGATCGGGACCACGCTGTAAATAGACTTTAGCGGCTGACTTGAGATAGGGTTTTCACCTGAGAAAACTTGGGTTCTGTATTTAGTTGAAAATTGCGTGTGAGGAATTGTGGCTCTACTCAATAATTCTTAGCAAAGGTCACGAACCATCATGAACGCTACAACCCGAATTTTCTCCGTTTATGTGTCTGATCTTGCCGTTGAACTGCGGGATGATGACAATCAATACTTCAGCGATGGTCGCCTAGTCTGTAGACAGCGCAACTACGATAGTCTACTTAAATTTGCCAGAAACATGGCCCTAAACCTTGCCGTGCCTCTGCGCGACTACACGCGGTCGGAAGCGCAGTATCAGTATTAGAAATTAAAGTATTTCAGCGCAATACCTGATCAAGGTTTCATGGCGACTGGCTCTTTGGGCCGAGGTCGCAGCCTTGGTCAGGATTTTTGCGCTTGAACAGCCTGATAGATCCACTAGTACGTAATCTCCTCGGACGTGTATTCGAGGGGTTCAACATGGATGGTGATGCGAGCAGGGCCGTAAATTTCATCGAGCTTGTCTTCGACGGCTTCGGTGACGGAATGAGCGGCGCGAATATCGGTGGGCTTTACCACCAGGTGCATATCGATAAACACCTGCCGCCCGAGCAGCCCCCGCGAGGCAATGCTGTGGCAGTTGACCACGCCCGGTACCTGCATCACCTGGGCATGGATGGCCTCGGGGGCGATCGCCATTTCATCGACCAGCCAGGGCAAGTTTTCTCTCAGTACCGTCCAGCCGCTCTTAAACACTAGCAGCGCCACCGGCAGGGCCAGGGCCACATCGAGCCAGGTCAGCCCCTGCCAAACGCCAATCAACCCGGCAATGACTACCATTGTGATCCAAATGTCGCTCATGGTGTGGCGGGCATCGGCAACCAAAATTTTGCTGTTGAGCTGTAACCCCACCCGCCGTTCGTAAAAGGCCACAAAAATGTTGATGCCCATCACCAACAGCATGATCCACAGGGCCGTGGAGCTCATGGTGACCGGCTCACCCCCCGAGAAGATGCGATCGATAGTACTCTTGAGAATCTCAAAGCAGGCCACCCCTAAAAATGCCGCTATGCCCAGCGCTCCGATCGCCTCAAACTTGTGGTGGCCATAGGGATGGTCGCGATCGGGTCGGGGGTCGGCCAAACGATTGGTGGCCAGCCCCAGCACGTTGTTGGCTCCGTCGGTAACGCTGTGGAGGGCGTCGGCCAGCAGGCTCAAGGAACCGGTTAGCCAGCCCACGGTGGCCTTGAGAGCTACCACCACTAAATTGAGCACAAGGGTAATCAGCAGCACCCGCTGCACAGCACTGCGGGTGTCAACTGTAGACCTGACGGAGGGATCGACCATGGTAAATCAGCGGCAAAAGGTAGGAAACGCACAGCCCCAACGGGCCACCATAGCTAGCCAAGACCAGCTATGGTTTACATTACCGCTCTGGTCAGCAGAATGGCAGAGCAGAGGGATAAGTTCCTGGGTCGCAGTAGGGCCAGTCGATGATTGATGTACCTAGGGATCTGCACCTCAATTCTGCCCGTCAGGACCGTACCGAAACCTACCAACCACCTGCTATGTTAAGGCCCCGGTAGGCGATGCAGCCTCCAATACAGAGACGGCATCGACTACCGGGGAACCCACAGGTTTGAGCTTGAGCACTGTGAAGCTTACTTAAGGATTCCGTAAATATCCCCAGCCCAGGGGTTTCAATGGCCGGGTCGCTTGGCTAGGGTTGGGGAAATATAGCCATTGTCAGATCGGTTAGGACCTTTTGCTTCACCTTGTGGAGCGCTGGCTATACGCCATTGAGCCGCCCCAGTTTTTGCCAGTGGCAGTAACTCGTGGCCAAGCGCAGCGGCCATTGCTGTATTTGGCGATCGCACTCTAGAGCCTTGGCATTGTGCCCAGGGGTTAGCTAAATCGTTGAGTCTGTCCCCAGGTCTTTACTAACGGACGAGCCTGCACCACCTATGAACCACGGGTTTGCTATTTTCACCCCTTTTTTAGGATTTGGGATGGCTCTCACCGCGACCCTGGTCCCTGGGGCAGCGGTGGCGGCGGATCCCGCCATTCCTGATCTGATTGAACTTGTCAACGGTAACTCGGTCTACCGTGCCAACCTGCTGGGGTTTAGCGAAGACCAGAGCTGGACGGTTGACGGGGTTGAAACACTATTTAGCGATTTATACTTTCTCAATCTGGCGGGCAACCCGCGCCCACGCTTTCTTCGGCTCGAAGATTTGCAGCCCGTCGCCTTTAGTCAGCCCACTAGCGATCGCCTCAGCGCTTCCTTTTTAACCCTGGGGGGCAATCTTAGCTTCTCCCTAGAGTCAGTTTTGCTGGGGGGAGGGTCAGACAGCTACGCCGCGACCCGGCAAGACCGGGTTACACTCACCAATACCAGCGGCACCGCCTTACCGGTCAGCCTGGTCAAATATATCGACTACGATCTACAGTTCGACGATATCCTCGACGACGACACCGGCTTTTTTGAGAATAATCTTTTTACCCAGACCGACCCCTCCAAGGCTCGGGCTACCCTTGCCGTAGATCAGACTCCCACGGCAGTCCAGGTCAGTCCCTACCGACCCATCCTGGCCCAGCTCTACAACACCGCCAGGCCAATCCAAAATAGCCCCGGTCCCCTGGTTAACCAAGATGTCACCGCTGGACTCCAGTTTGACCGCATCCTCGCCCCCGGTGAGTCGGTAGTATTTCAGTTTTTGATGACGGTACAGGGCCAAACCGAAACAAAGGCCGTACCTGAACCAGGTACGGCCTTTGCGCTGACAGTGGCGGCGGCGGGGCTGGCGCTACTGAGCCGCCGAAGATAAACCCAATTCAAGTTCAGCGTGAGCCTAGGTCTATGCCTACAGGGCGATTCACCTAGGGACAGAGCTTAAACGGAGCTCAACCGCTGGACTTGGCATCCCCACTAAAGCTTGTTTAAGTTCAGACCCGCTTCCTTGGCCATGGCCTCAAGTCCCTTGGACTCTAGGGTCTTAAGGGCTTTAGTCGATAGGCGCAGCTTGACCCAGCGCTTACCCTGAGGCCACCATACCCGCTTATCCTGCAGGTTGGCCTCCTGGAGGCGCTTGGTACGACGGTGGGAGTGAGAGATGGAAAAGGCATTGTTGGCCTTCTTCCCGGTCAGTTGACAATGACGAGCCATGGGTAATCTCCGGAGATAGTCGAACGGCACAATAGCGCGGCCTCCAATTATATCAGAAATGGCCGAGGGCTAGGTTTGCCTAGTCTATCTAGTCAAACAGGGGCTGGTTGCTGGGCCGCTGCTCCGTTCCGTTAGGACTGAAACAAAATCGTTACCTACCGACAGAAAGATGCAGCGGCCGCGGCTACAAGCTACCCTAGGATTAAATTTCGTTTTCGTAGAGTTTGGAGATTTGTCTTATCGCTAAAAAGCAGAAAGCCATTGTCAACCGCGATATTAGGGACCCCGAGGTTCTGCTGATCAATCAGAACGGCGAGAATTTGGGCGTTATCGACACGAGGGACGCCCTCAGGATGGCCAAGGAGAGCAAGCTTGATCTGGTGGTCGTTTCCCCCAGTGAGTCTGGCCCCCCCGTGGCTAAAATCATGGACCACGGCAAGCTTCAGTACCAGCAGAATAAGCGCCAGAAGCAGACCTCACGGCCCTCGGTAAAGGAAGTCAAGTTTCGCCCCAATATTGGTGAATCTGACTATGCCCTGCGCATTAAGCGGGCCGCGCAATGGCTAGACAAGGGAGATTCTGTCAAGTTTCTGGTTAGGTTGCGGGGGCGAGAGCACCAGCACCGCGATCGCGCCACCGACCTGCTGAACCGGGTTGTCAATGACCTGAACGATGCCGGCAAGGTACAGTCCCTTGACCATCGCGCCCTGACCCTATTTCTATCCCCTTCCTAGGGATTCGCCATCAGCAAGCCCCTTGCCAGGCTTGCCTCATAGTCGCAAGACCTCTGATAGGAGTCGCAAGAGCTCTGATTTCAGAGGTCTTGTTGATTTTTAGCCTTTGCCGACCCCTAAGCCCACAGGCCAAAAGGTCTAGGCCACCAGCCCGCTGAGGCAGACTCCAGGTCGAATCGCCAATCCGCAAGCCACACCGAAGAGAGCCTGGCTAGCAATGGCTACAAAAAAGGCCAGGAAAACCTGGCCCTCGTCAAGGAACATCTAGTCATACCAACGTTAGACGACTCCAGCTAAATACCGTTCGGGGTCTCACCGCGACCGGGAGTTTTTTTAGCTCGAGTATGCTTAGAATCCCCAATATGAGCCTATTCACAACAAAACAGACCCAGCAAAAAAGGATGCCCGCGAGGAGCTAGCCCCCGTAGCGGCTGCCCACCCCGGTCACCCGTAGGTCTAGTTGCTGGTGCCCAGCCAGCCATTGTTTGAAACCGCGTCGGGGACCTAAATAAAGGCCCTGGGGTCAAGCTATAGTGAGCTTTTACCGCTGTCAGGGGAGCTGTCCATGAGTAACCGCAGCACCGTTGTTGAAATCCTGTCTGCCGAAGAAATGCGCCGCACCCTGAACCGGTTGGCCTCGGAGGTGGTGGAGCGGGGAGGTGACCTCAGCCGACTGGTCCTGCTGGGCATTCACACGCGGGGAGTGCCGCTGGCCCATTTGCTGGCTCAGCAGATTGAGCGGCTAGAGGGCGTTGAACTGCCGGTGGGTGCCATCGACATTACCCTGTATCGCGATGATTTAGACAAGATCAGCACCCGCACCCCGGCCCGCACGGAGATACCCTTTGACATTAGCGATCGCGTGGTGGTGCTAGTGGACGACGTCATTTTTAGCGGCCGCACCATTCGGGCTGCCCTCAACGCGGTGATCGACTACGGTCGACCGAGCGCCATTCGTCTGGCGGTGCTGATCGATCGCGGCCACCGAGAATTGCCGGTACACCCTGACTATGTGGGCAAAACCCTGCCCACCGCCAAGGATGAGTTGGTGAAGGTGTTTTTGCAGGATGTGGACGGACGAGATGGGGTGGAACTGTTGAAAGGGTAGGTAGGCCGATCAGGGCCGGTGAGCGCTTGAGCTTATTAAATTGGGTGTGCGATCGCGCCCACCCCCCTCCGATTTTGCCTAGGATAGGGGGCGTTGATTTGGCGATATCTCTGTGACTGTACTGCCTGCCGCCCACGAAACCCAGGCCCGCAAGGCCGACCATCTGCGCATTTGTCTAGAGGGGCCAGTGCAGTGCGCCCAAATCACCACCGGGCTGGAGCGCTATCGCTTCAGCCACTGCTGCCTGCCAGAGCTGGATTACCAGGATATCGATATCAGCACCACCTTTTTGGGCCATCGGCTAGGGGCACCCCTGCTGATCTCGTCCATGACCGGGGGCACTGAGCAGGCCCACCAGATCAATCGCAGGCTGGCGACGGTGGCCCAGCGCTATGGCCTGGCCATGGGCGTAGGCTCCCAGCGGGTAGGGGTCGAAAACCCAGACCTGATGGAGACCTTTACGGTGCGATCGCAGGCCCCCGATATTCTGCTACTGGCCAATCTGGGGGCGGTGCAGTTTAACTACGGCTATGGGGTTGACCAGTGTCGTCGGGTGGTGGAAAAGCTAGGGGCCAATGGGCTGATCTTGCACCTCAATCCGCTCCAGGAGGCGGTGCAGACCGGAGGCGACACCAACTTTAAGGGACTGCTCGAAAAAATTGAGCAGATCTGCGCCGACCTGACGGTGCCCGTGATCGTCAAGGAGGTCGGCAACGGCATTTCGGCGGCCCTGGTGCAGCGGCTGGTGGCCGCTGGCGTGGCGGCGGTGGATGTGGCCGGGGCCGGCGGCACCTCCTGGGCCAGGGTGGAAAGCGAACGGGCCACCGATGCTCACCAGCGCCGCCTGGGCCAAACCTTCGGGGAGTGGGGCCTGCCAACGGCGGATTGTATTGTCCAAGCCCGCTGGGTGGCTCCCACCCTACCGTTGATCGCCTCGGGGGGGCTGCGCCACGGGCTGGATGTAGCCAAGGCGCTGGCGCTGGGGGCAGATCTAGCCGGGTTAGCGCTGCCGTTTTTACAGGCCGCCGATGAGTCAGAGGAGGCCGCCGCTGCGCTAGCAGAAGTGCTGGTGGCAGAGATTAAAACGGTGCTGTTTTGCACCGGACAGGGGAACTTGACGGGTCTGCACCAGCCGGGACTCCTGGCGCAGGTCTAGGGCGGCAATCCGCTAATCGTTCTCCGTGGCCCCCAGAGTCGGCCTGGGTCGGTTCGCCAACCCTACCCCCAGATACAGCAGCCCCAGCAGCCCGCCGCCGTAGATCAGCCCCAGGGAAAGCGGGGTATCAAAGGTGTAGAGGGGATGGTGCTCGAGCATTTTGTGCAGGCCAGCGTGGATGGCGAGAAAGGCGGCGATCGCCATTCGCGACCCCTGTCGCACCCCTGGGGCGGCGCTATGGGTAAGCCACAGCAGCCCGGCCACCAGGGGAATGTGAGCCAGCACAAAGGCCGGTTCGGCGATCGCTGTGGGCAAGCGCCTGAGCACGAACAGAAGACGCCACTCAGCATGGGTCATGGCGTCGAGCTCGTGGGCCATCAGGGTGGCAAAGCCCAGATAAAACAGCAGATTTTGCATGGCGCGGGGTCTTCTGGTTGGCTTCTGGCGGTTAACTGATTCCGCCCTTACAATTCCGGGTTAAAGTGGGCAATAGTAGGTCACCCAGAGCAATATTATGTCTGAACACAGCGGCAATATCCTACTGGTAGACGATGAGCCAGGTCTGCGGGAGGCGGTACAAGCCTACCTGGAAGACAGTGGTTTCACCGTGCGGTCTGCCAGCAATGCCAAGGAAGGCTGGGACCTGCTCCAGCAGGAGACGCCGGATGTGTTGATCTCTGACATCATGATGCCCCAGGTCGATGGCTATGCCTTTTTGGCCCAGGTGCGCGACGACATTCGCTTCAAGGGGCTACCGGTGCTGTTTTTGACGGCGCGGGGCATGACCAGCGATCGCATCCAGGGCTACAACGCTGGCTGTGACGCCTACCTCTCCAAACCCTTTGACCCCGAAGAACTGGTGGCGGTGGTCACGAACCTGATGGGTCGCCGCGCCGCCCAAACCATCGACGCTGGGGATATTCCCGACATTGCCGTCATGGCCCGCCAGATCGAAGAAATCAAAGCCATGCTGAGCCAGAAGGGCGGTATTGCCAAGGTGGCCTCGGACATTCGCATTGACCTCACCCCTCGGGAACAGAGCGTGCTCGACCTGGTGGCCGAAGGGCTCATGAACAAAGAAATCGCCAGCCGCCTAGAGACCAGCGTCCGCAACGTCGAGAAGTATGTCAGCCGGTTGTTTAGCAAAACCGGCACCAACAGCCGCACAGAGCTGGTGCGGTTTGCCCTAGAGCACGGCATGGTGACAACTTAGGAAATTTTGGATTGGGGATTTTTGATTTTAGAGGGGTGAGAATGTGGGCAATAAAGATTACGCCTGTATAGGTGGATGCCAACCAAACTCAAGCCAAATTGAGCGAGCTGTGATGATATTGTCGTTGTTTAGTCGTAACGCCACTACTGTTGCCCGTCCTGCTGGCGTTAGGCCAGTGATGTGAGTACCGCCATTACTCCAGCGTAAATGCTCTGCCCAGACGTCAACACGAGGGTTGAAAAGAGTGACTAACTGCTGTGTTTCGGGGTCAAGGGCTTCAGTTTTTGCCCCTTTGAATTCGTTGCAGCGATAGCAGGATGCTGCTAAATTGTTGCGGTTATCGCTACCGCCTAAAGACCGTGGCAAAATATGCTCCATTACCAAGGGCGTCCCCGTGAGCTGAGAGGGGGTTTGGCAATATTCGCATCGGTAGCTAGCGGCTTCAATAATCTGCCGCCGCAGGCTCTCAGGAATGCTCATGCTGGAATGGGCAAGTCAGATAAAGCCGGGATCTTCTGGCCTCGCCAGCGCAGGAGTGACCAAGCGTAGGCTTTACGCAGCATGAGATGATCTGCGGCCTGCCTAAGGGCAGAGAGTTCTTGGCGTTCTTCGGGAGTAAGTTGGTCAGATTCGTTCTTTTGCAGCAGTTCAGTGTGGCGATTATGTTGTGCTGGTTCAATCTGGACCTGGGCGATCGCGTACAAATCCTCAGTGCTGAGCACCTGCATTGCCAGTAGGTCAGCCTGCAACTCTGGCGGCGCATTATCCACAGAAGGCGGCAAGTTACTCAGCACGCTCTGCGCTACCAGAGTTTCGATCGATTGATGGGTCGCTGCGGCAATGCGAGTCAATTGCCGCAGCACCGGCTCCGGCAACTCAATAGTAATTTGTCGATTGCTCATAGCAACAGCTGAAGCGTAAGTATGGTCTATTCTAAGCTAATCGCACCGGGCATTTTTGGTAAAAGTGCTGCCACAGCACCGGATCTCTTGCATCCTGATTCTAGGAAGGTGCTAAATACGCTGCGCTATATTCACGTCAACACAGTATCTACAACTGTCACCGCTGAAACCGACGAAATTCTTGCCATGACCGTTGCTTTTATCAAGACATTGCAACGCAAGAAAGCAAATCCAAAATCCCCAATCTAAAATCCAAAATTAAACGATTGCTCCCGCCATAAGCCCCGCGATCGCCCCAGCGGGCACCAGCTGCCAGGTGGGGCGACGGTAGCGGAGCAGAGCGACCAGGGCGGTGAGGCCAACGGCGATCGCCACCAGAGTGCGCGGCAGAGTATCCTGACCCAGGGCGGCGGCGGCGAGGGGAATGGTAGCGGCGGCGATCGCCCCCAACGCCGCAGGCATCACCCCCTTGAGAAAGCTCTTGACCCAGGGGTTTTGCCGCAGCCGCAGCAAAAAGGGCGAGGCAAACATAATGAACGCAAACGACGGCGTGAAAATGGCCATGGTCGCCACCAGTGCCCCCAGCGCCCCGGCCACCTTGTAGCCGACAAAGGCGGCGGTAATCACCACCGGGCCGGGGGTGAGCGACCCCAGAGCCACGCCGTCGAGAAACTCGCTGCGGGTCATCCACTCAAAGTCGTTGACTACGGCAGTTTCTAGCAGCGGAATGATCACCAGGCCGCCGCCGAAGATGAAGGCTCCGGTCTTGAGGAAAAAGGTAGCCAGGGGCCAGAAGTAGGTTTGAATGCGGTCTAGGCCCCAAAAGCTTGAGACGGCTAGGGTTTCTCCCGGTACCGTGGCCAAAACCGTCGGCAGCCCTTGGGTGATGGGGATCAGGGGGGCCAGCCAGGCGCTCGTGGAGGGGGAAGAGCCAGGAGGGCGGTATACGACTAGCCCGACCAGGCCCGCCAGCACAAACAGCAGCAGGATGTTGGCGCGAAATCCCAGAGATAGGAAAAGAACGACGAGGGCGATCGCCAGCCCTGGCCAATCCTTAATCGCCTTTTTGCCCAGCTTCCAGCAAAAACCCAAAATAATCGCGATCACCACTGGCGAAATGCCCAGGAACAGATCCTCAATTTGGGGCACCCCCTGAAATTTGAAATAGGCCCAGGACAACGCCAGCACAATGAAAAACGCCGGGGCAATAAAGCACAGCCCCGCCACCAGCGCCCCCAGCTGCCCCGCCCGCAGATACCCGGTGTAAATGCCCATCTGGGTAGAGGCCGGGCCGGGCAGCATCTCGCAGACGGCCACCCCCTCTAGAAACTGGTCTTCGGCAAACCAGCCGCGTCGCGCCACAGCCTCGTCGTGAATCATGGCAATGTGGGCCTGGGGGCCACCAAAGCCAATGGCGCCTAGCTTGAGAAAGATCTGGGCTAATTCCGTCAGCCGGGCCCAGAGGCTGGGTTGGGCAACGGCAGCTTGAGACTCTAGGTCAGGCGGCTGGCTCATGGTAGACGGTAAATGCTGGTGCTTAGGGCACCGTCACTATAGCCAAGCCAGATCGTCCTAGCCTATATCCGCCAATACAAAGAGGCTTTATGCCAGGCCAGCTGTAGACTAATTGCCAAAGCCCCAACAGGGCCCCGGCAGGGCCCCGGCAAATCGGCCTACTACGGCTGGCCTGGCGACGATCTTTGCCCACCATCGGCACAATGAAATAGCGGCTGCAGCAGTGGCCCTTGCCCTTACCTCTAAACTTACGTTGCCCCATCAATGAAACCCTACCAGGCCATTCCCATCTGCGAGTGCGGCGAACCGCTGGTGCCGATTCAGGGCGATCGCATTGCCCTGGTGCAGCCCCACCCCTACCAGGCGCTGGGGGCACCCTATGGGCACCAGTCGCCCTTCTACCTAAGGGAGGGCGTTTTGACCGCCCTCTCCCAGGCTCAGGAGAGGCTTGACGAACGAGGTCCAGGCTGGCAGCTGCAAATTTTTGACGCCTTTCGGCCCCTGGCGGTGCAGCGGTTTATGGTCGAGCACGCCTTTCAGGCACAGGTAAAGGAACTGGGATGGACGGCGGAAGCACTCACGCCAACCCAGCGGCAGGAGGTGATGGCGACGGTCCTACAATTTTGGGCCATCCCCAGCGATGACCCAACCACGCCGCCACCCCATAGCACCGGGGCCGCCCTAGACATCACCCTGATCGATGCCAGCGGGGCTGTGGTGGATATGGGATCGCCCATCGACGAGGTGTCGCCGCGATCGCACCCCGACCACTTCGCCCAAAGTGCGATGCTGGCCCAGCAGACCTACCATGCCCACCGCACCCTGCTCAACCAGGTGATGGAGTCGGCGGGGTTTCGCCGCCACCCCAACGAGTGGTGGCATTTTTCTCTAGGAGACCAGCTGTGGGCCTGGCTACGGCGCCAGGAAACCGGCAGCGACAAGTTTTTGGCCCACTATGGGCGAGCCTCGGTAGACTTGTGGGTACAGTGAACGCAGCACAAGCCCCCATTACCTAAGGGAGACGGCGGCAATGGAATTGGCAAGGGAATCGGCGATCGAACAGGCAGTGGGGATGCGGTCATGGCTGCGCCAATCGGTGCTTGCGGTCCACCGAATCGGCTCAAGTTGGGGCTGGCAGGCCTCGGGAGTCGCCCTGATCACCACCCTAGCCGCGGCGGTGCCAGCCCTCGGACAGTCCACCGCTACCCTGCAGGAGGCTTTGCAGCTGGCGGTGTGCCTGAATGACTGGGACAGTGCGATCGCCCGAGCCAGCGAGCTCGAACAGGTGCCGGGTATGCCGATCAAAACCAGGGCGGAACTGATTCAGCTGGGTCGGCAGATGCAGGGGTTTCGCCAAAACCAAACGGTGGTGAGCAATATTTCAGGCTGTGAGCCGGTGCTAGCCGGGTTCGGCATTCCCGGCTACACCGGACGGCCCTTGGCGATCGAGCGGGCGTTGGCCAATGCGGGGCTGGCCGCACCGATCATCGTGCCCGATAGGGTCATTCGCCAAGAGGAGGCGCTGTGGCAAGCGGGTCTTGGGGTGACCACCGACACCTCCCTCGCTCCCCTCGCCGAGGCCCAGCGCATTAATACCCGCACCGGCAGCGGCATCTCCACCGGATCGGTGAGCCGCTTCGTCGATGTCTACGCCTTCCTCGGGGCCGCCAGCGATCAAGCTAACCTGACCCTAGCGGTGACGCAGCAGCAGCCAGGGCTGCTCTACACCGACGACAGTGCTTTGCTCTTTGTGTTTGATGCCAACGGCAAACTGCTGGCCGCGGCCAGCACCACAGCGGCAAATCCCCCTCAGCTAGAGGCCGTTACCCTACCCACCACCGGACTTTACTACGCTGCCGTCACCACTCCCCAACACCAGCCTGTACTCGACAGCAACGGCGTCATCACAGGCTGGCAAGGCATCGGCACCAGCGCCCTGGCCTACACCCTGACGGTGAGTGCCGTAACCCCGTCGCCAGCGATTGGGCTGCGTTAGCGGTGGGGATGTAGTGGAAACCCACCCACCCGCCACCCGCCACCCGCCTCCTAGTACTCTGAGGCGGAAATATACCTGCCATTCAGGATCGCTCGGCTCCCTAGCCCTCCGGCTCCCTCGCGATCGGCAATAGTCGTCACACTCATGCCGCAGTCTACTAGGGTTGCCGGCAAATGCCAAACACGGAGGTAAAACCATGCAGAAATGTCGTCTGCCCCACGGGACCGATTTCGCCGCCGCAAAAGAATCCACCCAGGGGCACCCCCGGCAGGTATTTAGAAAAGAGCCCCGCATCAAAGTTTTCCTGGTCGTAGAGCCCCTTGCCCCGGCCCACGCAGGAAAACTGCAGAGCTCCGGCGGGGGCCGGAGCAGCCGAGGCTTGACGCTGGTAGCGCTGTAATAGGCTCTCTAGATCGGTGGCAGAGGTATGGGCATCGCGCAGAAAAAACTGCACCCGCTGACCCGGACGCAGGCGATCGCCCACGGCAATCGCGCCCATTTTGGGGTCTACCCCCAGCAGGGTACGGATCAGAAAGTCTCCGGCCTCGAGGGTGAGCTTAAAGCTGTCCTGGGCCACGCCAATAAACAGCGAACTCTGGGCTAGTTTGCGATCGCCCTCAGACAGGGTTTCAAACATTTCCTGTAGCAGGTCTAGGGGGGCCTGAGAGTCAGCCCCAGCGGGCTCCCCCAGCGCCAGAATAATATTGCGTTCGACCTTATCGACCCGGTAGACCGGGCCAACCGGACGACATCCCTGGGCCACAATGGTGTCGAGCACCACCGGCCCAGCCAGGGCAACGCCCACAACCCCCTCGGTGTAGAGGGTGCGATCGCAAAATAACCCGCTGTTGCGGCTAAACCCATCGACGCTGGCCAGACCACCTATTTTTACGCCGCTGGGGTAGGTAAAATCGAGCCCCTGTAGCAGATCCGTCACACTCGACGAAAACGGGTCGGCCATCAGAATAAACTGGGGGTTTTCGGCGGGGGCCACCCCCACCAGATCGGCCCAGGCGTCGGGGGGGCTATCGAGGTCGGGTAGATCATCGCTCGACAGGTGAAAGGTCTGCACCGACACCCCCGGTAAAGTCGCCACCGTCAAACTCAGGGCCGGCGTATCTTCGAGTTCCTGGGGCTGCCCCTGGGCATCCATGCCGATAATGCCACCACCGCTGCACCCCACCAGGGCAGGCATGGGTAGCAGATCCTGCAGCAGGGGCAGCAGCCGGGCAAACTCGCTGGTAAAGGACGACGAAATGTACAGCAGCCCCAGATCGGGCACCGCCGTTGAGCGGTTCTGGAGTTGTTCGACCACATCCTTGACCGCCCCCTCCAACGATGGACGACTTGAAACAGCGTTGGCCCACGTCATGGCGGGGAGGCCGGATTGAGGATGATCAGTCATGGGTACAGCCCCTCCTTATAATCGTTCCAGTCTAGATCGGATTGCTCCTAGCCCCGTATAACAACCCGTTGCCCGACTGTTCATCAAGCACCCCGGCCCGAGGAGAGATGTGTAAGATAGGGAGGTAGGTACTTATACTGTGGCCGGTTAGAGTTAGCCCAGAAGGCTAACCCCGGCTGTCAAGGACGATACCCTCCCCCGCTGGGGTACGGATGTAATCGCCGAGCGCTCTAAACCGGTGCAGTATACTGAGCCTGAACGCAGGAATTTCCTGCCAGACCCATGGATTGGCCCAGCGTCAGCCATCAGGCCGCAGTCCCCACGGAGTTGTTTATCCAAGCTATAAGGACGGTTATGAGCGAGAACATCAAAGCGCGCATTGAAAAAGAAATCGAAGACGCCCGGGCCGCCTGCGACGTTGCAGGTAGTGGCTCCCAGGAATGTGCGGCGGCTTGGGATGCCGTTGAAGAGCTTCAGGCTGAGGCCTCTCACCAGCGTGAAAAGGGCACCGACAAGACTTCTCTCGAGGTCTACTGCGACACCAACCCCGAAGCCGACGAGTGCCGGGTCTACGACAACTAGACACCCTCCCCTCGCCAACGCTTAAAACATCCTGAAGAAACGTCCTGGCCGCCGGGGCGTTTCTAGCATTTTTTCGCCGGGTTTCGACCCTCCATACCCCTCCCATTTTTTCCCCGCACCTAATATTCCCGCACCTAATATTCCCGCACCTACAGCTATGGCGCTATTGGTCTACGGTATTCCCACCTGTGATACCTGCAGAAAGGCTCTGCAATGGCTCAACAGCCAAGCGATCGCCTACGAGTTTATCAACACAAAGGAGCAGCCCCCCAGTCGAACCATGGTTAGCGCCTGGGTAGAGTCCCTGGGCAATAAACCCCTGCGCAACACCTCAGGCCAGTCCTACCGGACCCTTGGCGATGCCAAGCAGACCTGGGGAGACCCCGAGTGGATTGAGGCCTTTAGCCAAGATGCCATGCTGTTAAAGCGACCTGTGTTTGTCAAGGATGGCCAGGCGGTGCTGGCGGGGTTCCGGGCCACCGAAGCGTTACTCCAGGCCACCCTAGGTAGCTGATCCTCCAATCAATCCGTCGGTTGTGCCTCACCGCTGGGCACCTAACCGATGCCGTAGTCTACTAGTCCCAGACGGCGGGAAAGCACAACCGGGACCGGGGTTAGGCATTAGACAGCATGCCGAACCGCCAAAAAAGGTTCCGACCCTAGGAAGAATCGGAACCTTTTGACGGCCTAAATTGAGACTGGGGCTTTTCAGCTAAGTTCTCAACTAGAGATTGACAGCAACAGCCTGCATGGGCTGGACCGCCTCACTAGCCGGAACTGGTTTTAGCTGGATTTTTGCTCCATCAGTTCAAGATTTTTAGTACTCCGAACTACTCAAGGACATTGGTCAATGGCCCTAGTCAATGGCGCCTTTGACCTGGTCTTTGGCGTCTTCTACACCGTGGCGCACGTCGGCCTCAGCCTGCTTGGCCTTGCCCTTAGCCTGGGCTTCCTGGTTGCCGGTTAGCTTGCCAGCCCCTTCTTGAAGCTTACCTTCAACATCTTTGGCGGTGGCCTTAGCTCTATCTTCAATAGACATAATGTAATTATCTCCTGATGAGTTACTTCTACAGCTTAGGAGCAGGCTAAGGGATCGGTGTCTGTAGAACGATAGAGACGAGCCTCCGTCAAAATATAGGCATTGAGGCAGGCATTGTAAGATTGAAGCTCTGAATGTTTGCCGCGTTGAACAGTGCAGCTGGGCTGACAGGGAGTATCCTGAAGCATCATGGGCGGCTTCCGACAGGATTTGAACTCAGGATTTGACCTATGGAGTATTGGGAATTTCTGCTGCAAAAGGAAGGCGACCAAAGCTGGCTGCCCCTGGACACCTCCCAGGTAGAAATCTTGGAGGGCCGCTATCGCATCATGGCCCACACCAGCCTGATCAACGCGCGGGTCAATATTCACATCAGCCAGCTGCAGCAGGATGGGCAAAGTCTGACCTCCCGAGGCGATCGCATCCCCCCAAAGCGCCGAACCCTGCGCCGCCAGGCCGAAACCAATGACAACGGCCTGATGGTAGTCATGCCCTTTACCCGCATGGGGGAGGGCAGCTGGGATATTCTCTGTACCAGCGAGGCCGGGGCTCCGGACGGGGCTGCCGAGGGGCTTGAACCCCGGCGCTATGCCGTGCAGCTGCGGGTGGTGCCCCAGGATAGCAACGACGACGGCGACTGGTTCGCCGATGACGGCAGCACAGGCATAGGCCCCGGACGAGCCGAGGATGCGCCCGGGGCTGCGGCCCTAGCCGCTACCGCGCCCCTTGATCCCCAGGCTACGGTAGACGCAATGGATGTGTTTCAGCGCCAGCGAGCCAGCGGGCCGGAGGACAGCGCCTTGACCGATGGGTTAACCCTTCACCAAACAGCGCTATTGGGGGCGGAAGGGGAGGTATTGGGATTGCCGATAACCGTAACCGGTGCCGCCGCTGAGCCTGACCCACCGCTGACTCTGGTGGTGCGCCTGTCCGATCCCCAAACCGGTGAGTCAGTGGCCCTCACCTCGACCCCCTTGGCTAAGATCACCCCAACCGCTAACCTAGCCCTGTCGATCCGGGTGCCCACCGGGCTCTCGACCCGCCTATTGCTGGGGGAAGTGGGCTTGCTATCTGGGGCTGAGGTGCTTGCTTTACAGGGGTTTACGGTCACGGTAGATGTGGCGTCACTGTTTAATGCGATCGCCAACCAGGCCGAAATCAACACCGACCTGGGGATTATTTTTCCCGGCGATGGGTCTGACGAGGCCGATCCTCCCTCCAGCCCTGACCGCAAGACCTGGGATATAGCCCTATGGACCGCCCCACCTCGGGAAATGCCGAGGTGGACCCTACCCCGCAGCAGCCCCGAGCTACCCCCTAAGATTTACTACCCCACCCCCCACGAGGTGGCGACCCACCAGCCGACCCTGCCCCTAGTGGGCGACCCCAAGCCTACCCCCCCACCGCGTCAGCAGAGTGCCGCCGCCGCTTCCCCCCAGCCAGCCCGGGGACTGAGTTTACCCCCCCTATCCCAGCCCCCCCAGGCAGAGGATCAGTTGCTTATTATGACGGGGCCATCGCCAGAGGCCGCCCCTAGCCGCAAACCTGCCGGCCCCAAGCCCCAACTGCTCTCCCACGAGGCAATGGGGTTTAAGGATCTAAAGCTACAGGACCGTTTTTGGCACCGGCTCAACGAGCTAGCGGTCACCCTGCAGCAGGAGGCCCAGGCGGCTCAGGAGATGGATAGGGCAGAGTCTGAATCGGCTAGTCTCCCAGAGGAACCGGAGACCACCGACGAGTTTATTCCCTTTGCGGGGGAGGTGGTGATCTATGCCGACGAAGACCCCACCCTCAGAGATCTGTCCAACCCCCCAGCGGCGGTGGACGTCACCGAAGCGGTGTCACCCCCCGAAGCGGTGTCACCACCTTTGCCCAGCCTGGTTTTGCCAGAGGGCGATCTAGTCGCCGGCGAACCGGTGCTAGCAACGCTGCGGGTGCCCTTTCACCCCAATCGCCTTTACCTCAAGGTTTGGATCACAGACCCCCAGACCCGCACCCTGGTTGACGAGCCCCGCCAACTCATGAATCTACTGCCCAATGGCCAGGGTCAGCTCGAGGGTACCCTTCAGCTAACCGCTCCCCTGGGCTGTTTGGAGGCCTGGTTTGAGGCGATCGCCATTGATATGGTGACCCAGCAGGAAAGTTACAAAGTCTCTGTCAGCCGGGCTATTGTCCCCACCGGGCTGTCGTCATCCCCCCTAGATGACTTTCAACTCTAAACCCTGGGATTTTCCAGGGGCACAGTTAGCCACCTGGGCGATCGCAAACGCCCTATCCTAAGGAAATAGCCCGCCGGAAAATCGTCAGGGAATTTGTGGTTTTGCAACGAATTCTAAGTAATTCCTGCAAAAATCCGGGTCATACACCGAGGTTGCCCCTACAATGATTTCGGTATTTCTGGGTCAGCCGGTTGATTCAGCCTGAGGGCTAAGTCAATTTAGGCGGTGCCTAGAGAATTGAATTGCCGTCGAATGCCAAGGGTTGTTCCATTATTTATTGGCGTCAATGCTGGTTAGTCTGAGGGCTGCTTGCCCTGATGAATCGGGCTCAAAGTCTAATATTGAGCCGTCAGGGAAGAGATTTAGGGAATGGCAAGCTCTAATCTCTTTTTCCCCTCAGCTTCCCAGACCATGCTGAAGAACCATAGCCCCATCACATCACGCTATTTAGGACGGGTGACGATGAATTTTAAATCAAAGTTAAAAGCGGCTGCCCTCACCGCAGCTACCCTTGGAGTACTCGGTGGCGTCAGCCAGGCGATCGCAAGCGCATCGACTCCGATGCAGCCAGCCATGCGCCAGACCGGTACGCTCCTGGCCCAACAATTTGGCAACATTGCCATCAACGCAGCTAACTTTCTCGTAGTTTCTGTACCCGGTAGCGCTGCCCAACCCCACAAGCTCTTCATCGTTGAGCAAATCCAGCCCAGCCCGCCCTGCTGGAGCATTGTCAATCCTGGTGGCGAGCCCACCCAGGTCAACGCCCTCTGGAACACCTTTGATTTCTCAGGGATTTGTCGCCTCCAGCGAGACAGCAACGGCTACGCGGTGCGCCTCAATGGTCAAGATCTGAACGGGGCTCGCTTTCAAATTACCGATCGTAACGGCGACCTGATTCTCCAGTTCGCCCCCTCCACCACCTCCCGCGATCTCATTACAATCGGCAGGACCAACGGCATTAGCCCCACCGGCTTTACCCAAATTGACCTCAACCCCGGCTGGTCGTTGACCAAGCGCACCTACCAAGGGGTGATTGTCGACTCTAACCTGGTGTACTTCACCAACGACGCCACCCTGGCCCAGCTACAGGCTGGTGAAGGGGTGGCCACCGGCCCAGGCACCACCCAGCCCCCCGTAACCCCAACTCCTGTGCCCTTTAACGACATTAGGGGCAACCGCTACGCCAACGATATTGCCCGGGCGGCTACCCTAGGGGTGATGTCTGGCTTTCCGGAAGACGGCACCTTTAGGCCTCTCAATCCTTTAACCCGTGAGCAGGCGGTATCGGTGGTGATGGAAACCGCTGGAAAGATTCTACCCACGACTGCGCTCGCCAGCCTGCCCCAGTCTGTCTATAGCCCGCCTTTCCCCGACGTGGCCACGACCCGCTGGAGCGCGATCAAGATTGAGCAAGCCAAGCAGCTCGGCATCGTTACCGGCGACTTTGGTTCCGGCAACTTCCGGCCCGCCGACAACGTATCTAGGGCAGAACTGATCGCCATGATGTATAAACTGGCGTTAATTCGGGCTGATGCTGGGGCTGGGGATGACACCAGCTCCACGGCGGTGCCTGGCGGGCGCGATACCGACGGCACCTTGGTTCCCAACGTCAGCAACCCGCCTACCTTTACCGACATCAGCGGCTTCTGGGGAGCAACGGCCATCAACGAAATGGCGGCCTACTGCGCCGTTGCGACCCCGCTTAACGAAACGGGCACCAACTTTGCCCCCAACACCAATGCCCTGCGCGACTATACCGCCTCCGTCGCCGTGCGCATGATCGACTGCCCGGCAGCCCGGCCCCAATAGACCATCTGTCGTTGAAAGGTCTGGGAGGGTTCATTGAACCCTCCTTTTTTTTGACCCTAGCGCACCGCGCAGAGCAACCCATAGCGAATCAGACCACTGTGCAGACCCTGGCGCATGGGCCCTAGGGCTAGGGCACCCTGCATTGTACCCGGCCCTGCCTTAACTAATCCAGCTAGGCCCTCAGGACTGATGGCCGACATAATTACCTCATCCCAAAAGGGGGCCACCGCCAGGGACCAGTCAGCGGCAGTAATGCCGGTGAAACCACAGTTGTGCGCGATCGCCTCATAGTCAGGCAGCGAAATCACGTAGGGTAAGCCATAGACCCGATAGATCCAGTCCAGCTGTTGCTGTTCTATCCAGGTTAGCGGCCCCGCCAGAGAGGTCATCGGGCGGTGGCACCAGGTGGCCATCAGCAGTTTGCCGCCCGGTTTCAAGACCCGATAGCACTCCTGCAAAAAGGCCACCTTGTCGGGCATGTGCTCACCGCTCTCCATCGACCACACCAGGTCAAAACTTTGATCGGCAAAGGGGGTATTGAGGGCATCCGCCACCTGAAAGCTGGCACAGGGAGGAGCATCCCCCGCCAGATTGCCAGCCCCCGCCCGTTCCTTAGCCCGCTGGGCCTGTACCGGGCTAAGGGTAATGCCCACTACTTTGGCATTAAACCGCGTAGCCAGTTCCAGGGCACTACCGCCAATGCCACAGCCACAGTCTAAAATTTCGTCAGCCTGGGTGACCCCGGCCCAAGCCAGGCACTCCTCAATTAGGTCAATCTGGGCCTGGCGACGGTTTTTGCGCTGGCGGCCATCAGGGCCATAGTAGCCATGGTGCATGTGCTCTCCCCAGATCTGCTCCCACAGCCCAGACGAATCGTCGTAAAAGGTCTGAATCTTCTTGTACAGCGCATTGGCCATGGCAGCTTAGATCTAAAGAACAACGCCCCCTGCAGGGCTTAACCGGTTAAATCTTGCGGCATAGTGACCGAGGGCGTCAACTCATGAAAATATAGGGTTGCTCCTACAGCCATCCGTTAGCAAAGTGACCAGCCCATGCAGATGACCGTTCCGCGCACCATATGCCTTGGATTTTTAGTGCTAATTGCGATCGGTACCCTGCTATTACTGCTGCCCTTAGCCACCACCGACGAAGGATGGAACGACCCCCTGGTAGCTTTATTCACCTCCACCTCCGCTGTCTGCGTCACCGGGCTCATCGTCGTCGATACCGGCACCCACTTCTCCGGCTTTGGCGAAGCAGTCATTCTTATCTTGATTCAGCTGGGTGGCCTCGGCTACATGACCGCCAACACATTTCTCCTACTGCTGCTGGGCCGCCGTCTGGGGCTGCGAGAACGCCTAGCCATCCAGCAGTCCATGGATAGCACCGCCCTATCCGGCGGTAAGTCACTGATCCTCTCCATCATCGTTATGACCCTGGTGTTTGAGCTGACCGGATTATTTTGTCTCTATCCTGTGTTCAGCCAAGACTACGGACCCGACTACGGGCTGTGGCTGGCGGTATTCCACAGCGTCAGCGCCTTCAACAACGCCGGGTTTAGCCTATTTGAAGACAGCATCATCGGCTATGCTCTCAACCCATGGGTAAATGCCGTCATCACCGCCCTGGTCATTCTTGGCGGTATCGGCTACCAAGTAATTATGGAACTGCTGACCTGGACTCGGAATCGCCTCCAGGGCAACCGATGCCGGGGTCTTTTCTCGCTCAACTTCAAGGTTGTCACCAGCACCACAGTGGCCTTACTAACCATCGGTACCGCTGCCTTTTTTGTCATTGAGTATAAAAACCCGGCCACCCTTGGCCCTCTGGGCGTCCATCACAAGTTGCTAAGCGCTTGGTTTCAGTCCGTTATAGCCCGCACCGCCGGGTTCAACAGCATTGATATCGGGGCCATGGGCGATGCCTCCCTGTTCATTATGATTGCCCTCATGTTTATTGGCGCTAGCCCCGGCAGCACGGGCGGCGGTGTCAAAACTACCACTATTCGTATATTACTGGCTTGCACTCGCATGGTCCTCCAGGGCAAAGAAGAGGTGTTGTGCTACCGACGGCAGATTCCCCCCAGTCGAGTGCTCAAATCAATTGCTGTAGTGGTCGGGTCAGGCCTAGTCGTGGTTTGCGCCACCGCCTTAGTGGCGATGGGTAACCCAACCTTTAGCTTCATTGCCATTCTCTTCGAGGAAGTTTCAGCCTTTGCTACCGTAGGGCTTTCCACTGGCATAACCGCCGACCTTTCTGACTTGGGCAAGTACGTCATCATCTTCACTATGTATCTGGGCCGGGTCGGGGTGCTGCTATTCATGGGGGCGCTGCTGGGCGACCCCAAACCTTCTGCTATTCAGTACCCCGAGGAAGAGCTATTGATCGGGTAAGGGGGCGCCTGATTTGACTGTAGCATCTACCTAAACTGCTCGTTCTACGACGGATGGCCCCGACCCGGCTGACTAACACAAGTGGGTGAAAGGCCTGTTGAGGTCGGCTATCTCTGGCATCCTAAGGGTGCAGTCCGACTCTATGAAGGCGTTGGCTGGTGACCGATGACCGTTGGCGCTGCAATCTTGTGCTGGCTACTGTCAAAGGTGTCAAGGAGCCCTGCATCGCTTAGATGCCGCAATTCTTGGGTAGGTGGGGTGGTGCATTACCTGGCGCTGGCGGAACCTCGCCCTAGCGGTGTGCCCCCTCGGCGGGTTGGTTTGAGAAATTTGTTTGGGAAAAGGGTATGGCGATGATTCAACCAATAGTGCTATGGGGTGATGACGGTACAATCTACACCATCTACGTAGCTCAGCTAGACCCACCCCTAGCCCCTCCCAGAAGGGAAAAGTAAGACTGTTTTCCCGAAGATTTTCTTTTCCCGCACTCAGGCCCGCACTCAGGTTAGATGCCCATTTCCATCTAGCAACCCCAGCCATTGGTACGAAAAAAGGGGCAACCCATGGGCGGCCCCCTAATTCCTTAATCCTTGATCAGAGTTTTATCCGACCCTAGCGATTTAGCTCTCCGCTGAGTTGACCAATTTAACCCGCTTAGCCAGGCCAACCAGCTCCAGCAATCGAATGGTCATCCAGGTCATATCAATTTCCCACCATTTTAGGCCGTGACGGGCCGAGTATTGAAACGCGTGGTGATTGTTGTGCCAGCCTTCGCCGTAGGTGACGACCGCCACCCACCAGCAGTTGGTCGACTTGTCTTCGGTGGCGTAGGTGCGGTAGCCAAATTTGTGAGTGGCGCTGTTCACCAACCAGGTGCAGTGGTAGACCACCACCAGCCGAACAAAAATACCCCACAGCACAAAGGACCATCCCCCTAGGGCGTAGAGAATAAAGCCCAGGGCAAATTGCAGCGGTAGAAAATACTTTTCACAAAACAGATAAAATCGATCGTCTTTGATGTCGCGAATGAATCGGCTGATGTCGTGTTTGGCGGGCACGTCACGCAGCATCCAGCCCATATGGCTCCACCAAAAACCCTTGTTGGAGTCGTGATGGTCGTTGCTCTGGTCAGAGTAGGCGTGGTGATGGCGGTGCAACCCTACCCACATCAGGGGGCCGTGCTGGCAGGCCAGGGTGCCGCAGAATACAAAAAAGTACTCTAGCCACTTGGGCACGGTAAAGCTGCGGTGGGAAACCAACCGGTGCCAGCCCAGGGTAATGCCCAGGCAACCGGTCAACCAGTGGAGCAATAGAGCCACCCCCACCGCCGCCCAGGAGAAGTTGGCGGGCAAGAACGCCAGCGCAGCCAGGCTGTGCACGACGATCATAAACAGGATGGTGACCCAATCGCGGGACAAACGCTCAGTAGTTACGGCAGTCATGAAAACGTCTCAGAATTTTGGACAGGGGCCTAGACAAGACTCTTGGACAAGAATTTCGCGCAGGTGGAGTAAAACTAGGGGAGAATCATTAACCAAATCCAAGTCCAGAATTGGAGGTTTTCCTGTGGAAAAACGACCGATCCCGGTCTAAACCTGGTGCACCCCTGTTTCTTAACGAAAAAATTCAACCATTGCAACAATCAAACCTGATCATGCTGCCAGACCCGACACTTCTTTCGATTTTTTATGGAATTGACGCCCAGGTCAAGCAAAACCTAGCGAGGGTACTAGCGGCGTTTCGGCAACACCGGGTGGGTAGCCATCACTTTAACAGCGTGTCGGGCTACGGCCACGATGATCTGGGCCGTGACACCCTCGATCGCGTATTTGCCGAAATTGTACAGGCGGAGGCCGCCCTAGTGCGGGCTCAGTTTGTCTCGGGCACCCATGCGATCGCCTGTGCCCTCTACGGTGTGCTGCGGCCTGGGGATGAAATGCTGGCGGTAGCAGGGGCCCCCTACGACACCCTCGACGAAGTAATTGGTCTACGGAGCGCGGGCCAGGGATCGTTAGCAGAATTTGGAGTGTCCTATCGAGAATTACCGCTGACCGCTGCTGGCTCAATCGATTGGGTGGCCCTGCCAGGGGCGGTCAAACCCAATACCCGGCTGGTGCATATTCAGCGATCCTGCGGCTACAGTTGGCGGTCAACCCTCACCATAGCCGAAATCGAAACTATCGTTCGCATGGTTAAGGCGCAAAATCCTGCCGTGGTTTGTTTTGTGGACAACTGCTACGGCGAGTTTTTAGAGGATCGCGAACCCACCGCCGTCGGGGCCGACCTGATCGCTGGATCGCTGATAAAAAACCCCGGCGGCACCATTGCCCCCACCGGTGGCTACGTCGCGGGCCGGGCCGATCTGGTCGCTGCCGCCGCCTGTCGCCTGACCGCCCCGGGCATTGGCGCCAGCGGCGGGTCGAGCCTTAACCTCAACCGGCTTTTGTACCAGGGGCTCTTTCTGGCTCCCCAAATGGTGGGCGAAGCCATGAAGGGCAACTATCTGCTATCGTCCACCTTTGCGGGGCTGGGCTACCCGGTCAACCCCGCCCCCAGTAGCCCCCAGCGGGACGTGATCCAGGCTATTCGCCTGGGGACCCCCGAAAAGCTGATCGCCTTCTGCAGGGCGGTGCAGCAGCACTCGCCCATCGATGCCTACGTGGAGCCGGTGCCCGCAGGCATGCCCGGCTACGATAGCGAACTGGTGATGGCTGGAGGCACGTTTATCGATGGCAGCACCTCAGAGCTCTCCGCCGATGGCCCCCTGAGGGAACCCTATACGGTCTACTGCCAGGGCGGCACCCACTGGACCCACATCGCGCTGGCGATCGAGGCAGCGGTGGCGGCGATCGGCCCAGCCTAGCCTGTCGCCCTGGCGGGATCGGGCTATTCGTCGGCGGCAAAACCTCCCCTCCGACAGCTGGTTTCCAACAAAAAACACGGCAGGTGAGCTGCCGTGTTTTTTGTTGGCTAAATTGACTTTAGCTGTGGCCGCCACTAACCAAGGTGGTGAGAATTGGCATGTTGGCCGCCAGCAGGTAGGCGAAGGTGGCCCCGCCAATGCCGCCGATCAAGAAACCACCGGCAAACTCGCTCCAGCCTTCGTCGGTTTCGAGGCTGGCAGGAGGGGTAAAGGGGGTGGTGGTTTTGGTCACATCGGTGTTGACCCCGGCGCCGGAGTAGATGGACAGGCAGGCGGTCAAAATAACCACCAGGGCCGAGGCGCTCAGCAGACCGGCCAGACCTGGAATTTCAGAGTCGCGCAGGGGGCCCAGCAGGGCAAAGGGGCCGTACAGTAGATAGCCGTGGGCCATGCCAATTTCTAGACCACGACGCTGGGGGGAAAGCCCAACCCGGTAGGCGGGCAAATTGCCAATGAAGGCCTTAGAAAACGCAGAGGAATTAATCGGCGTCTCAAGATTGCCGATCTGTGGATCCCCAGCGGGTCGAATAACGTCTGTCATAGATGAGTATCTCCAACTCAAACAAAATCACAGCAAATGAAGAAGATGACTTCGAGAGATGGTCTATTTGCCGGTCATTTTAAGGACCTTTTCAAAGACCACTTCAAAGACCATCGTCGTATCGCTTTCCCGAACCGGCTGTTCAGGAAATTTCCCTAGGGGTGCAGCAGCAGATCGGGAAAGAAGCGGTTGAACTCAATCAAAATACCGGCGGTAATGACCATCCACACAGTGGCCAGCACCGGGGCAGAGGAAAGATACCGAAGCAAGTTGTTGTCCATGGAACTCGTTCTCCTGGGTAGTGTTTGGGGGTCGGCCGCTACCTAGCGGGGAGAGACCGTGATCTCATCGTCTTTGGCAAACATGGCACCGCTGACGATATCCTTGAAGGCAGCTAGGGGCCAAGCGAACCCAGACAGGGAGCACTTGATCGCCAAGGGCACGTCGATGATGATCTCTTTGTCTTCGGGGCTCTTTTCGCTACGCACCGCAATGATGTAAGAGCGGCCTACCCAGCCAATCCAGCCGGCGATATAGAGAAACAGCAGACTCGGAATCAAAAACTCACCCGCATGGGCAAGGTCGCCGTCGACCACCAGGTGGGGCAGGCCATCGGTGCCGCACAATAGACTAGAGCTACCGTAAAAGTCGAACCGAGCCTTAGCCTGCTCGGTGGCCGCCGCCGCCGCCCGCTTTAGAAAAGCGGCGTTTTGACCGCAGGGGGTGAGGCCCGCCACGTTGTCACCAGCCAAGCTAGCGGAGGCCGGGGAGACAAACCCAAACCAGGAAAATACTACAAGCGCTACAGCAAAAAACCGTCGCATAAACCGTTCCTTTTAATTACCTAAGAAACCTAGGGCGATTTGAACGTAAAGTTAAGTTTCTTGAACAAAAATTCACCCAACTTGGTCGCCATAATACCCCGCCGCCGAACCCCCGTAAAGCTAAGATCGGTGGGGTGTTTACATCTCTACAAATTACGACCCAGCCCTCTCCAGGACCTTCCCAACGGCACCGACAATGGCGACGATTTTAGCTCTAGAAACCAGCTGTGACGAAACGGCGGCGGCAGTGGTGCGCGATCGCACCCTGCTCAGCACCGTAGTGGCATCCCAAATTGCCATTCACCAACCCTACGGCGGCATTGTGCCGGAGGTGGCCTCGCGGCACCACGTGGTCACCCTGGGCGACAGCATCAGAGAGGCCATGGCTATGGCCGGGGTCAGCTGGGCAGACCTGGACGGCATTGCGGCCACCTGCGCCCCTGGATTGGTCGGGGCGCTGCTGGTGGGGCTAACCGCCGGCAAAACCCTGGCCATGGTGCACCAGAAGCCGTTTTTGGGGGTGCACCATCTGGAGGGGCATATCTACGCCAACTACCTGGCCAGCCCCGATCTTCAGCCACCCTACCTGTGCCTGCTGGTATCGGGGGGGCACACCAGCCTGATTTATGTCAAAGGCTGCGGCCAGTACCAAACCCTGGGGCAAACCCGCGACGATGCGGCGGGCGAAGCCTTTGACAAGGTGGCCCGGCTGCTCGGGTTAGGCTACCCCGGTGGCCCCATCATTGACAAACTGGCCCAGCAGGGGAATGCCCGCGCCTTTCCCCTGCCAGAGGGCAATATTTCTCTCCCGGAGGGCGGCTTCCACCCCTACGACTCGAGCTTTAGCGGGCTGAAGACGGCGGTGCTGCGGCTAGTGGAAAAACTCCGGGCCGAGGGGACCGACCCACTGCCGGTGGCCGATTTGGCCGCTAGCTTTCAGGCCACAGTGGCCCGCAGCCTGACCCGGCGGGTGGTGGCCTGTGCCCGGGACTACGGCCTCAGCACCGTGGCGGTCGGGGGCGGGGTAGCCGCCAATAGTGGCCTGCGCCAACACCTCCAGCAGGCGGCTGAGGACCACGGGCTGACGGTGTTTTTCCCGCCCCTTAGCCTGTGTACTGACAATGCCGCCATGATCGGCTGCGCCGCCGCTGACCACCTCAACCGGGGACATTACTCGGGGCTGGAGCTGGGGGCGCGATCGCGCCTCGAGCTGGCCCAGGTCATGGACCTCTATGGCGCTACCCCAGAAGCTTGACGCTACACTGAAAGGGCAACCGCTCACCGCAACAAGACCGTGAGGGCTTGCCCCAGCATTGACCTCCCAGCATTGACCTCAGATAGGCTTCAGTTAGGCTCTATGGCTCCACCGCATCCCTTGCCGCCCCCGGGATCTCAGACCGGCCTTGGCCCAAAGCCCTGGCCCAAAGCCCGCCATGCCCCCAGGCTGGGAGGATTGGCGCTGGGGACTTTGCTGCTGTTTGGGTGTGGCTCGCCGTTGACGCAGATCACCACCGCTGACGCGACCCGCAGCACGGCAGACAGCTATGAGGCTCAGCTGGCGCAGTACCTGACCGATACCGGTAGCGTCATGTACGGGGCCTACTGGTGCCCCCACTGTGCTGACCAAAAGGCCTTATTCCAGGCAGCGGCAGACCAGATTCCCTATATAGAGTGCGCCGCCGATGGCGACAATGCTCAGCCCGAACTGTGTAAGCAGAAGGGCATCCAGGGTTACCCCACCTGGGAAATCAATGGTCAGTTTCATCTAGGGGTGTATACCTTGGATCAGTTGGCCTCTATGGCTGGGTTTTCGGCCCCCTAGCTCAGCCCAGATAAATCTGGGCCAAGGGCCGTCCCGCCCCGATCCCTACTCCAAGACCCAAGTGCCCCGACTCCATATCGTTTTATAGCCCTACTGCCTTGCATAATCCTAGCTCCCACCCCCACCCCAATCTGCATGAGGTCGCTCAGCCGACCGACAGCGTAGCTCACCCCCACGTCCACGACCCCGAGTCGCTGCGGCGGATCGTCAATCGACTGGCCCGCATCGAGGGTCATATTCGCGGCATCAAGACCATGGTGCAGGAGAGTCGCCCCTGTCCTGATGTGCTGGTGCAGGTGGCGGCGGTTCGCGGTGCCCTCGATCGCGTCGCCCGGATTATTCTCGACGAGCACCTCACCGAGTGCATTGGCCGCGCCGCCGAGGACGGCAACATCGAAGAAGAAATTGCCGAACTCAAGGCCGCCCTCGATCGCTTTTTGCCGTAGTTTTTTGGCCTACCCACGGGCTAGGACCTGGTTCTAGGCCTCCCAGCCGGTCCTGCCTAGGCGGGAATAAAGCGATCGTGCTGACGCAGCAGGCGGCGCTCAAACTGCCGGACCCACTGGCCAAAGCGATCGCTTTCCTGGGCCGTGGCAAAGGTGATTGGCTTTCGCAGCAGCAGGGCCACGTACTCGTCCTTAGTGCGCACCACAATGGCGGTTTGCTGGTCTAGCTCAATGCAGATGTGGGAAAACCCCTCCAGCTTCAGCGATGACATCAGCAGAGACTTGAGCCCCAGCGCCTGAAATACAATCTGGACCCAGTTTGTGCTGGTGTTTTCAGCGGTGATGAAATATTCTCGGGGCAGACCGCTGACGTCAAAAATAGCCACCCCAACAATGGCCTCCAGCAGTTTGTCTTGACCCGAGGGGGATGGGGCGGGCTGCGCCGTTAGAGATGCCTTAGCCGTAGTCATAGACCGATGAACGTGGCACAGGATATATAAGAGTAGGCCAGGGTGTAGATGTGATATCGCTGGCCAGCGGAGGAACCCCAATTAGACTTAGCATACCCAGCCCGGCTGAACAAATCATGGGGGAGACATCAGCCGGGCCTGCCCAGGGCCGGGGCGGCGGTGATCAGCGTGGGTTTTTGCCGCAGAAAGTAGGTGCGCATATTCCCCTTGCCCTTCACCCACACCTCCCCCCGCAGGTCCAGATCGTAGGTGTCTTTGAGGTGATCGTAGGTGGCCTCGGTCACCTGGATGTGTTCGGCTACCCCAAACGACTCCATGCGGCTGGCGGTATTCACCGTATCGCCCCAGAGGTCGTAAATGAACTTCTTGGTGCCAATCACCCCGGCCACCACCGGCCCAGTGTTGATACCAATGCGCAGCCGAAAGGATTGGCCGGTGCGATCGCTAAAGGACTGGGCCACGGCCTGCATATCCAGAGCCATCTCGGCGACGGCCTGGGCATGGTCGTCCCTCACCACCGGAATTCCACCGACCACCATGTAGGCATCGCCAATCGTCTTGATCTTTTCCAGCTGATGCCGCTCGGCTAGATGGTCAAACTCGCTAAAAATATCGTTCAGCAAAATGACCAGCTCCTGGGGAGTCAGGGTTTCTGAAAGCTGGGTAAACTCAACGATGTCAGCGAACAGCACCGTCACCTCCGCAAAGTGATCGGCAATGGTGCTGCGCCCCTGCTTCAGTCGGGTGGCAATCGGCAGGGGCAGAATGTTGAGCAGCAGCTGTTCCGACTTGTCCTTCTCCTCTAGCGGCACTGGTTCGTTAAAGTAGGAGAGCTTCAAAACCTCTAGAATTGAGCAATTCAGCCATCGATATGGGGCGAGTCGTGAAGCCCATCGCCATCGCCGGGGTGGTCTTCGTGCCCAATCCCCAGTGAGGGCGCACCCAGTT
>JBGSNT010000222.1:0-18139 GCA_041739575.1 Nodosilinea sp. | reverse complement strand
GGGCTTGGCCCGCTCGACGGTGACGACTTCCTCATGGTGGGGCCAAAGCATGATTTCAAAGGCCTCTTTGTAGGCCTGGGGAATGGCCACCACCACCTCCCATAGGGTGCGCAGCCAGTCTTTGAGCAGGCCAGGGCTGGTCACGCCGCGGGGAAGGATGAGTGCGACAATCACCCCAATCACAATGTTGGCCCAGCTCAGATCGGCGGTGAGCAAAAACCAAATCGTCAGTCGTAGCAGTATGTTTAAGTAGCCCGTCATGCCAACACCAAACCAAACAACACCATCAGCATCAAACTCATCACCCCAATCAGGTGCTCAAATTGCTCCAGCATCCGGGGCAGCTTCACCACCACCCGCTGAAAAATCAGGTGGTAGGCTAGCCAGCCCAGGGCAATAATGGTCAGGGGCTTCACCACATTGGCCAGGGAATAGGCGTCGTAGTACACCACATTGGCGGCCACCAGCCCCGCTAGCAGCAGACTGACGGCAGGCCAAAACCCCTGCTTGACGGGCGGGTTAGGGGCGGGTGCATGGGGCAGAAAAATAAACTTGGCAAAGGAAATCGCGGTGCCAAAGGCGGCGACATTCATGGCGATCACCTGCCAGGGCAGCAGATTTTTCATGGTCAACACCTTGGCCCCAAAGCCCGAGAGCAGCGGAAACCCTGAGATCGAAAAGCTGGCAATCACCAGGGCAATCCAGATCGGGGTGCGAATGGGTTGACTATGCAGTTCCTTAAAGCTGCGGCTAGGCAGTTCTCCCGCGATCAAAAACAGAGCGGCTTTGACAAACCCGTGGGTGAGGGCATAGAAACCACCCACCTCGGGGGCCGCGAGCACAAAGCCCAGCTGCGACACCGTATGGAAGGCCAGCATGCGCTTAGTGTCTTTTTCAAACACGGCGTAGGCAACCCCTAACAGTGCTGTCCCGGCTCCGAAGATCCGCACTACAGGGTCGAGGTCTTCGAGCATGAGGGCAAAGCGCACTAGGGGAAATACCCCCGCCTTCACCACTACCCCCGACATCAGGGCCGATACCGGCGTCTCTGATTCGGCGTGGGTGAGGGGTAGCCACAGGCCCGAGATGAAAATGCCCCCCTTGGTGAGCAGGCCTAAACAGATCAGGGCTATGGCTTCGGTGGGGGCTCCATCCAGGGCTGTAAAGGCAAAGGACTGGTGCGTCCGGTATACCAACGCTGCCCCGATCAGATAAAACAGCATGGCGGTGTTGCTGACAAACAGATAGCGCAGGGCTACCCACAGGCTGCGATCGCTGCGCGGATAGGCAATCAGCAAAAACACGGCAATGCCGATTACCTCCAGGGCCACGTAGAGGCTGATCAAGTCAGCGCAGACAAAGGCGGCGTTAACGCTGCCGTGGAGCAGAATCACCTGGATGTAGAAAAAGGTGGTCTTGCCCCGATGCCAGCAGTAGAGGATGACCGCCGCCGTCACCAGCGCGTTGGTGAGAATGAAAAACCCGCTGAGGGTGTCGGCAATCAGGGTGACGCCGAAGCTGTCGAGCAGCTGCACTACAAAGGGCTCAGGCTGCCAAAACAGGAGGATGGCGTAGGCCATCGACACCATAGTGACAGCCAGGGCCAGAATGCGATCGCCCTGAGGCAGCAGGTAAATGCCAAACCCGACAAAAAACGGCAGCGCGATCCAGAGCATTGTCCACAGGGTCATGGCCGATAATCCTCCTCGATGGCGCGGGTTTCCAGCGTCGGGTTATCGCGCGCCAGCTTCATTACCCCCACCAGCATCAGCGCCTGAATCGAAAAGCCAATTACGATCGCGGTCAAAATTACCGCCTGGGGCACTGGGTCAGCATAGTCTCGCTGGGAACCATCGATAAAAATAGGCGTAAACGTACCGCCACCAGCCGCCACCAGCACAAACAGAGCAATCACCCCGGTGCTCATCACATCCATAGCGATGATCTTCATCACTAGATTCTCTTTCAGCAAAATGCCAAAAAAGCCCAGCAGAATGGTGGCGTAAACACAGGCGTAGAGCATGGGTCTAGAGAAGATGAGTGAAGTGAGAAGGCCGTAGTAAAGATGGGCAAAGGGCCAGAGCCCGTGCCCATCTTTACGAAAGTCGAATGGGATGAGCAAAGCAATGCCTACCGATCCTCCAGGATCGGCTTAGGGAGCTATTCCGCTGGTTCAGGCAGGGCGGCCTGGGCCTCGCTGCCCTTAAACGCAATCCGCAAAAAGGGCGGCGCTAGAAACGTAGTGGCAATCACCATGATGATAATCGCGGCCTCCAGGGGTTTGCTGAGCACACCGCTGGCCGAACCAATGCCCGCAAATACCAGGCCCACCTCGCCTCGGGGAACCATGCCAATGCCGATCGCCAGTTTGTTGAGGGGCTGACCAAAGGTGGTCCACCCGGTGATCACCTTGCCGATAATGGCTACCGCCAGCAAAAAGACGGCAATCACCAAGCCCTCGCGGTTAGCGGGCACCGCCGGGTTCAGCACCCCCAGGTCGGCCTTGGCCCCCACGGTGACAAAGAAGATTGGCACCAAAATATCGGCAATGGGCATGATCTGGCGATCGAGCTCTTTGCGCTTGTCGGTTTCGTCGAGCACTAGACCCGCCGCAAAGGCACCAAGAATTGCCTCCAGGTGAATGACGTTGGCAAAAAAGGCCATCAAAAATGCAAAGGTAATCGCCGGAATCACCAGGTTGCCTCGAGTTTGCAGCATCTCGGCGATCGCCACAAAGGAGCTGTTAAAAAACTTGCCCAGGAAAATTGCCCCCAGCAAAAACCCCGTGGCGCTGATAATCAGATACACCACATTCATCACATCGATTTCGCCAGTCTTGGCCAGACTGGCCACCACCGCCAGCACAATGATGCCCAGCACGTCGTCAATCACCGCCGCACCGACGATGATCTGCCCCTCCGCTGACTTCAACTGACCAATCTCCGATAGCACCTTCGAGGTAATGCCAATACTGGTGGCTGTCAGGGCCGCCCCGGCAAAAATTGCCGGAATCGCGGGCACGTTAAATAGCAGCATCAGCCCCGCCGTGCCCATAGCAAAGGGAGCCGCTACTCCTACAACCGCCACGATCGCCGCCTGGGAGCCCACCTTTTGCAGCTCCCGCAGGTCAGACTCGAGCCCGATCTCAAACAGCAGAATGATCACCCCCAGCTCCGCCAGCACTGAGACCACCTCGCTCTGGCTGCGAAAGACCTCAACCATGGCCTCTGGAGTTAACCCGCCGAGCAACTGTAATAACCCCATCAGCTGCGAGTCTGCCGCCGTTGCCCCACTTTCGGGAAACACAATCAGGTGCAGGGCTGAGGCCCCCACTACTACCCCGGCCACCAGTTCCCCCAGCACCGGAGGCAGATCTAGCAGCCGCGATAGCTCGCCCCCCAACTTGCTGGCGACATAAATCACCACCAAGCTGAGCAGCACACTCGCTAGCACCATGGGGCCAGCCTCCGTTTCTGGAACTGCGGCCATCAGGGGTGCAATCAGAGAAGACTCTGGCCAGCTAAGCCAGGAGATTGCAGAAACAGCGTTAGATACCAGCATCGATACCTTCCAATCCAAACGACAAGGACAATTAGGTGAATGGTCAAGGGGGCAACCGCCAGCCCATGGGAGGAGATTGTGCCCGAAAGGAACGCTCCATGGCAGAGCCATAGAACGCAGCCATAGAACGTAGAAAAAACTACTGTGTTGAGCCAGAGCGGGTTAAAAGCAGGTGAGGCCAAACGTGGCGGCTCACCGTCCTCTACAGGAGACTGTTCTCCTAGGGGCTCTAAACCGCCGCCGAACCCGGCTCGACCGGGGCCAAGGGCGGCTCAAAGCCATCCTTGGTGGCCAGCACCTGCAAGGCAGCCCGAAGCGCCTCGGTGCGGTTCTCGGCCAGGTATTCGGGGGGGACAAACCGCAGCACGCCCAGCTTTTCGAGACGGCTTAGGGTTTTGCCCCGTGCCCCGGCCAAAAATACGGGCCGACCCGCATCGCTGGCGTCTTGAATGGCACTTTCCAGAGCCAGGGCAGCGGTCACCCCCAGGTGGGGAACATCCTGCAAATCTACGATCAGCACATCGTGGGCATCCATTGCCGTGTGCTCTTGGGCAATGGCCCGCGCCACCCCAAAGATCATCGGCCCGCTGAGGTGAAACACCAACACCCGACCCTGGGCCTGATCCATCAGCGCCTTGTCCTCATCGGTCAGGGGCAGATCTTCGTCAAAGTCGGTGATGGCTTTCACCTGGTCAGATTGCAGCTTGGTGAGGCGATCGATGGTGAGGATGTTGGCGATAAATACCCCGACGCCCACGGCCACAATCAAATCGACAAACACCGTCAAGAACATCACGCCATACATGATAGCTGTGCCCTTCCAAGACACGTTGTGGGCCCGCTTCAAGAAGCTCCAGTCGAGAATATCAAAGCCGACCTTGACCGCAATACCCGCTAATACTGCCAGGGGAATCGCTTGGGTAAGCGGCGCGGCCCACAGCACCACAACCAGCAAAATACCGGCCCGCACCAAACCTGATAGGGCGGTTTTGCCTCCGGCCTGAATGTTGACTACGGTGCCCATGGTGGCACCCGCACCGGGCATACCGCCAAACAGACCCGACATTAGGTTGCCAATACCCTGGCCAATGAGTTCTTTGTTGGCATCGCTCTGGGTGCGGGTAATGCTATCGGCAATCATTGCCGTCAGCAGAGCATCGATACAGCCCAGCATGCCCAGCACCAAGCCGTTAATCAGCATGGTTTGCAGCTGGGCAGGGGTAAATATCGGCAGCTGCAAAGACGGTAACCCGGTCGGGATTTCACCAATTAAACGCAGGTCGGCACCGGGAAACAGCACGATGGCCAGTAGCGTGCCTGCTACCAGCACCAAAAGCTGGGGCGGCACCCAGCGCTTGAGCTGCTTGGGAAAGAAAAACAGCACCAGCAGTGTGAACACGCTCAGCACCACCTCGGGTGGGTTGAGGTTGCTTACCAACTGGGGCAGGTTGGTGAGGGTGCCCACCACGCCGCCCTTAGGGGAGGGCTGGCCCAAAAATGGCCCCAGCTGCATGATGATTAAAATGATCCCAATCCCCGACATAAACCCCGAAATCACCGGGTAGGGCATCAGGGTCACGTAGCGGCCCAGCTTCAGAAAGCCAAAGATAATTTGGAACAAACCGGCCAGCATGACCACGGTAAAGGCCATGGCCATGCCGTTTTCGGGATTGGCGGCAATCAGCTGAGCAATAACGGCGGTAAACACCACGGTCATCGGCCCGGTCGGCTCAGAAATCAGCGTCGGCGTGCCCCCAAACAGCGCCGCAAAAAAGCCTACAAGTACTGCCCCATAGAGACCTGATGCGGCTCCAGCTCCCGAGGCAACCCCGAAAGCCAGAGCCATTGGGAGGGCGATCACCGCAGCGGTGACGCCCCCAAAAACATCGCCGCGCACATGGCGGAAGTTAATACGATTCGTGATGCCCATGGCATGCACCATGCCTCCCTAAATTGATTCAGATAAATGATAAAAAATTTGGCATCGACAAAAGTCTATGAAAGAACTGTATCATTTTTGCCATAGAAATCTCACCGAGGGTGTGATTTTTTTTAATGACATAAGTCTTCCATGGCCTTAGATCTGCACTAACTACGATTAGAGCCAGGAGATCCATGGCTTGTCCATCTATACCCTGGCTCTGGCAGCGAACTTGTAGGTTTCGAGGTTCTAGGCTTCAGCAGTGCCCTGCTTGCGGGGAAAGAAATGCTTCAGCTGCACCGCGACGAGGGCCGTGACTAGGGTGCCGGCTGCGATCGCCACAATGTACAGCCCCACATTCTCCACCGCGTTGGGTATCGCCAGCACAAAGATACCGCCGTGGGGGGCGCGCAGGGTGCACCCAAAGGCCATCGACATCGCCCCTGCTACAGCTGACCCAGCGATGCAGGCGGGCAAAATTCGCAGCGGATCGTTGGCCGCAAAGGGAATCGCCCCCTCGGTAATAAAGGAGATGCCCAGCACCGAGGCCACCTTCCCGGCCTCCTGCTCCGCCTGGTTGAAGTATTTCTTCGAGACAAAGGTGGCCAGGGCCAAGCCCAGAGGCGGGGTCATGCCTGCCGCCATCACCGCCGCCATGGGCGCGTAGATATTGGTAGTCAGTAACCCCACCGCAAAGGTGTAGGCCACTTTGTTCACCGGGCCGCCCATGTCGACCGCCATCATGCCGCCCAAAATCAGCCCCAGCAGAATCGCGTTGGTGCCGCTCAGCCCCTTCAGGTAGACGGTGAGACCATCCATAATGAACCGCACCGGCGCACCGAATACATAAACCAGCAGCAGCCCCACAATCAGTGTGGCCAGCAGGGGGATTACCAGCACCGGCTTCAGCCCCTCAAAGTTGGCGGGTAGATTCACCTTATCGCGGATAAACAGCGCCACATAACCCGCCAAAAAGCCCGCCAGGATGCCGCCCAAAAAGCCCATGTTCAGGTTCGCGGCCAGCATACCGCCGATTAGGCCAGGCGCAAGACCGGGGCGATCGGCAATGGAAAAGGCAATAAAGCCCGCTAGCACCGGCACAATCAGCGCAAAGGCTGCGCCGCCGCCAATCTGCATCAGGGCAGCGCCAAAGGTGCCCTCTTCGGGGTTAATGCCAAAGACAAACGACAGAGCGATGATCAGGCCACCTGCCACAATCACCGGCAGCATATAGCTCACCCCGGTGAGCAGGTGCTTGTAGGGGCCAGAGCGACTTTCGGAGCGATCGGCTTTGGCTCGCTTGACCTCATCCAGGTAGCCCTGACCAACTCCATTGCTGCCACCGCCCGCGATCGGCGCATCCAGGGCAGCCGTCACCACGTCGGCCCCGCTGTGGATGGCAGCCTTGGTGGAGGTTTCATACAGGCGCTTGCCGCCAAAGCGGGACAGGTCTACGTGGGTGTCGGCGGCGATAATCACCGCGTCGGCCCGGGCAATTTCTTCATGGGTAAGGGCGTTTTGGGAACCCACAGACCCCTGAGTTTCCACCTTGATGTCGTGTCCCAGCTTGGCCGCTCCCTGCTTGAGGGCTTCGGCAGCCATAAATGTGTGGGCTATGCCCGTGGGGCATGAGGTAATGCCGACGAAGAATTTTTGGGCTGTGGGTGCTGCTGCTGCATCCCCATCCTCGGGCAGCGGGTCTTGGGGATGAGGGGTGGTCTGGATCGCTCCCAGGCGGGGGCCGTACCCTACCAGGGCCACGGCGCTTTGAATCACCATTTCGGTGTTGCGGATGACCTCGCTGGTGGAGACGGCGTAGACGGGTTTGCCCCCGAAGCGATCGCGCTCCACCGGCCCATCGGCCCCCACAATCACCACATCCGCCTGCTGGATATCGTCGGGGTGGAGGGCAGTGGCGATCGCACCCCCTTGAGTTTCGGCAACTAGCTCATGGCCCAGGGCCTGGGCGGTGCGCTTGAGGGCCTCTGCCGCCATATGGGTATGGGCCTCGCCAGCGGCGCTAGCGGTAACGGCAACGATTTTTGTCATAGTCGGTTGCTACGTAAAGAATGCTGTCATATCCTCCCCTCCTGGGAGGGGTGCCCGCAGGGTGGGGTGGGTTTCGGGGAATGGGCTTCCCTGGTTTGTTCTAAGGATTGGTGGGTAGCATCGTTTGATTGACCCACCCCTGCCCCTCCCAGGAGGGGATCAACTCACCTCCCGCACGGTGACCAATTTCCGCATGGCCTGAATCTTGTCCATCGGCGGCAGGCGGGGGCCGATCTGGCTCAGAGCCCCCATGGAAAAGGCTGTGGCCAGGGTGGCGCAGTCTTGCCAGGTCTCACCGTTGAGCAGCCCGGCGACGGTGCCCGAGACCATCGCGTCGCCTGCGCCGACGGTGCTTTTGACCTCGACCGCCGGGGGCTGGGCGTGGAAGGCTTGGGTGCGATCGATAAACAGTGCCCCCTCAGCCCCCATCGACACCACCACGTAGGGAATGCCCGAGTCGATCAGCTCGCGGGCGGCGGCGACGATTTCACTAGGACTAGACAGGTGCGTATTCAGCACCTCTTCTAGTTCAGCTTGGTTGGGCTTGATCAAATCGGGCTTGGCGGGTAGGCCAAAGCGAAGAGCGTCACCGCTGGTGTCGAGCACCACGGTTTTGCCCTGAGCCTTGAGGGGACCGATCAGCTGGTCGTAGATGTCGTTCGACAGGCCGGCTGGCACACTGCCCGAGAAGACAAACCAGTCGCAGGTACGGGCAAGGTGATGTACCGCATCCTTCAGCGCCGCCACATCTTGATGGGTGGGTTCCTGACCGGGGTAGTTAATATCGGTTACCTGACCCAGGGCGTCATCCACAATTTTGATGTTGATGCGGGTTTCGCCGGGTAAATGGACGAAGTGGTTGGCAATGCCCTTTTGGTGAAAGAGAGCTTTGAACAGGGCATCATTCTCGCGGCCTAGGAAACCGCTGACGCTGACGGGGTGACCTGCGGCAGCCAGGAATGAAGCGACGTTAACGCCCTTGCCCCCGGCGTCATCCTGTTTCCAGGCCACTCGGTTGACTGCGTCGGCCTGAAAGTTGGGAATCGAGACGGTTTGGTCGATCGCAGGATTCAGCGTAATCGTGGCGATGCGGTGACTCATAGCGCCCTCACCTCCTCAGCCGTACGACAGGCGATCGCTCTTTGAGCCAGCCGCTTCATCTGCTGCATCGACGCGCCCCGCAGCCGCGCCTTGACCTTGGGAATGCTGGGGATGTCCATGCTCAGCTCCTTCACCCCCAGACCAGCCAAAATCTTGGCTCCCTGGGGGTCGCCCGCCAGGCCACCACAGACGCCGACCCACTTGCCCGCCAGTTTCGCCCCCTGTACCGTCTGGTAGATCGCCCTCAGCACGGCGGGGTGCAGGGCATCGGCCTGTTTGGCCAGGGTGGGGTGGCCCCGATCCATGGCCAGCAGGTACTGGGTCAGGTCGTTGGTGCCCACCGAGAAAAAGTCCACCTCCTGGGCAAATTCTGCCGCCATCAGTACGGCGCTGGGCACCTCCACCATCATGCCAATTTCCACCGGGGGGCCATCGATCGCATCCCGCACCGACTCCAGCACCGCCCGAGCGGCGCGAATATCCTCCAGAGTGGCAATCATGGGGAACATGACGCGGATGTAGCCGCCTCGGGCGGCGCGCAAAATTGCCCGCAGCTGGGTCTCAAACAGATCGGTGCGCTCCAGGCATAGGCGAATGCCGCGAATGCCGAGGAAGGGGTTGTCTTCGGCGGGCTGGTTCAGGTAGGGCACATGCTTGTCCCCACCGATATCGAGGGTGCGCACAATCAGCGGCAGACCGTTGAGGGCCTGGGTCATCTGGCTCAGGGCGGCATACTGCTCGTCTTCCGTGGGGGGAGCATTGCGATTGAGAAAGAGGAATTCCGTCCGCAGCAGCCCCACGCCCTCGGCCCCGGCGTTTACCGCTAGAGCCGCATCCTCGGGGCCACCAATGTTGGCAACCACTTCAATCCGGTAGCCATCGGTGGTGATCGCCGGCTGGAAGCGGGTTTGCTGCTCCACATCGCGCAGCTGGGCCCGCTCTGCCTGGGCTGTTTTCGCCCGCTCTAGGTCGGTCTGGGTGGGATGGGGGTAGAGCTGACCGCGATCGCCATCGAGAATTGCGATCGCCCCCTCGGCTAAATCAAAAATTCCCATGCCTACGCCCGCCACGGCGGGGATGTTGAGCGATCGCGCAATGATCGCCGTGTGGGAGGTCGCCCCGCCCGCCGCTGTACAGAAGCCCTGAATTTTCTCCGGGTCCAGCCCCGCCGTGTCCGAGGGGGGCAGGTCGTCGGTAATGAGAATCACTGGATGATCGGGTAACCCCTGGACGACATCTCCTGACCCCACCAGGCGCGCCAGCACCCGCTGGCCCACGTCGCGCACGTCCGCCGCCCGGCCCGAAAGCACCGGATCGGCCAGCGCTTCCAGTTCCTTGGCCTTCGCCTCAATTACCTGCTGCCAGGCCCAGGGGGCGCTGTGGTGGGGGGGAATGCGGTTCAGCGCCTCCTGCTGTAGCTCGGGGTCGGCCAGGAATTCGCGGTGGGCCTGAAAAATCGCCGCTTTGCCATTGCCCGATCGCAGTTTGATCGCCTCATAGAGATCGGCCAGGTCGGCATCGGCGGCGGCGATCGCAGCTTTTAGTTTCGCCTGTTCAGCGGTAGCATCGCCAGCGGTTTCGGCAAAGGTGAGCTGGGTGCGGTGAAAGCGGTATAGGGGGGCGATCGCCAGCCCCGGCGAGGCCGCTACTCCGGCGATCGAAGCGCTCTCTAGCTCGAGGGCAGGCAATTCCAGCGTCGGGGAAGCCACCACTTCCTCTTCTTCCTCCAGGCCGTCCTCTACGGCCTGCTGCAAGGCCTTCAGGGCCTGGGCGGCATCGCTGCCCTTGGCCAGCACCCGCACCAAACCATCCTTCCCGACGCCGAGCTTGAGCAGCGACATCAGGCTTTTGCCATTGGCCACCTGGTCGCCGTAGCGTACCCGCACTTCGGCGTCGAAGGATTTGGCCAGATCGGCAAACACCGTCGCCGGTCGAGCGTGCAGCCCGGTGGGAGCATCGATGGTGACATCGACAAACTGGTCAAAGCCCTCGGTATTTAGCCCGCTGCCGCGGTTGGCGGCTTTTCCGGTGAGGCGATCGATAATTACCTGAGGATCGTCCGTCTTCACCAGCTGGTCAACGGCGGCGGGGTCATCTAGCACATGGGTGAGGTTGGTGAGAATTTGCAGATGCTCATCTGACTTAGCGGCAATGCCCACCACCAGCCGCACCACCTCGCCTGAGTTCCACTCCACCCCAGCGGGAATTTGCACCACCGCAATGCCCGTAGCCACGATCAGGTCGCGCTGGGCTGGCTGCCCGTGGGGAATGGCGATACTGTTGCCCAGGTAGGTATTGGCCTGGGCCTCCCGCGCCAGCATGCTGGCGACGTAGCCGGGCTGAATATGGCCCTGGTTCACCAGCAACTCTCCCGCCTGGCGAATGGCGTCTTCTTTGCTGTGGGCGATCGCCTTTAGCCTGACATCCTCCGGCGTTAGATTAATCATTCAGCAGTCTCTCAGTACAGTCTCTCAGGGGGGCAATTACTCTGAATCAAGGCACGAAAACACAGAAAAACTACCCAGAATTGCAATACTTCCGGGCTGGGGATCAATCGTTGTGATTGGCCCTGTGATGGTCTCTCTTACCTGTTAATTGTTCAAGACAGGAGGGTATCTAGGGAAAGTTCGTCATATTTCCTTAGACATTGCCTTAAGTTTTGTTGCTAATGGCTGGGGAGAGATGAGTGTTTCAGCTCTCGCTACCTTCATAAAATTGGCTATCAACTAATAGAAGCTCAAGTCGAGATAAGGGATCTGCGGGTTAATGGTGTACCAGGTAGCCAAGTTTCGACTTCGCTCAACCTTCAGTGATCGAGGACTGAGCGAAGTCGAAGTCTGATCAGCGGGTACCTTATTTTCCTGCGAGACCCTAAGTGTTAGTCGAGATACTGAGAGGCGCATCCCCGCGTCGGAGAGGTATCTGTAGGGCGGGGTGGGTCAAAACAGCGACAAAAAATGAGGTTTTGAGTATGGATAAATCACGTACTCGCTCAAACAAACCCACCCCTAGCCCCTCCTAGGAGGGGATGGTAAGACTGTTTTTCCAAAAAGTTTCTTTTCTCGAACTCAGGGTGATAGAAGGATTCTCTAAGCTCAGATTTTGGCGCGACGTAACCCCAAACAGCTTTCATTACACCTGGGAGTGTATCTCTGTATACAGTGTGTGTTGGTTGAGAACTCTATAAGTGAAGCTGACTGACTGAGGCAGACATGGCGTCAGCCAGGTAAATTTTACCCTCTAAAATTTAGGCGCAATTGGCGGACCCCACTATGCAAGACATACAGACGGATCCTGTATTGGCTGTCCAGGCCGTGCCAGAAGATCTTCAGGCCGAGGCAAAGGGGGTTTCTTTGCGGGATGTCACTAAGAAATATGGTTCCTTTGTCGCTGTGCAGAGTATTACCCTCGACATTCCCGCCGGGTCCTACACCTGCCTACTCGGTCCCAGTGGTTGCGGTAAAACCACCACCATGCGCATGATCGCAGGCCACGAAGATATTTCCGAGGGAGACATCTACATCGGCGATACGCGCATCAATGGGCTGCCCGCCACCCAGCGCAATACCGCCATGATGTTTCAAAACTACGCGCTGTTTCCCCACAAAACCGTGTGGAACAACGTCGATTTTGGCCTCAAAATGCGGGGTTTGGCGGTTGATGAGCGGCGCAAGCGGGTGGGCGAAATGCTGGAAATTGTGGGGCTGACTCAGTTTAGCGATCGCAAGCCTGCCCAGCTCAGCGGCGGTCAACAGCAGCGGGTGGCCCTGGCCCGTGCCCTGGTCACCCGACCCCAGGTGCTCATGCTCGACGAGCCCCTCAGCGCCCTCGACGAATCACTGCGGGTCAAAACCCGAGGCGAGCTGCGCAAGCTCCAGCGCCAGTTTGGCATGACCTTTTTACAGGTCACCCACAACCAGGACGAAGCCTACTCCCTCTCCGACCAGATCGTGGTCATGGATCACGGCCGGGTTGATCAGGTGGGCACCCCCAGTGAAATCTTCACTCGGCCCCTGTCAAAATTTGTGGCCCGCTTTACCGGCGACAACAATATTTTTCCTGGCATCGTCACCAGCGCCGTACAGGATACCGAGAGCCAGTTGATTCAGCTCGACGTCCCCTCCCTTGGTACCCTGTTGTGCCTGGGCGACTATGCCCAGGTGGGTGTCGAAGCCGCCTGCAGCATTCGGGCCGACCTGATGCAGATTAAATCCCTCTCGGAGGCCGAACAGTCGGTCTGTGGGCCTGCCACCAACCGGGTCACCGCCCGCATTACCGCCGTCGAGTTTACCGGCTATGTCACCCGGGTGTCGCTGGTGCTCGAGCGCGGCGGCATGGAAGTGCTCTACAAAGCCCGCACCCCCGACTGGCTCACCACCGACTTCGCCGAGGGCCAGGTGGTAGCACTCGACTGGGCCGCTGCCGACTGCGTCTTTCTGCCCCACTAGTGGGGTAGATGCTCACGGTTTTCTCCTCCACACCCGATTCCAACAATTCGTTATCACTCATCTTTTAACCATGGCTAAGTTTTCCCGTCGTCAAGTCATTCGCACGAGCCTCGCCGCCGGAGCCTTTCTCACCGCTACCCGCTGCGCCTCAGCTCCTAAGGGTACCCCCAACAATCCGGCCCCCGGCCCGGAGGTCAACACCAACCAAACTAAAGATGTCACCCTGCGCCTGATCGGTACCGGCGTGTCCCAAATCAATGACATTCGTGACAAGGCCCAAGAAGACCTGGGCTTTAAGTTCGACATGCGGGCCCTTAGCACCGAAGAAAATAACCAGATTGCCATCACCCAGCCCGGCCAGTACGACATCTTCGACGGTGAATACTTTAGCCTTCCCCTGGTGGTGCCCTCGGGCAATCTGCAGCCCATCGACATCAAGCGCATCACCAACTACGACCAGATCGTCTCCTTCTTTAGAACCGGCGAGTTTATGGGTATGCCGGTCGAGAAATCCCAGGGAACCGCCCCCTACAGAGTGCAGTACCTCACTGGTCCCGACTCTAAAGAATTTGCTACCTCCCCTACGGACTACGCCACGCTCATTCCCTTCCAGTACAATGCCGACACGCTGGGCTACCGTCCTGACCTGGTGGGACGCAAGCTCGAGACCTGGGGCGAACTCTTTAACCCAGAATTTAAGGGCAAAACCTCCATTCTCGACATTCCCCAGATCGGCATTATGGATGCGGCCATGGTGGCCGAGTCGCTGGGGCTGATGACCTTTGCCGACAAGGGCAACATGACCAAGGCTGAGATCGACCAGATCATTGAAATTCTGAAGGAACAAAAGGCCAACGGTCAGTTTCGCGCCTTCTGGAAGACCTTCGATGAGTCGGTCAACCTGATGAGCTCTGGGGAAGTGGTGCTGCAATCGATGTGGTCACCGGCCGTGACGGCGGTTCAATCCCAAGGCATTGAGTGCATCTACGCCCCCCTCAAGGAGGGCTATCGGGGCTGGGGCGGCGGCATCGGCCTGTCGAAAAATCTCTCCGGCATTCAGCTCGACGCCGCCTACGAGTACATGAACTGGATGCTCGACGGCTGGGTTGGGGCCTTCCTCGGTCGCCAGGGCTACTACAGCGCGGCCCCTGAAAACGCCCGCAAGTTTATGTCTGAGGACGAGTGGGGCTTCTGGTACGAAGGCAAGCCCGCCACCGCAGATATCGTTGACCCCTTTGGCAAAACCCTGGCCAAGACCGGGGCCGTCCGCGACGGTGGCTCCTTCGATGAGCGCTTTGGCAACATCGTCTGCTGGAACTCCACCATGGAAGAAAATACCTACCTGGTGCAAAAGTGGAACGAGTTTATTGCCTCGTAAGTAAGGCATGAGGATTGCGTAGGATGGGCAAAGGGCCCTGCCCATGCCCATCTATCATGATTCTGGTTATTTTTTGATAGGGTACGTAGACCTTGCCCATACTACCTAAGCACATTTCTAGGAAAGAACTTACCCCGTCATTCCCGCGCCGGCGGGAATCCAGAACTAAAGCCTGTCTTTCATCGGGTATCTTTTTTTCGGAAATCTCCTAAGCCCTGCATTTCTGCAATTGACTTTGATGGGCACGCAGGCTTTGCCCATCCTACAAACCCTGAGTTCCTTACTCTTCCTCCTATGTCTGAAACCTGGAAAGCCCTTAAGCCCTACGCGCTGATTACGCCCCAGACATTGGTATTTCTAATGTTTCTGGTGTTCCCCATCCTCATGATCGGGGTGGTGAGCTTTTGGGAGTTTAACGGCTACTCGATGACCCCAGCCTTTACCCTGGCCAACTACCAGGGTATTTTGACCGATGTGACGTTTAAGACCTATGTGAACACGTTTAAGTTCTTGGGCATGGTCTGGCTGGCGACGCTGTTGATCGGTTACCCGGTGGCCTACTTCTTGGCCTTCCACGTGCCCAAGCTGGAGTGGCAAATCCTGCTATTTTTGGTCTGCACCATTCCCTTTTGGACTTCGAATATCATTCGCATGATTTCGTGGGTGCCGCTACTGGGACGGGAGGGATTGGTCAACCAAATGGTTATGGGGGTTGGTCTGACTCAGCAGCCGCTGGAGTTTTTGCTTTACTCCGATTTTGCCGTGGTTCTAGGGATGGTGCACTTCTACATCATTTTTATGATTGCGCCGATTTTTAATAGCCTGATGCGAATCGAGCGATCCCTAGTCACCGCTGCCGAAGACCTGGGGGCCTCTGGTGTGCAGGTCTTCAAGGAAGTGATTTTGCCCCTGTCGGCCCCTGGCATCGCCATTGGCTCGATCTTTATCGTCACCCTGGTTATGGGGGAGTTTGTGACGGTGCGCCTGATGGGGGGTGGCCAGTCGGCTTCGGTCGGCAAGCTGATTCAAACCCAGATTGGCAGCTTGCAGTATCCCCTGGCGGCGGCCAATGCGATCATGTTATTGGCGGTGACGATGCTGATTATTGTGTCGATTTTGCGAGTGCTGGATATTCGCAAAGAGCTTTAGGCACTCCATCCCCTCCTGGGAGGGGTGCCCGATAGGGCGGGGTGGGTTTAACCCTGGCATTGACAGACCCACCCCTACCCCTCCCAGGAGGGGATTTTGAAACCCGTAGGGCAATGCCCACCATTGCATACCCCCAGTAATCACCCATGCAAAAACGTTCCCTGACTTTCTACCTGCTGCTGGCGTTCTTTTGCCTGTTCGTGCTGTTTCTCTACGGCCCGATGATCACCATCTTTATGCTGTCGCTCCAGGGGCCCGATGGAGGGTTGACCTTCCCGATGCGGGGCTTTAGCTTCTACTGGCTGGGGCAGGTGTTTCAGGAGCAGCGGGTGGGCAATTTCATTGAGCCGTTTTTGCGATCGCTCACCCTGGGTGCAGCGGTCATGGCCATCACAATTACCGCCTCGGTGATGGCCAGCATGGGCTTTCGCCAGCGGTTTAAAGGCTCTACGGTGATTTTTTATACGACCATTGCCAGCCTAATTGTGCCGAGCATTCTGGTGTCGCTGGGCATTGGGGTGGTGTTTCAGGTGATGGGCTGGCCGACCAACTGGTTTACTTCAGGACTGGGGGCACACCTGACCTGGACTCTGCCGATCGCATTTCTGATTATGCTAGGCATTTTTAACCGGTTTAACCCCTCCTACGAGGAGGCGGCCCGTGACCTGGGGGCTGGGGATCAGAAGACCTTCTGGGAGATCGTGCTGCCGTTGATTGCCCCCAGTCTGCTGGGGGTGGGTCTGCTGACCTTTACCCTCTCCTACGACGAATTCACCCGCACCTCGCTGGTATCGGGTCAAAACAACACCCTGCCGCTGGAAATCTTCGGTATGACCACCAACGTCACCTCCCCCGCCCTCTACGCCCTGGGGACGCTGACGACGATTTTCTCTGCCTCTCTGATTCTGATTGCCTTCTTTGCCTACAACGCCGTGGTTAAGCGGCAGCGGGGGCAAGCCTAGGGAGATTTTGGTCGGAGATCCGCTTATCTTCTAGGCTCCTGCCTGTCCCAGGGCTGTTGAGGGGGGCAAAAAAGTTCCTATAAACCCTCTGCCGGCCAACCTCCTCCGCTAGGATAGGCCCATGGAAAGAGATGCTTTTTTGACCCTGCTGCGGCAGCATCGGGCGATCGCCGTAATCCGCGCCCCATCGATCGAGCTAGGGCTGCACCTGGCCACCGCCGCCGAGGCTGGGGGCATTCGCCTGATCGAAATCACCTGGGACAGCACCAATCCTGAGGATCTGGTGAACAAACTTCGGCACCAGCTGCCCCACTGCACGGTTGGCATTGGTACGGCTCTATCCCCCGCAGATATCAAAGCTGCCGAAGCTGCGGGGGCGCAGTTTTGCTTTTGCCCTCACACCGACCCAGTGCTAATCGACCTGGCCCAGGCGATGGCGATACCCATCGTGCCCGGAGCACTTACCCCCAACGAAATTGTGACGGCCTGGCAAGCAGGGGCGGCGGCGGTTAAGGTTTTTCCCGTTGGGGCCATGGGTGGGGCCAGCTATGTACGGGCTGTGCGTAGGCCGCTGGGCCATATTCCCCTGGTGCCCACTGGCGGGGTGACGGTGGAGAATGCTGGAGAGATGATAGCGGCGGGAGCGATCGCGGTGGGCCTCTCCACAGCATTGTTCCCCAAGAGCCTGGTGGCTGAGCAAAACTGGGGGGCGATCGCCCAAATCTCTGCCGGTTTGTTTAGCAGGCTGGCTGGCCGGAATTTGCTTAAGTAGGGCACTCTGGACGATAATAGACCTGTTGTGAAATACCGTTGAAAATCGCTGAAAGCCAGTCTAGGAAGGACTTTCAAGGATTTTGCCATCAAAAAGCTGAAAGCCTTTACTGGAGGGCGTTTCAAGGATTTTTGAGCTTAATTCACAACAACTCTAATAAAAACACCTGGAAATTGCTCAAATCCCTGGGGGCAAAGTATAAATAGGGTTGAGCTGCGCTGGTTGGTCTACTCATTCCTCAAAGAACAATGGATCCATTGGTTATGAAGAGTGGGTATATACAGTTGACCGACGGGTGCTCCTGTCATCACTAGGGTGCCCCATGAAGGATTTTCTAGCACGCTTTGAAGAGCTGGCAACAAAATATCCTGATGTAGCGATTACGGTTGCAATAGTCCTAGCATTGGGGCTGGTAGTCATTCTGAATCTCTATGGCAAGGCCCTCAAGGAGCAGATTACAACCCTTGAAAAGCAAAAATCAGGCTTAGAATCAGAAAACAATCGTCTTAGGGATGAATTATCCAAGGTCTCCGAGTACCGTGAGACCTTTGAGCAGAAGCTCGAACAGCTCCAAAAGGCACAGCTTGAACTAGCTGCATACTCTGACTTCGAGATACAGCTTGAAACGGCTCAACGAGATATCAAGCGTAAGATCGATACGTTTTCCCAAGAGGCACATGATGCTGAGGCTCTGAGAAGCCTCCAGCAAGAGAGCTCGCGTCTTCAGGATCTCTCATATCGGTATAAGAAATTTCAGGAAGGATTAAGGGAAACAGTCCAAGCCGCAGAAAACCTTTC
>JBGSNT010000212.1:0-7112 GCA_041739575.1 Nodosilinea sp. | reverse complement strand
AGCTGCGCGATTTTCGCGATCAGTTTGGCCACGACCAGGTGGGGCTACTCACGGGCGACATTTCCATCAATCGCGATGCTCCCATCGTGGTGATGACCACCGAAATCTTTCGCAACATGCTCTACGGCACCCGGATTGGCGAAACCGGCACGACGCTGCAGCAGGTCGAGGCTGTCGTACTCGACGAGTGCCACTACATGAACGATCGCCAGCGCGGCACCGTCTGGGAAGAGTCGATCATCTACTGCCCGCCCGAGATCCAGCTTTTAGCCCTGTCGGCCACGGTGGAAAACAGCGGCCAGCTGACCGACTGGCTGCAAAAGGTCCACGGCCCCACGGAGCTGATCTATTCTGACTTTCGCCCGGTGCCGCTGCAGTTTCACTACTGCACCGGCAAACGCCTGGTGCCCCTGCTGGATGCGGCCCAAAAGGCGATTAACCCCCAGCTCAAAAAACAGCGCGCCCCCCAGCGCCAGCCCGGCAGGCGCGGCGGTGGCCGGGTCAGTCTGCCCTTTGTGATGGGCCAGCTCCAAGAACGGGATATGCTGCCCGCCATCTACTTTATTTTTAGCCGCCGGGGCTGCGACAAATCGGTGGAGGAGGTCAGCCATATGTCTTTGGTGACCGACGAGGAGGCCCAGGAGCTAAAGCTGCGGATTGACACGTTTTTGGCCCACAACCCCGACGCTGGCCGGGCGGGCCAGGTGGGGCCGTTGTATCGAGGTATTGCCGCCCACCATGCGGGCATTTTGCCCCTGTGGAAGGGCCTGGTGGAGGAGCTATTTCAGGCGGGGCTGATCAAGGTGGTGTTTGCCACCGAAACCCTGGCTGCGGGTATCAACATGCCCGCCCGCACTACGGTAATCGCTAGCCTCTCCAAGCGCACCGACAGCGGCCACCGCCTGCTGACCTCGTCAGAATTTTTGCAAATGGCCGGGCGGGCGGGGCGGCGGGGCATGGATCTCCAGGGCCACGTGGTCACCGTCGAGAGCCCCTTTGAGGGGTCGCGGGAGGCGGTGCACCTGGCCACCTCAGGGGCCGACCCGCTGGTCAGCCAGTTTACCCCCGGCTACGGCATGGTGCTCAACCTGCTGCAAACCCACACCCTGGACGAGGCTAAAGACCTAATCGAGCGCAGCTTTGGCCAGTACCTGGCCACCCTGCACCTGGTGCCCCAGCAGCAGGAGATCGATCGTCTGGAGGGTGCGATCGCCCACCAGCAGGCCCAGCTAGCCGCCTTTGACGAGGGCCTGCTGGCCGAATACGCCAAGCTCAAGGAACGCCTCAAGGAGGAGCGACGGCTGCTCAAGACCCTGCAGCAGCAGGCCGCCCAGGTGCTAGCCGAGGATGTGGGCAAGATGGTGCCCTTTGCGATCGCCGGTACCCTGCTCTCCCTCAAGGGTAAGCATATTCCCGTGGGCGAGCCGGTGCCGGCGGTGCTGGTGACTAAGGTGCAGGGGTCGGGGCAGTTTCCCTACCTGGTGTGTCTGACCAAAACCAACCAGTGGTGCGTGGTCACCGCCGCTGATGTGGTGGGCCTCCACGCCGATATTCCCCGCCTGCAGTCGGTCGATACCCTGGCCCCGCCCAGTGAGCTGCTGCCCAGCCCCGGCAAGCGCTGCCGCGGCGATGACCACACGGCGACGATCGCCGCCACCATGGCCCTACCCCCCACCCTCGAAATGCTGGCCCCCGAGGTGCAGGACCAGCTCGAACGCATGCGCGAAGTCGAGCACACCCTGGCCACCCACCCCGCCAGCGAATGGGAAAATGCCAAGGGGCTGCTCAAGCGCCAAAAGCGGCTGCGCGACTTGCAGGAGGAACGGCGCGATCGCCAGCAAAAGCTGGCCCAGTACACGGGCCGCTACTGGCAAGAATTTCTCCACATCATGGACGTACTGAAGCACTTCGGCGGTCTCGAAGACAATAAACCCACAGAGCTGGGCGAAATGGCCGCCGCCATTCGCGGCGACAACGAGCTGTGGCTGGCCCTAGCCCTGGAGTCGGGCGAATTTGACCATCTCGATGCCGCCCAGCTGGCCGCCGCCTTTGCCGCCCTGGTCACTGAAAACTCGCGCCCCGACAGCTGGTGCCGCTACAAGCTTTCCGGCACCGTAGAAGAAGCGCTGGGCGGTCTGCACAGCCTGCGCCGCCAGCTCTTTCAGCAGCAGCACCGCCGCCACATTACGGCCCCCATCTGGCTAGAGTATGACCTGGTGGGCATGGTCGAGCAATGGGCGCTCCAGGTCGACTGGGTTACCCTATGCAGCAACACCAGCCTAGATGAGGGCGACATCGTCCGCATTCTGCGCCGCACGCTGGATGTTTTGTCGCAGATTCCCCACGTGCCCTACATCAGCGATAACCTACGCACCACTGCCCGCGAGGCTAAAGAGATCATGAACCGCTTCCCCGTCAATGAAGAGATCGGCTAAAAGCCTCGAAGGGTGGGCACGCTGGGGGAGGGGAACATTCAAAGTTCAAAATTCAAAGTGAATCAGCTTTTAAGGCCCATGACGGAGCGGACGTTTGAGTTTGCGGTGCGGATTGTTAAGCTCTGTCAGACGTTGGGAGCTACGTCGGGGGTGAACCAGCCTTTGGTGAGGCAGTTAATTCGGTCGGAAACGTCGGTTGGGGCCAATGTGGAGGAGGCACAGGCTGGGCAAATCCGGACAGATTTTATTCACAAAATGGAAATTGCGCTGAAGGAGCCAAGGGAAACTCGCTATTGGTTACGGCTGCTGGTGGCAACAGAAATTATGCCAAAGGAGCGGATGGAGTCGTTGATTGGCGAGTCGGAGAAGTTGGTTAAGGTTATATCGAAGATTGTGGTGAGTGCGAAGAGGAAGGAATAATTCAAAGGCCAACAAGGCACCGAGCGGGGCTTTCGATTCCTCAAAGACTCCTTATTCTTCGCCTCCAGTGTCTTCCTCAAATTCCCGGAGCGCATCATGGCCCTCGCCGTCATCATGGCCCTGTGTCTGCTGGTCTATAACTTAGGTCAACGGCACCTGCTACAGGCCTTGCAACAAGCAGACCAAACCCTGCCAAATCAACTCGAAAAAGGCACTCAACGGCCCACTTTACGCTGGATCTTTCAATGCTTCCTGGCCATCCACTCTGGCACCCTCCATGGGGTTAAGTAGGGGGGCAATCTGACCGATGAGCGTCGTCACATTCTGCAATTCTTGGGGGCTCCCTGTCGAAAGTGCTATCTCCTCTGTTGAGGGCTAACGTTAATTCTCCCTGTGCCAGTGGGAAGGGCGGAATGTAGGATCAAGATAACCTTACCAAGGAATAAAAAGGGCGTAGACTCAAATGTCAACCATCAAAGTTAAGCTCTTAAAGCTAGTCGATTCTGCCCATCTGCCTAAATACGAACATGACGATGACTCAGGATTAGATCTATTTTCTACTGTGGAGCAGGAAATTCCTGCTGGAGCCGCTGTGCTGATAGGAACCGGCATCTCAATCGAGCTGCCCCGGGGAACAGAGGCGCAAATTCGGCCCAGAAGTGGGTTGGCTCTAAACCATGCCATTACCGTCCTCAACACGCCCGGAACCATCGATGCCGGTTATCGCGGGGAGGTTGGGGTCATTTTGATCAACCATGGCAAGCAACCTTTTCAAGTGCTCAAGGGTATGAAAATTGCCCAGATGGTAATCGCACCGGTCCTTCGGGCTGAGCTAGAGGAGGTGGACCGCCTATCGGAAACTCCCAGAGGGGCGGGGGGTTTTGGTTCTACGGGGGGTTAGGGGCGGACAAATTTGTGGCCTGGTCGGTGTTCAAGCTACAGCGTCCAGGCCAGCCACCCTGGGGCCGGGGGCCAACCTAACCAATCACAGAAATGGCAGAACAAGGCACTGTTTCTAAAGGTTTCGGCATTCTTAAACTAAGCTTAAAACGTGTCCTAGGCCACAATTTACTATCTCCCAATTTGATCTCATAGATCCAATTCCTCTCCTCACTCAGACTTAGGATCAATCCCCTATGGATGCCCCTTCCCCGGTAGACATTGCCGTATCCACCGCCCTCGCCAAGGAGCGCACCGCCAACGACATCGAGAGCATCAAGCGGGCTTTTCTCAACAATTTGTTCTACGTGCAGGGCAAGCCGGTGTCGCTGGCCACCCAGCACGACTACTACATGGCCCTGGCCTACCTGGTGCGCGATCGCATGCTGCATCGCTGGAATGGCACCGCCGAGAGCTACACCCAGCACCAGGCGCGCACGGTGTGCTACCTGTCGGCGGAGTTTCTGATGGGGCCACACCTGGGCAACAACCTGATCAACATGGGTATCTATGAACAGGTCAAGCAGGCCATGGAGGAACTGGGCCTCGACTTTGACACCCTGCTGGCCCAGGAGGAGGAGCCAGGGTTGGGCAATGGGGGCCTGGGGCGGCTGGCCGCCTGCTACCTCGACTCGATGGCGTCGCTGGAGATTCCCTCGGTGGGCTACGGCATTCGCTACGAGTTTGGCATTTTCGAGCAAGACCTGCGGGACGGCTGGCAGGTGGAGCGCACCGACAAGTGGCTGCGCTACGGCAACCCCTGGGAAGTGGCCCGCCCGGAGTGGTCGGTGGAAGTTAAGTTTGGCGGCTACACCGAAACCTACACCGACGCCCAGAACTGCTACCGGGTGCGCTGGGTGGCCGATCGCGAGGTGCTGGGCGTCCCCTACGACACGCCGATTTTGGGCTACCAGGTCAACACCGCCAACACCCTGCGCCTGTGGAAAGCCGAGGCGATCGAGTCCTTTGACTTTGCGGTGTTTAACCAGGGCAACTACTACGGCGCGGTGGAGGATAAGGTGTCCTCCGAAAACCTGACCAAGGTGCTCTACCCCAACGACGAAACCCAGGCGGGCAAGCAACTGCGCCTGGAGCAGCAGGCCTTCTTTGTCTCCTGCTCCCTGAAGGACATGTTCCGCATTTTGGCGGGACAGGGGGTGGCGGTGGAGCAGTTTCACGAGAAGTTTGCCATTCAGCTCAACGACACCCACCCGGCGATCGCCGCTGCCGAGCTGATGCGCCTGCTGCTCGACGAGCACGGCCTCGACTGGACCCTGGCCTGGGAAATTACCCAAAAGACCCTGGCCTATACCAACCACACCCTGCTGCCCGAAGCCCTGGAAAAGTGGCCGGTCAGCCTGTTTGGCAAACTGCTGCCCCGCCATCTGGAGATCATCTATGAAATCAACCGCCGCTTCCTCGACCTGGTGCGGATGAAGTTTCCGAAGGACAGCGATCGCCTGGCCCGTATGTCGCTGATTGACGAAAGCGGCGATCGCTACGTGCGCATGGCCAATTTGGCCTGCGTCAGCAGCCATACCATCAACGGCGTCGCCGCCCTGCACAGCGAACTGCTCAAGGAAACGGTGTTGCGCGACTTCTACGAACTCTTCCCCGAAAAGTTCTGCAACATGACCAACGGCGTTACCCCCCGCCGCTGGATGGTGCTCAGCAACCCCCGCCTGAGTACGCTAATTACCAGCCGCATCGGCGATCGCTGGATCAAGCACCTGGACGACCTCAAGCAGATCGAACCCCTGGCCGACGATACCGGGTTTAGGGACGAATGGCACAGCATTAAGCAGGCGGTGAAGCGCGACCTGGCTAGCCGGATCCACAGCCACCACGGCATTTTGGTCGACCCCGCCTCGTTGTTCGACGTGCAGGTCAAGCGCATCCACGAGTACAAGCGTCAGCACCTCAACGCGCTGCACATTGTCACCCTCTACAGCCAGCTGAAGCAAAACCCCAACCTCGACATCACCCCGCGCACCTTCATCTTTAGCGGCAAGGCGGCCCCCGGCTACCACATGGCCAAGCTGATGATCAAGCTGATCACCGCCGTAGGCGACATGGTTAACAAAGACCCTGACCTACGCAACCAGATCAAGGTAATTTTTCTGCCCAACTACAACGTCACCAACAGTCAGCGTATTTACCCCGCGTCGGATCTCTCCGAGCAAATTTCTACCGCCGGGTTTGAGGCCTCGGGCACCGGCAACATGAAATTTGCCATGAACGGGGCCCTCACCATCGGTACCCTAGACGGGGCCAACGTGGAAATTCGCGATGCCGTCGGGGCCGAAAATTTCTTTCTCTTTGGCCTCACCGCCGACCAGGTGGTAGCCCTCAAGGCCGAGGGCTACACCCCCTACAGCTACTACCAGCGCAATGCCATGCTCAAGGATGCCGTCGACCTGATTGCCTCGGGTCACTTTTCCCAGGGGGATGGCGAGTTGTTCAAGCCGCTGCTCGACAAGCTGCTGTACCACGACCCCTTTATGCTGCTGGCCGACTACCAGGCCTATGTGGACTGTCAAAAGACCGTCGGCAATGCCTACAGCGATGTGGATAGCTGGACGCGCATGTCGATTCTCAACGCGGTGCGGATGGGGAAATTTTCGAGCGATCGCTCCATTGCCGAGTACTGCAGCGACATCTGGAAGGTAACCCCCTTCCCGGTTGCCCTGGTGGACTACGGCGCATTTTGCGATGACCCAGGCGGGAAGTTGACCTGCCAGCTGAGTTAGGTCTAATGGCAATCCTATGACTCACCGCTTTCCTGTAGGAGTTGACGTTGCCCCAATAGACAATTCGCCCATCGGCTGACATGCATTTCTGTAGGAGCAAAAGGCCTTTTGCTCCTACAGAAATCGGTGGTTTAGCGCTATTCCATCAGCAGTGTTTTGGTCAATATCATCATCCACTGGTTGGGGCTTTCGGTTACCTTGGCTTCGCTCGGCGGAACGGGGATGGGGTCGCGACCATCGTTGGAGTCAGCGTAGCCGTGGGCGTGGAGGATTTTGATAGTGCGGTCTAGGCCTAACCGGCTGCCGTAGAGCAGATGGCGCACCCGCTCGGGGTGGGGCTGAGGTTTGCTAGAGGGCGACGGCGGAATGTTCGCCGCGCCGCTAGCGTCGGGTTCGAGATATTCAAACATCGGTTCTGCTTCCTTTTGACTCCCGGTTCGCTCATTTCTAAGGAGGTTCATCAGATTCTGGCCCCAACAGCGTGTAAATACTCGCCGGGAAGTTGAGGGCTTGTAGGATACGCTGCTGTAAAGGCGTCAGTTCGGTCAGATGGGCATAGGTGGGCCCA
>JBGSNT010000211.1:0-8776 GCA_041739575.1 Nodosilinea sp. | reverse complement strand
TATGGTGCCTCCCCATCTGGTAGTGGAGGTGGTGTCGCCGGGCGATCGCAACCGCAGCCGCGACTACGATCGCAAGCGCCAGCAGTACGCCGCGCGGGGCATTCCCGAATACTGGCTGATCGACCCCCAAGAACAGGCGATTGTGCTGATGGTGCTGGAGCAGGGGCGCTACGTCAGCCTGGGGCAGCTGAGGGAGAATGACCTGGTGCGATCACCAGAGCTAGAGCGCTTGGGCGTAAACCTATCGCTGACGGCAGGGCAACTGCTGGGAGCAGTGCGCTAGGGTGAATGGCCGTAAATAATGTCGATGGGCATTTGCCTCAGTTGGGCAAGCTAAGCATGGCCTTAGCAGCGCACTGTAGCTTTGGGGTACATTTCTTCCCTACTTGCCATGCCCTCAGACTCTAACCTTTTAACGCTGTTTGAATACGGGAGCACCAATGTCGATGCCTTGAGCGAGCGAGAGGGTCGCCTGCTCGACCAAATCACTCGTACCAGTGGGTGCGAAGTGCTCAAACGCTCGATAAAGGAAGGGAAGATTTGCTTCAAAGCGCAGCAGTATGTCGGTGTGGTACGCCTGGGGCGGCGAACAGTGCAAATTCTCCCTAAAATTCACCGCTGCTCCACAGATCAAGCGCAAAACCAGCGAGAGGCCGCCCAAAACCTGCTGTTTATGCTGAGCTATGCAGGCAATCTGGGCATTCGAGAAACTGGCACCGCACCGCTGAACCGCCGCACCCAAGACTTCTTTGAGGTGCTGATTTATCTGTTTGCCAACAATCTGCAACAGCAGTGGCTGCGGGGAGCGGCCCGCAGCTATGAGGCGATCGATGCTGTGCTGCCTGTGCTCAAGGGCAAGTGGCGCATTGGTGAACAACTTTGCCGTCCAGAGCAAAAGCACCGCTTCCATGTCACCTACGATGAGTTCACCGAAGACAACACCCTAAATCGCATTTTGCGCTACGTGGTGGAATGCCTGTGGAAGCTCACCCGCGACAGCCAAAACCGCACCATTTTATCGGAACTGCGCTGTTGGATGGATGGCGTAACACTGTTGCCCGTGGTCACCCCGCAAATGGCACAGACTGTAACGTTGAGCCGCCTCAACCGTCAATACGAACCCTTGCTAAATTTAGCCTGCCTATTCCTCAACCGCCTGAGCCTAGATCTATCAGCCAACGACCAGACCAGCTTCAGCTTTGTGTTTGACATGAACAAGCTGTTTGAGGAATTTCTGACGAAATTCATTCAGCGCCACCGTCAAGATATCTTGCCCCCTGATCTGCAAGATTGCGAACTGCTGCCCCAGGGGAGACAAGCTCCAATGTACCTGGCCCGCCACAATAACATCCCTGCCTTCCGACTCAAACCCGATCTGGTCTTTCGCCAGGGCACACAATTCCCTCTACTGATAGACTTCAAATACAAAATCCTCAACTCTCAAGATCGCAAACTGGGCATCTCAGAAGCCGACTTCTACCAGATGCATGCCTACTTACAACGCTTTCAATGTCCACAGAGCATCCTGGTTTATCCCCAAACCGCTGAGGCGACAGAAGTTATCAGATCTCGTTTTGCCTTGGAGGGAGATTTTGGGCATATTAAGGCTGTCTCAGTCAACCTCATTCAGAACTTGGCGTCTAGAGAGACCAAAGAAGCATTGATGACAGAGCTACGACATATTCTGGAGTTTACCAATGAGTAGTCAACCCATAGAAATTGACTGGCGGGCTGAGTTAGATAAATGGCTGCAAGCAGGCAACTCCAAAACCATGTCATCCGAACTAGCGGAGCTTAGAGCAGTATTTGAGAGAACATTTCCTCGCAAAAATCTACCCAATCTTACGCTAGAGAGATATGCGATCGGACAGCTCAATGATTTTGATAATTTTTGCTACTGGATTGAATTTAAAACCAAGCGATTGGGCAGTGTATCTGGCGGAAGTTCTGAGAAATGGGGTATCTATTGGAGCAAAGAGGCCAAGGAGTGGAAATGGAACAGGTCGTGGAACAGTGCAACGCCAGAAGAAGCTTTTGAGAAGCTTAAAAGAGGTTTGATTAGCGTACTAGAGGCTGCGGCGAATAATAATTTTGATGATCTAGATTCTATTGGAAATTCTCAACTTGGTCCCAATCGAAATGCTCTCCGCGCCAAGCCACTTTATTTATATTTTCCTGACCAGTTTCTACCAATCTGTAGTTCATCTCATTTAAGTATTTTCCTCAATTTTTTTAAACAAAGGCCAATTGGTGGACTGCTCGCCAAAAATCGTCAGTTACTAGAATTTCTGCGGCGGCAACCTGAGTTTAACGACATGGATACCCATTCCATGATGAGTTTTCTGTACTCATCTATACCCCCAAAAAATCCGCCCATTCAATACGACGACTTTAGCCGCTTCTCTTTTAGAGAGATGCAATTCCTTCAAATCCTTAGAAAACATATAGAAATCACGAAAAATATTATAATCTATGGGCCTCCTGGTACTGGTAAAACTTATATAGCAAACAGGCTATGCAAATATTTCCTTGAACAAAAGCCAATAAACTACATTCGCCAAGAGTGGAAGCAAGCAGAGTTGATTAAGGGATTGTCGTGGCAGGATGCGATCGCCATGACTCTCTATAGCAATGAAAATGAGCTGGGTTTAGAGGATGATGCAAATGAGCTGACCACAGAAGAATTATACGTTTCGGATATTATGCAGTCTCGAGTTATACAAGTATTTTATGATGCTCAGGAGGAGCGGGATGCGCGGTTTAAAGATTTAAGATTTAAGATACAAAAGACTTTAGAGCATAATTCCATGCCTGGGCCCGCTGTAGGCAGATCGGTTGATGACAAATTCCAAAACCTATTCTTCAGTCATGATAGAAAGCGTGTCATTGAGGGCAATGAATGGCAACAAATGGAAGATCAATGGAGCTTAACTGAGGAAGGTAGAGATTATGTAAGCAATAATTTAGAGTCTGTCTTAGAAGAATTTTGGAGCCTCGAATCATATAGTCCAAGCCATGATGATTTTGTTCAATTTATTACTTTTCATCAATCATTCTCATATGAAGAATTTATCGAAGGTCTTAAGCCAATAACATGTGATGGAGAAATTAAATATGAGGTAGTAGATGGCGTATTTAAGGAATTTTGTGGTGTCGCCTCAAAAGATCCAGAGAATATTTATTTCTTGATTATTGACGAAATAAATCGAGCTAATATATCTAAGATTTTTGGCGAAATAATTACCTTGATCGAAGATGACAAGCGTTTGGGCGGAAAGTATGAGATCACCGTCCAGCTTCCATATTCAAAAACAAGTTTCGGTGTACCTCGAAATTTGGTTATCTTGGGCACGATGAATACGGCAGATCGCTCGATCGCACTGCTAGACATCGCTTTGCGACGGCGCTTCACCTTCGTTGAGCAAATGCCTGATCCGTCTTTGCTAGGTAAAGTAGACAATTTAAACCTGGGCACATTGCTGGAGCAAATCAACAAGCGCATCACAGTGTTGCTGGGCCGAGACTACCAAATTGGCCACAGCTACTTAATGAACATTAACACTGTTGAAGCCCTTCATTTCGCCTGGTATCGGCGCATCATGCCCCTGCTGCAAGAGTACTTTTACCACGACTGGGATCGTCTGAAGGCCGTCGTAGGCGACAAATTTGTGACGACTGTTAAAATTGACGAGAAGACTCGCGAAGCCCTGGGCGACTTCTGTGATTCAGACCGCCAGTTTGAGGTTCATACCTACAATGCTGGCCCTGACTTTATGGCGGCGCTGGCGTCTCTGGCAAGTGCCTAACTAGCATAAGATATCTTTATTTACGAGAACCTGGTGTGCTGGCTATACTTGAGAAGGATGGCTAAGGTAGTCAAGCCTATAAATAGATTTGCAACACCTTTTGGTCAGCACTAAAGACTATAGCCAAGACCCGCTAAGTCAGTGAAATCTCTAGAGAACATGGACGTTCATAAGTATGGCATTGATTCCGTTGTCTCAAATTGAGGCATTTAGCCAGCACATTGCTGAGAAATTTCAGCCTCAGCAAGTTATTTTGTTTGGCTCCTATGCCAACGGAAACCCTACCCAAGATTCAGACGTGGATCTACTGGTAATTCTGCCTTTTGAGGAAATGCCAGTTGAAAAGGCGATCGCCATTCGTCAGCAGATTAAAGCGCCATTCCCCCTCGATCTTATGACGAGAACCCCAAAGCAGATTCGGGATCGTCTGGAGATGAGTGATCTGTTTATCCAAAACATTATGCAAAACGGGCGCATACTTTATGAAGCGGATCACCCGAGAGTGGATTGATAAGGCAGAAGGTGATTTTGCTACGGCGCAGCGGGAGCTTCAGGTTCAGCAAATGCCGAATTACGATGCGGTGTGTTTTCATGCTCAGCAGTGCATTGAAAAATATTTGAAAGCTTGCTTACAAGAAGCAAACATTGGCTTTACTAAAACGCATGATCTAAGCGCCTTGCTAGAGTTATTTTTACCTGTCCAACCAGAGTGGGCTACTTTACGTCCTACGCTGGACGCTTTGACTGCCTACGCCACTGAGTTCCGCTACCCAGGTGCATTGGCCAACCAGGCGATCGCCTCTCGGGCTTTTCAAGAATGTGATACTGTTCGTCAAGTCATTCGTCAGCATCTTTTCCCATAAGCTTAAGTACTATTGCTCTGTAAGTTCCCATGGGGCCGAACAGGGAGAAGCGCTCCAAACATTGAATGTCCAGAGCGCTGCGGATGGTGTTCAACGTGGTCAGTGGCGACCTACTGGCTGACCGACGGAGCCTTTAGCACGGGCAGAGCGGCGATCGGGGCGCTGCCCTCGGTTATAGCCTCACTGGCAATAAACACATCGCCCAGCCGCGCTGTGAGTTTTTGAGTCGTAGCGTCGTAGATCTGCGTCAGCATCTTGGGGTAAAAGCCAAAGCCAATGATGGGCACCAACAGGCAAGCGATGATGAACACCTCGCGAGGCTCGGCATCGGCCAGCACCTCGTGTTCGATCAGTTCTTTGTTCTCGGGGCCGTAGAAAATTTCCCGCAGCATTGACAGCAGGTAAATGGGCGTGAGAATCACCCCGATCGCCATGAAGATGACCGTCACCAGCCTAAAGGTAAAGCTGTAGGCATCGCTGGTGGCAAAGCCCACAAACACCATCAGCTCGGCGACAAAGCCGCTCATGCCCGGCAGCGCCAGCGATGCTAGCGAGCAGGTGGTAAACATGGCGAAGATCTTGGGCATCTTTTTGCCCACACCGCCCATCTCATCCAAAATCAGGGTGTGGGTGCGATCGTAGGTAGCCCCCACCAGGAAAAACAGGCTGGCCCCAATCAACCCGTGGGAGATCATTTGCAGCACGGCGCCGCTCAGCCCCAGGTTAGTAAACGAGGCAATACCAATCAGCACAAAGCCCATGTGCGAAATGGACGAGTAGGCAATCTTGCGCTTTAGATTGCGCTGGGCAAAGGAGGTCAGCGCCGCATAGACAATGTTGATACAGCCCAAAATCACCAGTACCGGGGCAAAGTAGGTGTGGGCCTCGGGCAGCATGCCCAGGTTCATGCGAATCAGGGCGTAGCCGCCCATCTTCAGCAGAATGCCCGCCAGCAGCATGTGTACTGGGGCTGTTGCCTCGCCGTGGGCGTCGGGTAGCCAGGTGTGCAGCGGAATAATCGGCAGCTTGACCGCGTAGGCAATCAGAAATGCGCCGTAGAGCAAAAGCTGCAGCCGCAGCGGATAGACCTTCTCCGCCAGGGCCGCCATATCAAAGGTGATGGTGTCACCGTAGAAGGCCATGGCCAGCGCCGCCACCAGAATGAACAGCGACCCCCCCGCCGTATAGAGAATGAACTTGGTGGCCGCGTAGAGACGCTTCTTGCCGCCCCAGATCGACAGCAGCAGATAGACCGGAATCAGCTCCAGTTCCCAAAACAGGAAGAACAGCAGCATATCCTGTACGGCAAACACGCCGATCTGGCCACTGTACATGGCCAGCAGCAGGAAATAGAAGAACTTGGGCTTGAGGGTCACCGGCCAGGCCGCTAGGGCCGCCAGGGTAGTGATGAAGCCGGTCAGCAGCACCAGCGGCATGGACAAACCATCGACCCCGACGGACCACTTGAGGTCGAGTTGGGGCACCCAGGTATAGCTCTCGACCAGTTGCAAACCCGACTGGCTGAAGTCGTAGTTGAGGTAGAAGGCAGCCACGATCAGCACGAAGTCGATCAGACCCACCGACAGGGCATACCAGCGGACTGTCTTACCGTTGTCGTCGGGCAAAAACGGAATTGCAATACAGGCCACCAGCGGCAGCAGCGTAACAGTGGTCAACCAGGGGAAAGTCGCGAGGTCCATATCGTCGTTTCTCGTCGCGTTCTGCTAATGGGGAAAGGGCTTAGCTATGACTTTAATGGGGAGAAATTAAGGTTGGGAAAAACCTGCAAAAGTTTTTATACCAAGGGAAGAAAATCTAAAGATTGAGGGGAGCGAGTGGGTCTCAAGGTCCGATCGTCAGGTCTATCGATCGCGACTTAAACCTCACCCCCTCCCCTACCAGCGCTTAGGTCACACCCGACAGCAGCACGAGCCCTAGAACCGCCCCAAACACGATCAGGGCGTAGAACTGGGCCCGGCCATTTTCGAGGTACTTGAGCCCCTCACCGGTGACCAGGGTGACCAACCCGGCCAGGTTGACGATGCCGTCCACAATGCGGATATCCACTTCGAGCACCTGCTTGGCCAGCTTGCGGCTGCCCTGCACAAACACTACGTCGTAGATTTCGTCGATGTACCACTTGTTCAGGGACAGGTTGTACAGGGGCTTGATTTTCCGCGCGATCGCACCGGCATCCAGCACCTTTGTGCGATACATCAGCACCGAGATGATGATGCCGACCACGGCGATCGCCACAGAGCTGCCCGCCATCAGGGCAAATTCGCTCCAGTCAAAGGCCTCGGCCGCCTCCAGAACCTCCTCAATCTCACCGGGGGGATGGATAAAGGCCTCAAAGTAGTTGGCAAAGGGAGTGCCCACCAGGCCAATCAGCACCGAGGGCACCGCTAGGGCCATCAGCGGGAAGGTCATGGACAGAGGCGACTCGTGGGGCTCGTGGGCGTGGTGATGGTCGTCGTGGTCATCCTGGGGGGCATCCAGGGTGAGCTCCTGGGGGTTCATCGCGCCAGGGCCCAGGGATGCGCCCATTTTTTGAAGCTGAGCCCGCTTGAGGTCGCGGCGAATGCCTTCGTCGTTGCCCCTAAAGCTGCCCTCAAAGGTCGAGAAGTACATGCGGAACATGTAGAAGGCAGTGATACCCGCCGTCAACCAGCCCACCGCCCACAGCACCGGGCTAACCGCAAAGGTAGAGCCCAGAATTTCATCCTTCGACCAAAAGCCCGCGAAGGGGGGAATGCCGCAGATGGCCAGGGTACCAATCAGGAAGGTGTAGGCCGTCACGGGCATGTACTTGCGCAGGCCGCCCATCAGGCGCATATCCTGCGCCAGCACCGGGTCGTGGCCCACCACCGCCTCCATGCCGTGGATCACCGAGCCCGAGCCTAGGAACAGCATGGCCTTGAAGTAGGCGTGGGTCATCAGGTGAAATAAGCCAGCACTGTAGGCCCCAACGCCCATGGCCATGACCATGTAGCCCAGCTGCGACATGGTGGAAAAGGCCAGCCCTTTCTTAATGTCGTTTTGGGTGATGGCGATGGTGGCCCCCATGAAGGCGGTGAAAGCTCCGGTGTAGGCAATCACCGTCATCACGGCAGGAATATGCTCAAACACCGGGTACATGCGGGCGACCAGAAACACCCCAGCGGCAACCATGGTCGCAGCGTGAATCAGCGCCGAGATCGGGGTGGGGCCTTCCATGGCGTCGGGCAGCCAGACATGGAGCGGGAACTGGGCCGACTTGGCCACCGGGCCGAGGAACACGAGAATGGCGAACACGGCGGCCATGGCGGCACTGAGACTACCCGTATTGACCAGGTCGGTCAACCGCTCGCCCATGATGTCAAAATCAAAGCTGCCGGTCGCCCAGAACAGGGCCAAAATGCCCAGCAGTAGGCCAAAGTCGCCGACCCGGTTGGTGACAAACGCCTTTTGGCAGGCATCGGCGGCGGGTTTGCGATCGTACCAAAAGCCAATCAGCAGGTAGGAGCACATGCCCACCAGCTCCCAAAACACGTAGACCTGGAGCAGGTTGGGGCTAATCACCAGACCCAGCATGGAGGAGCTAAATAGGCTGAGGTAGGCGTAGAACCGCACATAGCCAGGGTCGTGGGCCATGTAGCCATCGGTGTAGATCATCACCAGAAAGGCGACGGTGGTGACGACTACCAGCATCAGGGCCGCCAAGTGGTCAATGGTGTAGCCCATCTCTATGCGGAAGTCGCCCGCCGAGGCCCACTCAAACATGGCCTGGTAGGGAGCGTGCCCCTGCCACTGGCTCCAAAAAATTGCAAAGGAAAGTACCATCGCCGCCCCAATCAGGGAGACAATGAAAACGGACACCAGCTGCCGTAGCTTGCTGGTGGCTTCGCCATAGGAAATCAGGCCGATGCCCACCACCGCCGCCCCGAGGAGCGGCAGCACCGGGATCAGCCAGGCGTATTGATAAAGCGTTTCTACAGAATCCATCGTGACTGCCTACTCCAAGAGCTTGGGTGAGTTGGCAAAAAACCGCTTACATTCTGACATACCCTTACCCAAGGAAAAGTCGGTTTCGTATCAAAGTTGGGGAATATGGGCTGCGATCGCCCC
>JBGSNT010000209.1:0-28588 GCA_041739575.1 Nodosilinea sp. | reverse complement strand
TACCGCATCTGCTTTAGCTGGTCAGACCAGGGAGCAACAGAGGTTGAGATTGTCGATTATCACTAGAATTGGTTAGCCCATGAGAGTGCCCACCCATCGATCGCCCACTCACCCAGGAGAGATGCTGCTGGAGGAGTTTTTGGTGCCGATGGGGCTTTCTGCTCAGGCGTTGGCGACTTCAATTAATGTGCCAGCCGCCAAAGTTGAGGCGGTGATCAGCGGGCAGCAGGGGCTAACGCCGGGGCTAGCGCTGCGGTTGGCTAAGTTTTTTGCCATGTCTGCCGATTTTTGGCTGACGTTACAACTGCGGTGGGATCTCTACCAGGCCCAGCAGGAAGAAGCCGAAGCTCTGGCACAGATTCATCCCTACAAAGCGGCTTCGTAGACTTGGGGTTAGGGTTGCCTAGCAGCATCCTACTAACGCATCGTTAAAAATTGAGCTGGTGTCACAATCGCTAGATTACAAAAGGGATGAAGCGTCAGCAAATCTTGATCGCCTGTGATCAGGCAATTGGCATTGCCGTTGATAGCGACTTCTAAGAATTTATCGTCTTTAGGATCCCGGCAGGCCACGATTGGTTCTTGAATATCGACTTGCTCCGCGTCTTCCCTCAGCCTGGTGACAAACTCAACGCGGGTGTCTAAGGCAACATAGCGATCGAGCTTGGGGCGCAGAATGACTCGGCTCAGCTCTTCAAATGTCGCCTCAGAGAAAAGCAAGACCCCCGTTTGTCTTGCCTTCTGAACTGCGAGGTCTGGAACGGATGCAGCAATCAGAACGCTGCTAATGAGGGCGTTGGTATCGACAACGAACCTCAAGTCACGCATCGTCAAGAATGTCGTTCAAAATATCTTGGGTTAGCCCATTAGCTTGGGCTTGGGTTTGCATGTCTTGAATGATGGTGTCGAGCGGGCGGCGCTGCATGGTTTGCCTTAGCCAGCGGTTTAGGAGCTGCTGAATCTTGAGCTGCTCGGCGGGGTCTGCTTCTCGATATGCCTTAGCGATTGCCTCATCGACCTGAATCGCAATGGTTTCCACGGCGGGGTTCCTGAGCTGTAGAGGATGGTTGTGCCTATTCTACCAATTGCCAAAGCTGTGCTCCGGGGCATCTAACTCCAGGCCGATTGGGAAGCGTGAAGGATTGCAGAAATCCAAAAAAGCAACCCGGTTTCTGGAATCGCCGGATACCCTTGAACAAAGCTCTCTTTGTCGCCAACGCCTATGTCGTCTACATCGCGCGGTTTTCTCGCTAGCCCGGAGGGGCGGTCGCTGCTACAGGCCGCGAAGGCAGAGCGGGGGTGGACGTTTGCGGCCATTGCAGAGCGGGCGGGGGTGGGTGCCGACACGGTGAGCCGGTTGTTTCACCCAGAGCGGGGGAAGCGGGTGAGTGGGGAGAGTGTGAAGGCGATCGCTGGGGTGTTGGGGGTGGAGGTGGCTGCGATCGTAGTTGCAGAGAAAGCTCAAGACCCATTAGCAAAAGCAAAATCGCATCTACATCATTTGTTAGATTCGAAAATTGCTTCAATTGATTTGTCAAGCGAAATTCCCTTTCTGGAATTTGACAATCCGCATTCTCCCATATCGAGAAGCTTGGAAGCAAAAACCACAGCCCTTGACACAAAGCATTTAGCTAGCATTATAGATAGTCTTCCTGAATTTATATTTGAAAAGCTTTTATTTGCTCTTAACCCTCCTCTAGAGATTTCGCGTGATCGAAACAAATCTCAGGTTGACCGAACCATTAATTTGCTTGAGTGGGCAATTAATTCAGAACCAGGCTTAGAAGCGATTGTCGAGATCCTTGGGGAAATCATTGATGGGCATGTTTATCCAGACATAATCCATGCACCTATTTATGCTAGGCGTTTAAAACTCATTGATGAGTTATCAGATTTGCCAAGCGCCACATTTAACCAGATTTTATTTGTACTCAATCCTCCGACTGGCATCATACCTGGGCAGATGGCGGCAATGACTTTTAGAGCTGTTCGCCTGCTCGAATGGACAGAAAGCGATTCTGGACCAGGTATTCTGAGCCTCCTTGATGTTCTTTCACGCCTTACAACACAAGAGCTTGCTGGCAGAGAGCTAGAGATTCCTGGAGTTTTTAGTGCTTCAGGATACCTTGAGGCTGAAAAGCGTATCAATGAGGCTATAAGAAACAATTTCAAAAGACTTGATTTATCTTGCCTATGCTTAAGAGTTATTCCCGATGAAATAACTCGGATACAAGGATTACAAGAAATTAATCTGTCATTTAATTGGCTTGCCTCTGTTCCCCAAAAAATCATAGATATATCTACTCTAACATGTCTGAATTTATCTCACAATAGAGTTCAGTTTCTGTCGGTAAATATCTGCTATCATCTCAATCTCGAAGAGATGGATTTATCTCATAACCAATTGCGAGAATTGCCCGAAGAAATGAGTTCTTCCTCCCGTCTTGGGAAGCTTTATCTGCATGAAAATAAAATGCTAGGACTTCCTGTTGAAATTCTTGGGCCTACTTCCCAAGAAGTTGGCAAAGGAAGCAGACCTGCTGCCCCCAAAGATATTTGGGCCTATTACTATAGACTGAAATTAGATGATTCTCCTCTCAACGAGGCCAAATTACTTCTGGTTGGTTTTGGTGCTGCTGGCAAAACCTCCTTGGTTAATCGTCTAATTCACAAACGCTTTAACCCTGAATCTCCAAAAACTGAGGGCATTCAAATTACCCCCTGGGAGATGCGTCTTAACAATTCCGAAGACATTAAACTCCACGTGTGGGATTTTGGTGGTCAAGAGATCATGCATTCGACCCACCAGTTCTTTCTCACCGAGCGCAGCCTTTACCTGCTGGTGCTCAACGGTCGCCAGGGCCACGAAGATGCCGATGCTGAGTACTGGCTCGAACTCATCCAAAGCTTTGGCGGCGATTCCCCCGTTCTCGTCGTACTCAACAAAATCAAAGAGCACCCCTTCGATGTCAACCGGGGCGCATTGCAGCAAAAATTCCCCAACATTCGCGAGTTTATTCAAACCGACTGCGAAACGGGCCAGGGCATCGACCATCTCCGCACCGCCATCGAGCGCGAAACCGACGCCCTAGAGCACCTGCGCGATCCCTTCCCTGCCAGTTGGGTGGCGATCAAAGACAAGCTCTCCGAAATGGCCGACAACTACATTTCCTTTGAGCAATATCGGGCCATTTGCAAAACCGATGGCGAAACCGACTTTGGGGCGCAAGACTCCCTCGCGGTGCACCTCCACAGCCTGGGCATCGCCCTCAACGACAAAGCCGACCCCCGCCTGCGCGATACCCCCGTGCTCAACCCCCACTGGGTCACCAGCGGCATTTACACCCTGCTCAACGCAGAAGAGCTAGCCCACAGCAAAGGCGAACTCGAAGCCGCCTGCCTTACCCGCAACCTCGATGCTCACAACTACCCCGCCGAGCGCCACGGCTTTTTGCTAGACCTCATGCGCAAGTTCGAGCTGTGCTTTCGCTTCGAAGAAGACGAAAACCGCTACCTGATCCCCGACCTGCTCGACAAGCAGCAGCCCGCCGCCGCCGCCGAGTTTGACCCGGCAGACTGCCTCAACTTTCGCTACGAATACCCAATTTTGCCCGAGGGGTTGCTGCCCCGCTTCATTGTGCGCACCCACGTGCTGAGCGAGCACCAGCTGCGCTGGCGCACCGGGGTGATTTTGCACTTTGAGGGCAACCGCGCCCTGGTCAAAGCCGACCCCCAAGACCGCTGCGTTTCCATCAGCGTGGATGGCCCCGTGGCCAGTCGGCGCAGGCTGCTGGCGGTGATTCGCTCCGACTTTGAGCGCATCCACCGCAGCTTTAAGTTCAAGCCCAAAGAGCTGGTGCCAGTGCCGGGGCATCCCGACGTAACGGTGGACTACAAAGAACTGCTGGTGCGCGAAGAACATCGCCAAACCAGCTTTGACGTATTCACCGGGGAAGGGCTGATCAGTCTGAACGTGCGTGATCTGCTCAACGGGGTCGATTTGGAGGGCACCCGCCAGCCCGCAATGGATCGCCACAGCCAAGCCCTGCGCCTGTTCTACAGCTACTCCCACAAAGACGAAACCCTGCGCGACGAGCTAGAGACCCACCTGAAATTGCTGCAACGGCAGGGGCTGATCCAACCCTGGCACGATCGCAGAATCCTCCCCGGCAGCGAGTGGGGCAACGACATCGACGACAACCTCAACCGGGCTGACATTATTTTGTTGCTGGTCAGCCCCGATTTTATGTTCTCCGACTACTGCTACGACCTAGAAATGACCCGCGCCCTGGAGCGCCACAATAACGGCGAGGCCATCGTGATACCGATCATCGTGCGGCCAGTGGATTGGCATGGGACTCCCTTCAGTAAGCTCCAGTTTTTGCCCAAAAATGCAGAGCCCGTGACCCAGTGGGGCGATCGCGATGCCGCCTGGCTCAACGTCGAGACCGGCATTAAGCAAGTGGTCGAGTCAGTCAAGGGCAAAGGGCTGTAGACCGCCCTAGAGAACATCGTTAACCCCCAGAGTTGCCCAACGAGCCAGCACAGAACTAGCGGCCTGTGTGCCTAACAGGCACCCTTGCGGTTGAAGAGCAAAGCAATGGTTTTGAAGATAATTTGCAGGTCATACCAGGGGGACCAGATGGCCTGATAGTGCAAGTCAAGGCTGACAATCTCTTCAAAGTCTTTGATGGCCGAACGCCCACTCACCTGCCATTGCCCTGTAATACCAGGCTTTACATCTAGGCGGCTCCAGTGGTGGGGGGCATAGCGCGACACCTCGTCTTCGGTGGGAGGACGGGTACCCACCAGGCTCATCTCCCCCTTCAACACATTCCAAAACTGTGGAAACTCGTCTAGGCTACTTTTTCGCAGAAAGCGACCCACCCGAGTAACGCGGGGGTCGCTTTCATTTTTGAAAATTAGCCCCTGGGCCTGGTTGGACACAGTCTGCTTGAGATCGTCTGCATTTTGCACCATGGAGCGAAACTTCCAGATGGTAAAGGGCCGCCCCTTGAGGCCGTAGCGCTTCTGCCTGTAGAAAATAGGTCCTGGGCTATCGAGCCAAATGGCCAAAGCAATGGGAAGAGCCAATAGACCCAACAAGGTCAAACCCACTAGGGCACCGAGAATATCTATGGAGCGCTTGATCAAGCAGTTGACAGAGGGATGTAGGTCAGTACGGGAGGTCCCTGGGGGGTCGCTCTCCGAACTATCGGAATGGACGATGAGCATGGTAGACCCTGTGTGGAGATGCGCGTGCTAGACCAGCAAAAACCCTATGCCTATTGCCCCACGTGCAGACATTGCAAGGCAAGGGAAAAAGGCTTTTAGAGATGCTGATAAGCCATGGTACGGGAGCTTTAGAGCGATAAATGTGATTTTTATCACAGCTAGAAAGCCGTACAAGTACTTACACCAGCATAGTGACCATATCAGCTACACCAGGCTGGTTTTCGTTGCCTGAGAAGTGGCTTTGCAAGATCTTTCCACAGGGGCGTCAAACGCAAATTTTGTGTAAAGCTTTGGAAGTGAGCCAGTGTTTATCAAAAAAATAAGGTAAAGCCGACTCCAGATTACGGGTCTGGAGGAAACAGATATTAAGATAGGGCCTAACGCCAACGCCAGAGACGCGGAAAGGACTGATTGCATGATTGCGGCAGACACCATAGCCAAGGTTTGGTTATCACGGCTACAGGAGGATTTTCCTGATCAGCCCCAATCCGTCTGCGAGAGCGTAGTGAGTTGGCTGTTGGGGGAATCCCCAGAGCGGCTGGCAGCCTTGACAGAGGCTGAACTAGCCATCGCCCGTCAGGCGATCGAGTACCGCTATCGGATTTTTCAGCAGCGCTACTGGAATGTCAGCCCAGACCAGGGCTATCAGCGGCTGATTAAACGCCTCAGCAGTCTTTTTCTGATTCGCAACAAGATCAAAACCTGGATCTCCCTCAGCCGCGATCGCCGCCGCACGGTGGTTGACGTGATTCAAGAGGTGATTCAGGAGATGATGCGCAGCGATCGCCATCTGGCCCAGCAGCTGCAGTGGATCTCCTCCTGCACCCACAGCTCCCGGCTGCGCAACCTGCTCATGCTGGCCAGCATTGAGGAATATTGCCTGCGCCCCATTCGCAACCAGCCGCTGATTATTTATCGCTTCGTCAACTACCTGCGCCGCAGCCAGAAGGGGGGCATGACCCAGGTGCCCACGGGGGAGTTAATTCGCCTAGTGTCTGACGAAATTGCCGCTGGCGATAGCGAAGACTCCCTCAGCCTGCTCGACGTAGAAGCCTGGAACCAGTACCAGGACAGGCAAACCGAGCTAGAACAGCAGAGCATGCGGCACCAGGTCAAGACCTCCTTTGTTAACTACCTGAGCCGCAACCTCGACGACACCGCCGCCCGCTGGCTGGAGCTCCATCTCACTGGCCTTTCCCAGGAGCAGATTGCCCAAACGCTCAATTTGCCCGTGCAGCAGGTGTATCGACTGCGCGAAAAGATTAGCTACCACGCGGTGAAAATTTTTGCGCTGCGGGAACAGCCCACCATGGTGATGGGCTGGCTAAAAACCTCCCTCAAGGAGCACAATTTTGGCCTTACCCCCACCCAGTGGAACCAGTTTTGGCAATCTCTCTCCCCTGAAGAACAGGCGATTTTAACCGCCTATAAGGAGGAGCAACCCCTCGACGCCCTGGCCCGTCGACTAGGGCTAAAATCGAAGCAAATTCAGGCCCAATGGGTGCAGCTCTATCTGCGGGCCCAGGAGCTCAGAACCGAGGCGGGGGAATAGCTCTACTGGGCGAAAGTTAAACCACCCTGCCAGCTTCCCTGGCCGCCTTAAACAAAATCCCCCTAATAAAAATCCTATTTGGCTACCCCTGATTGGTCAGGGCAAACGCCGTTTGCCCCTACAGATTCGCCTATTTTTGCAAGGGGGTATGAGATTCGGACTCGGTATTAGCTCCCCGGCTCCATCGCTATTGGCAATAGTCACCAGACTGGCACCGCAGCCTCCAAGTGGAATCGTTAGAATTAAGCCGGTCATCCCCAGGGAAACCCTATGGCAAAGCCTATCCTCATCACCGGAGCCTCCAGCGGCATCGGCTACGAGTTAGCCAGAGTATGCGCCAGCTACCGCCACGACCTGGTGCTCGTCGCCCGCCGCGAAGATCGCCTGCTAGGTCTGAAGGCTGAGCTAGAGCCTGCCTATGGCGTGCAGGTCATGACCTACCGGGCCGACCTCACCGAAGCCGATACCCGCCAGCAATTGTTTGACTGGACTCAGGCCCAGGGCATCGTCCCCTACGCCCTGATCAACAACGCCGGGTTTGGCGATTTGAACGCCTTTGCCGAATCGAGCTGGGAAAAGCAAAACGCCATGCTCCAGCTCAACATTGTGGCCCTCACCCACCTCACCCGGCTGTATCTGCCCGCCATGCTGGCCCAGGGGCAGGGCCGGATTCTCAACCTGGCCTCTACGGCGGCGTTTTTGCCCGGCCCCTATATGGCGGGGTACTACGCCAGCAAAGCCTACGTGCTGTCGTTTACAGAGGCGATCGCCACTGAACTTGAGGGTACCGGGGTCACGGCTACCACCCTCTGCCCTGGTCCCACCCAGTCTGAGTTTCAAGACCGAGCCGAGATCAAGGACATAAAACTGTTTGAGAGCGAAAAGCTCCCCACCGCTGCGGACGTGGCGGTCTATGGCTACGGGGCGATGGAAAAGGGCCAGCGCATCGCCGTCCACGGGACCACTAACAAGGTGTTGTCCCTGGCCACCCGGCTGCTGCCCCGCAAAAAACTGGCTGACCTGACCAAGGGCATCCAAAAGCCCGCCTAGGGGTCACCGCTGATGGATACTGCTCTGCGAGATCGTCTAGTCGGGCACCTGGGGCAGGTGGTGGGCGATCGCAGTCCGTACCTGGCCTCCGCTCGGCACTTCTTTACCCAGCAGTATATCCAGCAAGAATTTTCCCGCTGGGGCCAGGTCACTGGCCACACCTTTGCACATCAGGGCAAAACCCACACCAACTGGATTTTGAACCTGCCAGGCCAGACCCCCAACCGCCCCCCAATCCTGGTCGGGGCCCACTACGACTCGGTCCCCGGTTCCCCCGGTGCGGACGACAACGCCACCGGGGTAGCCGTGCTGCTGGAGCTAGCCCGCAGCTGGGCCGAGCAGCCTGGGCGATCGCCGCTTCGCCTGGTGGCCTTTGACCTGGAAGAATGGGGCTGTGTGGGCAGCCGCCACTACGCCGCAGAGCTGCATCAGCGGAGGGAACCCCTGGGGCTAATGCTTTCGTTGGAAATGCTGGGTTACTGCTGTCATCAGCCCCACTCCCAGGCCTATCCAACCGGGCTAGAGCGCATCTACCCTAACCGGGGCAACTACATTGCTCAAATTGGCCCGTGGCAGAGTATTCCCACCATGGTGGGACTGTGGCGGGGGTTTCGCGCCGCCGGGGTGCGGAGCCAGTGGCTGCCGGTGATCAACCAGGGCCGTTCGGTCCCCGACAGCCGCCGCAGCGACCACGTCGCCTTTTGGGATCTGGGCTATCCGGCGCTGCTGATCACCGACACGGCGGATCTACGCAATCCTCACTACCACCAGGCCACCGACACCCTCGCAACCCTAGATCTAGACTTTTTGACGCAGGTTTGCCAGGGGCTACTCTACGGCCTGCGCCGTCTGTAGCTGTTGATAGTCGAACCCCGCCTTGATCACCAGGGCTGGATCCACCCAAGCCCCGTCATACTTCAGCCCCCAGTGCAGGTGGGGGCCGGTGGTGCTGCCAGTCATGCCAACTCGACCAATGCGCTGGCCCGAGGTCACCGTTTGCCCCTGGCGCAGTTCAATGCCACCGTCGCGATCCACCAGCACTCGCCCTCCTTCCTTTTCGATCACTAGCTGGCCCTGCATATGGCAGTAAATATGCGTCCATTGGCCCGACTGGATGATCGCAGAGGTACCGCAGGGGGTGTTATCTGAGACGCGGATCACCTTGCCGGCCCACCAGCTCCGCACGTAGCTGCCCATGGGGGCAGCCATGTCCAGGCCATAGTGAAAGCGGTAGCCCCCCATGGGGTGCTGGCGATAGCCGAAGGGGGAAGTGTAGGCGGTGAATCGCTCGACCGGAAAGGAGGCCCCCACCCAGGGATTTTTGGGGGCCGCTGCCGCCACCGGCTCTTCTGCAATCCCCTGGGGAGCCGATTGAATCAGTTCTGTCATCATGCCAACCCCTACACTGAGCGCAACAATCAAACCCAGGGCCTGCCCCCTGCCGCCGTGACCATCCATATCCACAAAACCGAGTGACTGGGCTCCAAAATAGGTCAGCCTTCATCACTAGAATAGTTCATTTGTACCAAAAAGGCCAGAAATTCCCCCGTCAATGGTTGGCCCTAGGTTTGGTCGCCGGGTTGCAGGGCGAGGGGTTGAGGGGTGGGAGGTTCTAGGACTTCTATGGTGCCGGTTTCACCATTGAGGCGCACCCACTGACCGGTTTGCAGGCGCTGGGTGGCGTGGGTGACATCCATAACCGCAGGAATGCCGTACTCGCGAGCAATGATCGCGCCATGGGAAAGGCGACCGCCCACCTCGGCAATCAGGCCCTGGGCGCGGGCCAGCAGGGGTGCCCAGCCCGCATCGGTGTAGGGCACCACAAGAATGAAGGGGGCTTCGGTGGCAGCCACCGCTTCTAGCTGAGTCATTACCCGAACGGGCCCAGCCACTATGCCCGCACTGGCCCCAATGCCCTTAAACTTTTGCTGTACCCTGGCAGCGAGGGCCAAGCCCCGTTCGCGGCTGGGGGGAGCATTGCCAAATACCAGGTACGGCACGGCGGGCATGTGCTTATCCTGGTCGTACTGGGCCTGGCGCTGGACTAGCAGACCCCGCACCTCTGTCCAATTGGGCACCTGCTGCTGCACCAAATTTTGTATCTCCGCCAGGGTGAGAAAGAAGATATCGCTGGGATCTGTCAAATGACGCTGCTCGTGCCACTGGTTGGCCAAGGCTAAGATGCTCCAGCGCAGCTCGGCGAGGAGCTGGTTATAGAGGGTGTTTACCTCACCCTTGAGGTCTAGGCCGCGCTGCACCAGAGCCGCTTTGCCCGTTGGGGTAGGAGTAACGGTCCGAGGCGAAGGGGGCTGGCACACAAACTGGGCTAACAACTCGCGCACCGGGCCGGGGTTTTCGCGCCAGGTGGCCACAGCAATATCAGTGCCCACGGGGCTGAGGTAGCCGTAGCTATCAATAAAGCGGCTAATGGCCATGAGCAGCGATTCACCATCGGTACTTTCGGCCAGGGCGGTCATTAGGGATGGCCCGTCAGCAATGCGGTCTAGCTCGGGGGCAGAGAGCACCTGACGAATGTCTTGGGCGATCGCCCTCAACTCTTCCAGGGCGGCAATCTCAGCATTGCGCATCGGGTTAAGGCGTTCCTCCGGCACCCGCAGAAGGGCGCGACGCAGGGCGAAGCTCAGCGGAGCCATGATGTTGAAGTAGGTGACATCGGTCAGCAGATCGAGCAATGTGGCGATGCGGTCTAGCCAGTCCTGGGGTGTGAAGGCGTCTTGGGGGGCCGCGTCCAGGGCTTGCCGAGCCGGGTTAAAGCGATCGCGTTGGGCCTGGTCAAACTGCTGCTCCAGCCGCAGTTCCCGGCCCACCAGCCGCAGCAGACCCGGCAGATTCCGCAGGGTAGACCCCAGCGGCGGGCGGCTAAACTTGGCCCCCCGCGTCAAAAACTCCAGGCTCTCGGCGGGCAGCCCCATGCGGCGAAAGATATCCCCCAGCAGGGTGGCGTTAAAGTAGGCGTGGGCATGGTGGAGGGTAGCGGTTTCTTCAAAGTCGAGGCCCTGGGCGCGATCGCCCAGCACCACCGTAAAAATTTTCCCCCATACGCCACAGGTCAGGGGTCGGTTAATCGACCAGGTCAGCGGGCGAATGGTGCCGGGAATCACCTCGGCGGCAATTTTGCGCGTCCACAGGGGTTGCAGGGTGGTAATCGGCCGGCTCTGTAGCAGCCACAGACTGCTGCCGTCATAGCTCCACTCAATATCCTGGGGCACCCCCTGAAAACGGCTTTCCAGGTGACGGGCCAGGTAGGCCACCTGTTGCAGCAGCCGGTCAGGGACCTGGCCACTGCCCTCTACCGTCAGCGTCAGGGCATCGGACAGTTGCCAGTCGGCCTCGGCAATCTCCGCCAGGGGCGGCACATCCTCCGGCTGCACCAGCACCCGGTACTGCTCTGGGGTCACCTGGCCAGACACCACCTGTTCGGCTCCACCGGGCAGCGCCTCGATGACGACGGCGTCGCCACAGCGGGCAATCGGGTCGCGGCTAAAGGCCACCCCCGAAAACTGCCCCTGGACCTGCTGCTGCACAATCACGGCCAGGCCACGCTCCGGTAGCCCCTGGCTCTGTCGATAGGCCAAGGCCCGCTGCGAGTTGTAGGACGAAAACACCCGCACGATCGCCGCCGCCAAGGCCGCCTGGTCCGTGATGTCCAAAAACGACTGGTAAACTCCGGCTGCCGAGGCGGTGCCGGTGTCTTCGTCCTGGGCCGAGGAGCGCACCGCCAGGGGCTGGGTGGGAGACGGCTCTGCGATCGCCAGCAGCGCCGTAGGGTCATCCCCGGCCGGCAGCACATAGCCCCGTGGCACCGGATACCCCCAGGCCCGCAACTGGCCAAGGGTAGCGGCCTTGTGACCAAATTTGGCCGCATCGAGGGGGCGATCGAGGGCCACCAGGCCGCGATCGCCGCGAAAAAACCTAAACATGGTGCGAGACTCCAATCGTCCTTCGTCATCGGGCAAATCGAGATCGTCAGGCAATTTTTGATAGATCCAGGCGATCAGCATGCTCAGACAGGTCATCGCCAGCACCAGCTCTCCATCCTGATGGCGCAGGGCCGTAATCAGCGGCAACAGCACCAGCGACAGCAACCGACCCTGACGACGCTCTCGAAAAATGGTGAAACCCAACCCACTGAGCATAAACGTCAGCAGCGCCGTGGGCCAGTCGTACATAGCAATGCCCCACACCACATTGGTGGTGCCCGCCCCCTGGGCCAGCCAGTAGCGCCCCATCACCAGCCCAATCAGGGCAATAATTTCCCACACCGGGTCGGTCGGAAAGTAGTACTGCGCCAGCAGCACCACCCCGATGCCCTTCGCCGCCTCCAGCAGCACCGCCGCAATGCCGGCTACTTTACCACCGTGGTAAAATGCCGCCGATACTCCAACGTTACCGGTACCCAGCTGTCGTAGCCGCTGCCCGGTCAGCAGCGCGGTAGACCACCCCGTCAGGGGCAATCCGCCCACCACCGGAGCCAGCACAAAAATCAACAGGGCGCCCCACACCTGGGTTAAGGTCATGGTGATTGACGACAACATCTACACCAAGACAATAGACCATCCTCCTGGGTCGACCCCAGCTCCAAGCCCAGCACAGTTGGACGGACGTCCCACCTTTCCACTTCCCTTGGCTCCTTAGCTCCCAAGCTCCCCCAATCCCACGCTGCAGTCACCCAGTAAGCCACGACCCAATCCCGCCGACTAGTCTTCGTAGGGTCTCACGTCGTACTGCACAAAGGACTGGGGCTGCACAGGGGGAGGCAGCGGCTGCCTCTCGTAGTAGTAATGCGGTCCAGGCGGCATACGCATGGGGTAGATCACCTGCTGCGGCTGGTAGGTCCGCCGCTGAATATACATGAGCCACAGGGCAATCACGACAAAGGCAGTGCCCCCCGCCAGCATCAGGACGAGAAATAAGCCCAAAATCCCCCAGAGCAGCATGGTCTGGGTTTCGTTATTGCGCGGAATCGACTCGATCAGCCGAACCTGCTGGGACGACATCGACTCTACGGCCTTCTGATAGGTCTCTAGCTGGGCTACCACCTGCTCCGTTTCGGTCTGCTGCCTCTCCAGCTGGGCTTTCAGATCGTCTGCCAAATCCTTCTGGGCTTCTAATTCTTTTTGCAGACTACTGACCAGGTCCTGCTGGCGGGTTAGATCCCGCTCCATACGATCCTGTTGCGTGGCTTGGGCAATCTCCGGCGGCGGCGGCACCGGCACGGTTTGAATATTGAGGTCTGTCGCACTGGGCGGCGGCGGCAGAGTAGGTGCCCTACCCGTACCCGATCGCACCAGCAGCGTCAAAATAACCAGTGCCCCCCCGGCAGCACAGCAGGTTACTAAAATAGGTTTTGCCTTGATCAATCCCTGCAAAATCTCATGCCCTTGTGGTGGTTTGGTTAAGTGGACTGTCAGGAACTGTCAAACATCGGCAAGGAGGCTAAAATCTGGAGCCCAGCACCGGGAATTGCGCGCAGGCTAGGGCCAAATAAGCCATTCCAAACTCAAGCACCCGAGGTGAAGCTAAAACCTCGAACCTAGAATTGCCTAAACCCATTCAACGATAAATGCAAGTCAGGGTAAACCCGCATTTTTTCAAGGTTTTCACCCAATTATTATACATCCGCCATGAATTGGCACAACTGATCTACCTCTCCCCCCAGGCCAAGCTGAAATACCAGGATCAAACCGGCCCGCAGCTCCAATCCAGCGGTCATTCCTCAGCCTGACTAGTTTTTTGCAGGCCGCCTACAAAAAACCGGGCGGCCATGGAAACAGCGCCTCTACAGTCGCCCTTTCCGATAGCCACCCGGTGATGGGGATGGATGGTTTACTGTTGTCTAGCCTGAGTTTGGCTCCACGTTTGGGCCGAGCTAGGAATTAAACGAGCACTCCACCGTAATCTTGAGATTGCTCTCTGCGGTGCCTTTGGTAACGTAGGGAACACCTGCCTCTCCGCCGACCTTCAGGCCGAACTCTAGGGTGACTTTTTCGACATTGGCGTTGGACATGTCTTTGAAGGCATTCATGGTGTAGCTGGTATAGGTGCGAATGGTGCCTTCAATGGCTTTAAAGCTTTGGGCGGCGTGAACCTGCGCAGTCTGATTGGCCGTGCCCCAGTTCACCCCTTTTGCGGTGCGGGTGGTTTCACCGTGGGGGTCGGCACCATTGGGGCTCGAGTCGGGGGCGACCACGTCCTCAGTGGCCTCCATATAGATCTCGGTGCCATCCTCCAGGCGAATTGGTACCAGTTGGGTCATAGTGCACACTCCGATGGTTAAGATGCGTATCCAACCGTTAGCATGCCCGACCTAACTCAAGTCTTACCATTGCGGCGATAGAGCCTGTGCCGATAGGTTTTCCGTACCTCGACCGGCCCCGCAATCGCCCAAATTTTGTCTATAAAAAGAGAGGGAGTATTGGCGAAGAGGATGGCGATGGCCGACGCAGTGACTAATTCTTACGCTAGCAATAGCGAGTTTTTGTACGCCTCCGAAGATGCTCAGCAGATTTTGAGTATTGCGATCGCTCGACAGACCGAATCAGGCGAGTTATCCCGCTGTCAACTCCTTGAAATTGCCGATGAATTGGGGATTTCTGCCGACACCCTCGCCCAGGCGGAACGCGAGTGGGACGTCAAAAAATACGAACTTGCCGACCAAAGGCTCTTCGACAGCCAGCGCAGGCAGCGGTTTCAGCACGGCTTGGCCCAGTTTGTTATCTTTGGCGGCTTTGTACTGGGGTTCAACACCCTAACCGGAGGTAGCATTACCTGGCTGGCCTACCTCTTGCTTTACTTAGTGTTTGCCCCCTGGGGCCTCAAGCTCAGCTGGGATGCCTGGCGAATCTACCGCCCCAATGAGTACAGCTACCGCCAAGAATTTCAGCGCTGGCGACGCAAGCAGCAGATGCAGCGGGCCCTCAGTGGCGCTATGCGTCGCTTCTTGGGGCCCTCTTAGCGATTCCCTTCGACTCCGCTCAGGGAACGGCATGACGCTCAGGGAACGGCATGACGCTTAGGGAACGGTTTCCTTTTGCTACCAAATCCTACTTGGCCACCTCCGATTTTGCAGGGCGAATGCCATTCGCCCCTACGGTTTGGCCTTTTTGGAATCGGGGTTGTATAACTCGAATTTAGTATGATACCGAGTCCGAGTCCAATCTCCCCATTTCAAAAACAGGCGACTTCGTAGGGGCAAACGCTGTTTGCCCTGCTTTAGTTGAACCTAGTTCTCGGCACAGCCTTTTCGGAGGGTAAAGCCAGTCGCTATTTTCAAGACAACCCCGAGAGGGTACTGGAGGGTTTCTGCAAAACCCCGCTACTGATTAGACGAGTCGGGCCAAACAGCTTCCCAATCGGGACAGTGGCGTTCTTCTTCGGGGCCAAAGGGGTGCACAGCACACACCAAAATATTGCCGCCGTGGGCCTGGCCGTAGAAGTTGCGACAGCCGACACAGGCGGGATAGTTTTGCAGCAGCGGCTCCACCGTGCTGTTGATCGGACCAGCCACCTCTTCAAACCACTGATCAATGTCAGATAGCCCGGCTACCAGGGGCCCAAGAACGATATTGAGCTGATCGGCAACCTCATCGATCTGAATGTTCAGGGAAACCCGAAAGGGCTCTACCACATCGCTTAGTTCGTCTACGATGCGATCGATTTCAGGATCAATCGCGACCTGCACCTGTTCTGCCCAGTCGTCGGTGGTGCGCACCAAGGCATCAGAGGCATCGGCTAGCTGCTGAGTTAGGTCATCTAGCCAGCGTTCCGTATCTTCGGTAATTTGCTGGGTAAAGGTCTGCACCGCATCGCCAAAGGCATCTAACAATTGCTTAGACCAGTCATCCATAGGGCTAGTTACTCGACTTTTGCTTCAGGTTGTCCAATTCTCGGCGCAGGGCAGCGACCTGTTCCCGCAGGGCAGCGGTTTGGGCGTCACCCGCTGCGGGCTCATCCTCATCTAAAATTTCGATCGGTCGGGGCTGGGGCAGATTGTCCTGGGCCGCTGTTACCGAATCCTGGGCTCGGTTGACGATATCGTTGACCAACCGTTGAGCTTCTTCAGCGGTGATTTCGCCCCGGGCCACGAGTTCGTTGACAATAGATTGGGTCTGTTCTTGCAGGTCCTTGAGCGTATCGCCGGCCTTTTCTCCAGCGTAGGAGGCAACCCCCACCCCCAAATAGAACGCTTTTTTGACCAGATCTCCAAAACCAGCCATGGCCAGTAGCCTCCCCATTGCGCTGTACATTGCCAGCTTAAACAACCCGCTGGCCTCTGAACAGGGGAAATATCACCCTATCCCGGGCGGAAAACCAAACCGCCACTGATCCCAGGCTATACAAAACAAAGCGATTCGGAAATGTCTAGAAATCTTACGTTACCCTAGCAAGCTGAACGCTGTAGCGCAGTGACGTTCAAAGGATGGAACAGGGCAATTAAAAGACCCGGAGTCCACGCCTGTCACAAGCATCCCGTAATGCTGCTACCTTCCGGTCCTGACATGATTTGGGCGTTGCGACCGCATGGGTCCGAGTCATCTCTATTATAACACTCCCCTCCATGACCAACCAACGGCTTCAGCAACAAATTGCCTTCGTCATCGAAATCGACCGTCTCAAGCAGGTCCTGCGCCAGACCCAGCTGATGGATGCCTCCCGCCGCGAAAACAGTGCCGAGCACTCCTGGCACCTGGCGATGATGATCCTGGTGCTGGCGGAGTACGCTCCCGAGGGGGTGGACCTCCAGCAGGCCCTGCGCCAGGTGCTGATTCACGACCTGGTGGAAATCGATGCGGGGGATACCTTTTGCTATGACCTGGCAGGTCATGACGATAAGGCCCAGCGTGAGCAACAGGCCGCCGATCGCATCTTTGGCCTGCTGCCCCAGCGGATCGGCCAGGAGCTGCGCCAGCTATGGGACGAGTTTGAGGCCCAGGCCACCCCCACCGCCCGCTTTGCCGCCTCCTTAGACCGCATTCAGCCCCTGCTGCACAACTGGCAAACCGGCGGCGGCACCTGGAAGCAGCACAGCATCAGCCGCGCCCAGGTGATGCAGCGCATGGCCCCAGTGGAAAAGGGTGCTCCGGAGCTGTGGCCCTTTGTCTTGGGAGTGATTGAAGAGTCGATAGCGGCGGGGTACCTGGCACCATGACAAAGCCCGAGCAATAGCGCCGGATCACTGCATGCGATCGATGGTGCGGTACTGAATGGCCTCGGCAATGTGGTGGGTTTGCAGGTCGGCAGCCCCATCCAGGTCGGCGATGGTGCGACCGACCTTGAGAATGCGATCGGTGGCGCGGGCCGACAGCCCCAGCTTTCGCACGGCCCCCTCCAGCAGGGTGCGGCTAGTGTCGTCGAGGGGGCACCAGTGCTTCAGGTGGCGGCTCTGCATATCGGCGTTGCACTGTAGACCCGGCTCGGTTTTGAAGCGATCGTGGGCCCGCTGGCGGGCGGCCTGGACGCGATCGCGCACCGGCTCGGAGGCTTCCCCCGGCTGGTGCTGGGTCATTTCTTCGGGCTTAATGCGGCTGACCACTACTTGTAAATCAATCCGGTCCATCAGCGGGCCAGAGAGGCGGGACCAGTAGTTTTCGCGGCTGCGGGGGCTACAGGTGCAGGGCTGCACCGAGTCGCCGTAGAACCCACAGGGGCAGGGGTTGGTGCTGGCAATCAGCGTAAACTGAGCTGGGAAAACGACAGACTGGCGGGTGCGGGTAATGGTGACGTAGCCATCTTCGAGGGGCTGGCGCAGATATTCCAGCACGTCGCGCTTAAACTCCGTCAATTCGTCGAGAAAAAGAATGCCCCTATGGGCGAGGGAGATTTCCCCCGGCTTGGGGTAGCTGCCGCCACCCACCAGGGAAGGGCCAGAGGCCGAGTGGTGGGGGCTGCGAAAGGGACGGGTGTTGACCAGGGTGCCCTTCTCCTTCAGCAGCCCCGCAACGGAGTGAATCTGCGTCACATCTAGGGCTTCTTCAAATTGCAGCGGCGGCAGAATGGAGGGCAACCGGCGGGCCAGCATGGTCTTACCGCTGCCAGGTGGCCCTACGAAAATCAAATTATGGCCACCCGCCGCCGCGATTTCTAGGGCGCGCCGGGCTTGAGCCTGACCTTTCACATCCCGCAAATCAAGCGCATTCGGGGCAGCATTCATCACCAGTTCGGTATCAACTGCCACTGGAGTGTGGCCTGAGGGATTGTTGAGGAAGTCGGCCACCTCTGACAAATGGCCAAAGCTATAGACCGTTAGCCCTGGCACCACGGCGGCTTCGCGCCCGTTGTCTGTGGGCACGACCAGGCCACGAATGCCGAGTTTTTGGGCTGCTGCTGCGATCGGCAGCACCCCGGCCACCGCCCGCAGGCTACCGTCGAGGGAGACTTCGCCCAGAAACAGCAGGTCGTTGAGGGCGTCGGTATTCACCTGCTCGGCGGCGGCGAGAATGCCAACGCTGATGGGCAGGTCAAAAATGGGACCTTCTTTGCGCAGGTCGGCGGGGGTGAGGTTGACCACCACCTTGCGCATGGGGAAGGGGAACCCGGCATTTTTCAGCGCTGCCTTGACCCGCTCCCGCGACTCTTGCACGGCGGTATCGGGCAGGCCCACGACCACCACGCCGGGTAGACCGCCCGAGATATCGACCTCGACCCCCACCTTGAGGGCGTCAATGCCCACCAGCGCCGCACTCCAAACCCTTGCCAGCATGCTTTGTTATCCCTTGCGATCGCCCCTGACTATGGGGTCTAGAGTGCCCAGGGGATGAGGTGCGATCGGCAGTCGAGGAGCGTAATCTGCAATTTGGCTGATGGCGCTCCCGTTGCTCAAGCCAGGTCTAACGGACTCCTGACACCTCTGCCGCCCTGATTTAATACATGGGTGTAGATCATTGTCGTCTTCGCGTCTTTATGGCCTAATAACTCCTGCACCGTGCGAATGTCGTAGCCATCTTCTAGCAGGTGAGTGGCAAAGCTGTGGCGAAAGGTATGACAGCTGCCATGCTTGAAGATGGCGGCCGGCTGGATGGCCTGCTTAACAGCACGCTGTACAGATTGTTTGTACACATGATGACGACGCACCACCAGAGAAACAGTAATGCACTCAACGCCACAGTTTGGGCCGAAGGTGCCATAGCTGTACCACCTGCAGTGGATGGAAACTGCTGATCAAGCCCACCAAGCAGAGTGTGGCAGACTTTCGCGAGAAATTACGCCTCACCCTCAAGCGGCTGCATGGCAGCAATGCCAAGGGTCTGATAAAGGTGCTCAACCCCATCATCCGGGGCTGGGCTAATTACTACCGGGGAGTCGTCAGCTCGGAAACATTCCAAAAGCTGGAACACGACATCTTCTGGAAACTCAGACGCTGGATTAGCAAGACCCATCCCACCAAATCCTTCACCTGGCGCGACCGGCGCTACTGGGCCACTCATCCGGCCTATCCCGGTAGTCAGTGGAGTTTTGTGGACAAGGACACCGGCATGGTGCTCTATCGCATCGGCTATACTCGCATTCAACGGCATACCCTCATCCAGGGTCAGGCCAGCCCGGATAATCCCGACTGTAGGGACTATTTTGAGCAGCGAGCCCAACGTTCGAAGCACATAGGAAACTATCCCAAAGCGGCGCAACGGGTGATCCGTCAGCAATCCGCTAAATGTCCGAACTGTGGTCAATCTCTTTTTAATGGAGAGGATGTTCACATCCACCACACGATTCCGCGCAGTCAGGGAGGAACGAACCATAGCTCCAATTTAGTGGCCGTCCATTTGGTTTGCCACTCACAACTGCATCGATGATCGATTGAGATTGCTTGAGCCGTATACAGTGAAAGTTGTACGTACGGTTCTGAGGGGAGGGAGGGGGCCATATCTAAACCCTCCTCCTTTACCCGACTGCTTAGCTTCTAGGTTGGGACGGTGCATCACAACTGTCTATTAGATTTCAGAGCAGAAATATAGCAAGTTCTTTTGGCTGGGCTGCTCAGACGGGTTAACGGTGAGGTTCTTCATGAAACCTGGTTTGAATAAGGGACACTTAGTAAAGTGGAACGACGATAGGGGTTTTGGATTTATCAAGCCCAGCGAAAGCGGCAAAGAGGTTTTTCTACATATCAGCGCAATAAAAACAACAGGTCACCGCCCAAAAGTTGGAGATACGATTTTCTATGAGTTGGTCACTGAAACAGATGGAAAAATCCGTGCTTCTGGTGCTTCAATTCAAGGCGTTGTTTCTCAAACTGCAACCACTCAAAAAGTAAAGACTGCTCCAGTCAAGCAAAAAGCCAAGAAACGTGGATTACTCGAAACAGTTTCGAGTTTTGGGATTTTGCTAATCACAGTGTTTTTGTCTAGACAGTGCGGATCTGGTCGTTCACCTTCACTCATTACATCTGTCACGAAACCAGGTTGTGAGATCAAAGGAAATATCTCAATTGAGTCTGGGAGAAAGCTCTATCACGTTTCGGGAATGGAGGACTATGATAGGACAATCATTGACCCAGGCAAGGGAGAGAAGTGGTTTTGTTCAGAATCAGAGGCGGTTGCAGCAGGCTGGAGAAGAGCACCAAGATAGCGTCATCAGCCCAACAATTCGGTTGCAACGGACGGTCAAAAGTTGCTCGTGGTGCGGCGATGTTTAGTTTGCCGCCGCTTAACTTAGTCGTTAGTCTGCTGTCCTTAAAAGTTCTTGATTTAATTTTTCACCATTAACTACCACCCGAAGATGGCAAAAGCTCGACTTCTAAGCAATACTAATCCAGAAATTCGTGGCAAGTCAGATGTATTGGTGGTTGTACTTCATGGTATTGGGCGAGATTTAAAAGACTGGTGTGAGGCAGTCAGAGAATTTCTGCCAGACGCTGATTTGCTTGTTCCGCAGTATGATTCAAACATAGTCTCAAATGTTAATCCAAGAAGAGTAGCAGATCAACTGGCGGAATATATCCATGAGGTTGATGTAAATCGCTCAAAGCGCTCAGATGGTGGTGAATATGAAAGTATTATTCTGATTGGATACAGCGCAGGCGGGTTAATTATCCGTAAGACCTATCTGATAGCCATGGGGTATGGTGATGATGAAAAGATGATCCGCAACTTCAAGCCATTTCCATGGGTTAAGAAGGTTGAACGCATCCTTTTGATGGCTGGCCTTAACCGAGGAATTTCCAATACTAAGCCTGATCATATGAGCTGGCTTTTCTATGCAATTCAAAGCTTAGGTTGGGTTGCCCTTCCACCGTTGGGAATAGGAAAGTTTGTCTCTCATCTGAAACAGGGTTCACCCTTTGTAGCAAATTTAAGAGTTCAATGGATTCGGCTCAGTCAATCTCCAAACATCCAACTTCCGATAACCATTCAGCTTTTAGGGGATGTTGATGAGGTTGTGGCAGAGGCAGACAATATAGATGTGCTTGCAGATGCAGGTTTTAAGTATCTAAAAATTCGAGATACGGGACATGCCTCAATTTGCGACTTTAAGAACCCTGCTGTTGGTTCTCATCGAAAGGAAAGATTCCATCACGCGCTAACATCTCCTATTGAAAGTCTAGATAATGATTCGATTTCCTATGAAGATGAAGTCGGACAATCCAAAGACCACATTGTCTTTATTATGCATGGCATTCGGGACATGGGCTTGTGGACAAGCCGAATCGGTGAAACTGTAGAGTCAGTTGCCCAACAACTTGGACAATCTGTAGTTCCTATCAAAGCAGGATATGGCTATTTCCCAATGCTAAGGTTTTTGTTTCTGGGGTCACGACAAGTAAACGTTCGCTGGTTTATGGATCGGTATACGGAGGTGATCGCACGCTATCCAAATGCTAAAATCAGTTTCATTGGGCACAGTAACGGTACATATCTATTAGCTAGTGCCCTTAAAAGATATCATGCTTGTAGAATGCATCATGTAGCTTTTGCGGGAAGTGTAGTTCCTAAAAACTATCCTTGGGATAATTTGATCCAACAAGGGCGTGTAAAGGCAATTCGCAATGATATAGCATCGGCAGATTGGGTGGTCGGCATCTTTCCGGGCTTCTTTGAGTTACTAAAACTCAGCGACATTGGTACTGCTGGACACAATGGTTTTCAAGATGATGCTCCTAAGGATAGTTCCTTTGATAAATACTTTAAAGGTGATCACGGCGCTGCCATTCAGCCCCAAAATCATAACTCATTAGCGCACTTTATTCTCTTAGGTGAAAGAGTTGCACCTGAGGAAGGACTACTCGTAAAACAGCAGGACAGTTTAGTAGTAATGCTTGCTAAGCTATGTTGGCTAGTTTGGCTGTTAATTTTTGTAATCCTAGTCTCCCTGGGTTTTCTATTCGTTTGGCTACTCACTCTATTGGGTATTCCATTCCCTCTTGCTTGGGTAATTTATGGCGGTTTTATATTGCTTCTGCTTTACACACTGTAATTTAATTCAGCCTCAGTTAATTCTTGGTAAGAGTTTGTTTGAGTTGTCAGTTTTAACTTTTTGAATTATTTGCATTGCAAAGATTTAAACATATTCCAAGTCCTAAGGTTGAAGGCTAACAAGTTCGCTGCACCGGAATGAATTTAGCCTGTTGCTTGGAGATGCAGCAATGATCTGCATCCGGTGCGCGAAATCGTTAGCTTGAAATTAGTCAAGTCATCCAAAGCCCTTTAAATTATGAGTAACGAAGCTACGATAGAACCGCAGAAATTTCTGGAGCTTGAATATCAGCAATGTAGGGCTGAAATATTAAAGCGAATCGAATTGCGCCAACAACTCATCCAAATCACCTTGACTTTCGCAGGTGTCCTGATTGGAGCAGGGGTGCAAAGTAAGAATATGTTGATTTCCGCAATATATCCACCTCTAGCATTTTGTTTTTCTATGCTTTGGGCGCAAAACGATATACGAGGGAGACAGCTAGGTCAATACATCAGAGAAGAAATTGAAGTTGGAGAGAACCGATGGGAGAGCTTTTACAGAAGCACGATCTCTACTCAGACAGTGATTTTGGGATGTCCCCTAAGCATTTTTGCACCTGGTGGGGCATTTATAATTTCGGAATTGGTAGCAATGATTTTCCCTGTTTTCGATACTACCAATAGCTCAAAGGAGCGATTGATACTAATAGCCATAGATGTTTTAGCTTTGCTAGGAACAATCTTGTTGTTTCAGAAAGTGCTAGAAAACCGAAAAAATACCTTGGAATCAAGGACTAAGTAAGTAGGTCTGATTATCTATAAGACGCATTTCGACTCTGCTCAATGCTCGATCCGTTGCTGGGCGGAGGGTTGAGCGGAGTCGAAACCCGGCAACCTAAGCTAAATTTAATTTGGCCCTCCTACTTACAACCGAACCAGGGCCTGCAGCGGATGGTGAATAGGTCGGTAGGATGAATTGAATGTCAAATATGTTAAGCATCTGTAACCCTGGCCAATCAAAGTTTTCAGCGATTATGAGGAAGCCGCACCGTCTTATAAATGATTGAGCCTTGTTACTTATCGCCAAATTGGGATGTTATGCCGATAGCTTGGGTTCCCGCCAACCTATGCAACAGAAACTGATTTGGGCATCTCCGCCTTCTAATGGGAGCGATCGCGCGTTTCGGTTGCTGAATAACTTTGATTTTAGCGGCCTACCGGTAAGCTAAGCCTAGGCCAGACAGGCCGTTTGCTGTTGAGTGCCCTGTGCTGTGGTAGATCCGATTTTCCATTTCTGGGCCGCCCCGGTGGTCATGAGCCTGCTCACCGATGCGACCGACCTGGCCATTGAGCGCAACCTGAGAGAATTTCTACCCGTGCTGCTAGTGGCCCTCAGTGCTGCCAGCCTGCCGCGCATCTTTTCTCCCCTGCGCCAGGTGCCCTATACCCTGCTATTGCTGGTGGTTGGCCTAGGGCTGGCCCTGGTCGATGTGCGCCTGATCGACCTGTCACCGGGGATGATTTTGTTGATCTTCTTGCCGCCAATCTTATTTGAGGCGGCCTGGAAGATGAAGTGGCCCGATCTGCAGCGCGAGCTGGTGCCCAGTAGCCTGTTTGCCATTGGCAGCGTGCCGGTCTCTATCATCGGCATTGGCTGGGCGCTGCACCACTGGATGCAGGTGCCCTGGACTACGGCCCTACTTACCGGAGCCTGTCTGGCCGCCACTGACTCGGCCTCGGTTCTGGGAGTATTTCGCGAGGTAGGGGCCGGAAAGCGGCTGACCACCCTGCTCGAAGGAGAGAGCCTGTTCAACGACGGGGCGGCTGTCGTGGCCTTTAGCGTCCTGCTGGAGCAGGCGCTCGATCCGCAGCCCATCGATCTGGCGACCACGGTGCTGCAATTTTTGGTGGTGAGCGTCATTGGCCTGGGGGTGGGCTGTGCCATTGGCACCGGCGTGGCGCTGTTGACCCAGCGCTACGATCTGGGTTGGGTGGAGCAATCCCTGAGTTTGGTGACCGCCTACGGAGCCTACCTGCTGGCCGAAGATCTGGGTGGTTCTGGCGTGATTGCGGTGGTGGCGGCGGGGCTGGTGATTGGCAACCTCAGTCTGCTGCCGGATATTCGCCCCCAAAAACGGCCTACCATGATCGAGTTCTGGGAATTTGTGATCTTCTTGGTTAACTCAATCGTGTTTTTGCTGCTGGGCGACCAGGTGTTGTTTCCCTACTTTTTGGAGCACATCGATACGAGTTTGGTAGCGATCGCCGCCGTCCTCTCCTCCCGCGCCGTCGCCATATTCGGCTTTAGCGCCATCAGCGGCATCATCACCCGCAATCCGATTCCCTGGGCCGAGCAGACGGTGCTGTGGTGGGTGGGGCTGCGCGGCTCGGTGGCGATCGCCCTGGCCCTGAGCCTGCCTGAGATGATCGGCGATCGCCAGCAAATTATCTCCAACTCCTTTGGAGTAGTGTTATTTACGCTGTTGGTGCAGGGGTTGACCACCAAGCCCCTGCTGGATAGCCTCAACTTGCTCGAAGACGATCAGGTTCACACGCAATATCTAGAGCTTCAGGCCCAGAAAGCAGCGCTAACCCAGGTGCTCAATCACCTTAGCCAAGACCCAGTGCGGATCACCATCAGCTCAGATCGGTTTGAAAAGGAAATAGATGCGGTCAAACAACAGCTTCAAGCAGTGCAGGAGACCATGACCGATTTTAAAATCGCCAATCCCCAGATTGAAGACCTGATTCGTCAGCAGCATCAAGAAAAACTGCTGGCCATTGAGACCAGCACCTACGCCACCTTTATCCAAGAAGGCTGGCTGAAGGATTCACCTTTGCCGATCGTTAAACAGGCCCTGCGATCGCTAGAAGCCAATGATCCCCGTCCCCACGACATCTAGATTCTCGCTCAGGTTTACCGCCCCATGGCCAGCACGCCATTTTGGCCCCCAAAGCCGAAGCTAAAGCACAGAGCCGCATCCAAGGCGGAGGAGGTTGGCTCAGTCACCAGGTTGGGGTAAATGCTCTGACCGCAAAATCCGACATTGGGTGGCAGCACTCCATGCCGCAGTGCCAGCAGGCAAAATGCCGCTCCGATCGCCCCCGATGCCCCCAGGGTATGCCCCGTCGCCCCCTTAGTCGAGCTCATCCACGGTAGGGGAGAGAATCCCTCAGTCAACAGCTGCACCTCGTGGTCATCGTTGAGCCGCGTCCCCGTACCGTGAGCATGAACATAGCCCACTTGGGCAGGGCTTAACCCGCTGTAATATAGGCAATTGTTCAGGGCCAGACGGCTTCCCACCTGGGCTGGATCGGGTGCGGTGCGGTGGTAGGCATCAGCGCTAAACCCCGCCCCTAGAATGCAGCCGTAGGGTGGTGGGCCACCTCGCCCTATGAAGGCAGACTCCGACTCCAGCACCAGCACAGCCGCCCCCTCACCCAGTACCAGGCCTTCTCGGGTAGGGGAAAAAGGATAGCAGCCCGTCGTCGCCAGGGCTCCCAATTGCTCAAACCCTGCCAGGGTCAGGGGGGTAATTGGGGCTTCGGCGGCACCAACTAGGACGCGATCGCACTGCCCCCGCCGCACCAGCTCGTACCCCTGAAATATTGCCATCAGCCCGGTGGTGCAGGCCGCCATTGGGGCCAGCACCGGCCCCAGGGACTGAATCTGTCGGGCTACAGACATCGCCCCCATGTGAGGCAGACAGTCGAGCCAGGGATAGTTCTCCCAGGATGCTTGGCGAGCCATACGCTCCCAACGGCCCTGAAAACTGCGGCTAGAGCCAATGACTACGCCGCAGTCAGGCAGCGGCAGGGTAAGACGGGCATCGGCGATCGCCGATGCCACCGCCAATCCCAGCAAATCCTCCAGATCCGCAGGTTCATCCCCTACCATCGCCAGGGGCCGAGGCGGCAATTCAGCAAACGGCTGCCTCAGACGAATCCCCGATTTCCCGGCCAGTAAGTTTGCCCAGGTCGCCGTTGCCGTAGTGCCAAGGGCTGTCATCAGCCCCATCCCCGTCACAACAACCTTCTGAACTTCTGGCTCCTGGCTCCTAGATACCTGCCTACTCAGTCTTGAGATTCTCCAAGCCGGCGGTAACTCGGGCCGACTCAATGCGATCGCCCTGCTGAATGGCGTCCACCACGTCCATGCCGCTGGTAACGTAACCAAACACCGCATAGCTGCCGTCTAAAAAGGGCAGCTCCGCCAGGGTGATGTAGAACTGCGCCGAGGCCGAGTCTACCGCCTGCGATCGCGCCATGGCCACTGCTCCTCGGGTGTGGGGCAGTTCGGGAGCCTCAGCGATCCGGGCTTCTTCAAAGGTTTTGCTGTAGATCGGTTCGGCGGCTCCAGCGGGCTTAATTTCAAGGGGAATATAGCGAGGGGCCTGGCTGTCCGGGTCGATAAAGCTACCGGTGCCCAGCTGCTGGGCAGGGACGTTGGGATCCTTACTCTGGGGATCGCCGCCCTGCACCACGAAGGGCTCTGGATCGCGCACTACCCGGTGAAACACCAGGCCGTCATAGACGCCACGATTCACTAGGTCGAGAAAGTTACCCGCAGTAATCGGCGCGTTGACCCCGTCAATTTCCATCACAATGGGGCTGCCGTTGACAATCATCTCCACGGTGGCCGTCCCCTGCAGCACAGGCAAGCCCGATGGAATGGCCGCCACATCAACCACGCCGGGGGCAGGAGGAGCCTCACTCGTCGTAGAGTCCAAATTGGTGGAGCTGGCACAGGCTCCTAGCCAAAGCGTCAACAGAGTCGCCAGAGCCAAAGTCAAGGGGCGCATAGGTAGAGCCATTGCTACATTGCTTCCTAATAATTCAACCGACCCACCATCTTATCTCAAGGGATCGTCAACCGGTTTCACCGTCCTTCAGGCTGAACGGTAGAGAGGCCTACAGCCCCTCCAGGGGCACCTGCAAAAATCGGGCCAGCTCAGCCCCCTGATTTTCCAGCTCGGATAGCGGAATCGGCTGCCCCACCCGCGTCAGGGGAATGTCGGGACGGCCCTTAATGCGCAGGTAGAGAGCCCGCTTGGGGTTTAGCCCTTCTTTGATGGCTACCCGTACCGCCGTCACGTCGTCTAGGGGGTGCTCAATTTCGATGCGGCGATTTTCGCCCCAAAACCCTTTCCGGACAATCTGAAGTTGGTTGCTGCCCTTGTCAAACTGGTTGTAGCCACCGCCCACATTCAGGCTAATCACTACCCAGAGAAAGGTGGCTAACCCAATCGCGATGACCCCGTAAAACCCCATGGCAATCCCCTGGGGAATAAACACCAGCTGGGTTGGGTCGGCAAAGGGCAGTAGGTTGACCTTGAGGTAGCTAGAGGCTCCGGCCAGAGCAAAGCCCAAGCCGCCCAGGGTAAGCACCGTGGCCCAGAAAAGATTGCTCAGACGACGAGCCCCCAGCACAGAGCGCTTGAGGGTTTGGGATTGAGTTGATGACGTGGAGGCGGTCATAGATTGTAATCAGCTATATCTATAAAAAGTGGCAAGAAAACAGTGGATAGGTAGTCTAAGGGCTGTCCAGGCGCTACCGCTTCCTTGCATCAAGCCGGCGGGATGAGCGAGCTAAGAAGATGGGCGGATGGGGCTTACCGCCGACCGTTACTCCATATAAACACTGAATCAGCATCCCTGTTCATCGGGCTAGCCCGATTTATCCCTCGACTGATCCCCAGTGGGCCAGGTTGTCCAGGGAGCCATCCCGGCCACTGGGGCAAACCCCCTCACCCTCCTGGCCTGAGAAATTACGTGTCAGATTGTAAAAAATTAGAACACTCCTTATCATAAATAGAAACCTAGCCTATTGAAGCTCAGCTTCTCAGGCTGCTGGTGCGACTCAAGCAGGGCATTGCAATTGGGGCGAGGACAGGAATATTTTTCTCTCTGACCCTAATTTCTGGAATACTTAGTAGTTATTAACCCCTGCACTGAGGTAATGCTCTACCGGGCCTGGTTTATATCTAAAACTGTCCTGGATCCAATAGAGCCGCGACCTTATGGATTGGATGTCATATAAAGAGGATTTGACATGACCATAGCAATGGGACGCGCGCAAGCCCAGCGAGGATGGTTCGACGTCCTTGACGACTGGCTAAAGCGCGATCGCTTTGTCTTTATCGGCTGGTCCGGCATTTTGCTGTTTCCCTGCGCCTTCATGGCGGTGGGCGGCTGGCTAACCGGCACCACCTTTGTCACCTCCTGGTACACCCACGGCCTCGCGTCGTCGTACCTCGAAGGTGCCAACTTTTTGACCGTGGCCGTTTCGACCCCCGCCAACAGCCTGGGCCACTCCCTGCTGCTGCTGTGGGGTCCCGAG
>JBGSNT010000201.1:0-6134 GCA_041739575.1 Nodosilinea sp. | reverse complement strand
CACCGCTATCTCGCCAAAGAAATCGGTCAACTCAGGGCATGGAGGGTTGCTCACTGGCGGGCGGCGATGGGCGTTCCGGCAGGGGCCTAACCAAAAGGCACTATCCAGCCCTTGCTGACTTTTTCAGCAAACCCTAATCTAATGACTATGCCGCAGGACCCCGATCGCTCCAGCCCCGCCGATGATTCTGGCCGTTTTACCCAGCGTTCTGCCGCCGAATGGGTGACCTTTATCCTAGCCTCGATCATTTTGCTGGGGCTGGTGGGGCTGATTTGCTTTGATTGGCAGACCAACCAAAACCGCCCACCCGCCTTCTCGGTGGCGGTGTCTGAGGCGGTGCGTGTCACCGATGGCCGCTACTACGTACCCTTTGCCATTACCAACACCGGCGGCCGCATTGCCCGCATGGTGCAGGTCACGGCCCACCTAGATATTGTGGACGTGGATGAAGAGACCGGTGAGCAGCAAATCGACTTTCTCTCGGGCCACGAAACGAAGGCGGGCAGCTTTGTGTTTACCCACGACCCCGAGGAGGGCGAACTGGTGGTGCGGGTGGCCAGCTATCGACTACCGTAGAAAGGGTTTGGGATGGAGCATAGACCAGGGGCATCCCTCAATTATTCTAGGGGGCGGCATGGTTGGCTACGTCTTAATATTTCTGGCGACGGTTTGTTTTGGGGCCCAAAACCTGATCACCCGGGTGTTGTTTACCCCCTCTAGCCTGTTGGGCTGGATCGATACCGGCGGCTTTGTGGAGCCTACCCTGCCCAACTCGTTTCTACTGATGTTTATGCGCACCGTGGTAGGGGTACCGATGATGGCCCTGCTGCTGCCGCCGGTGTATCCCCCAATGTGGGCCGATCTGCGCCGTCTGGGGTCGGCAAACTACCGCCGCGAACTCTACCTGGCCCTGGTGGGGGGCCTGCTGATGTTTTCCTACCTGGCGCTGCTCTACGTGGCGGTGGGGCGAATTGCGGCGGGCATTGCCCTGACCCTGTTTTTTACCTTCCCGGTCTACACGGCGCTGATGGCCTGGTACTGGTTTGGCCATCGCCCCAGCCCCAGCCGCTGGGCGATCTTGGGGCTCATTTTACTGGGCAGCGGGCTGACCATTCCCATGACCGGGGCGGCGATCGAGAGCTGGCTGGGGGTGGCCTTTGGGCTGGCCTCAGGGGTGGTGTACGCCTTCTACACCGTAGCCGCCCAAAAGGCCTTTGAAACCTTTCATCCGGTGCCCTTTACGGGGGTTAGCTTTGCGGTGACGCTGGTGCTGTCGGCGGCCTGCCTGGTGCTATGGCCGGGAGATCTGGAGGGGCTGCTGTGGCCAGCGCTGTGGGTGGGTGGGCTGCTGTCGGCGATCGCCACCCTGACCGGCCATGTGCTCAACAACCTGGGCATTCGCGTTGTGGGGGCCACCGCTGCCGCCATGCTGGGGGCCGCTAACCCGGCGCTAACAGCGGTGCTGGCCTGGGGCGTACTACAGGAACAGCTGTCTTTAGTTCAAGGCTTAGGGGTACTCCTTGTCACCGTCAGCGTGGGCCTGCTGAGCCTGACCAAGCCAGCCTGACTCAAAAAGCAACCGGATTTCCCCTGAGTTGGCGCAGTCCAAGGCCACCCCCACCGAAAACCAGGAACTGAGCCAAGCCTGGTCCTGCTCGTTATAGAGAATCTAGATCGGCTGGAAAGTCGCTGTTGAGAAGCTGCTCTAGGGAAAAGGGACAGGTCTGAGGCAATAGGCTAGGGTCAAGCGGGGTCTCTCGCCCCACTAGAAGCAGCCCCAGTTGATAGCCCTTCGCTACGGCTTCGTCTTGGTGAGCTTTGAGGCTAGGGTTTTGGTCGAGCAAATCTAGAATTTGCAGCCGCTGCTCTTGGATAGTGTATTTCCAGCTCTTGCTGCGATGGTTAGATTGATGCTGCCACTTCAGCAAATGGCCTATGAGCACCCCTAGCCGGTTTTTGAGTTCCTGCCTTTGCTGTCTGCCCAACGACTCAATTTCCTCAACCAGATTCACCACATCCAATGCGTCGATCTTGCCCTGGCGCAGGAAGCTAGCCTGTGCCTGAGTCCAAGCGTAAAAATCGGTGGCATAGAGGTCAGCCATAATTAAACTTCCCGAGGTGAGGCATTCCCACAAACCATCCTGCCGCATCCTCCACCAGCATAGACCGAAGACCTATCCCTAGGACTCAACCATCCCTTGCATGGGGTTCAGAGCCGGGACAGTCTTGGCGGAGGGGCAGAGATCGGCTAGCTCACAGATGCCGCAGTTAGGGTTGCGGGCGTTACACACCGCCCGGCCGTGGTACACCAGCCGAATCGACCAGTTCTCCCAGTCGGGCTGGGGCAGCAGCTTGATCAGGTCTCGCTCGATTTTGACGGGATCGCTGTGTTTGGTCAGCCCCAGCAGGTTGCAAATCCGCTTCACGTGGGTGTCTACCGTGACGCCCCCATTGATGCCAAAGCCGTGGGCCAGCACCACATTGGCGGTTTTGCGGGCCACCCCCGGCAGGGTGACGAGATCGGCCATGCGGGGGGGCACCTCGCCGCCAAACTCGGCAATGATTTTCTGGCAGGCAGCGCGAATATTCTTGGCCTTGTTGCGGTAGAACCCGGTGGATTTGACCAGGCGCTCCAGATCCGCCAGGTCGGCCTCGGCAAAGGCATAGACATCGGGATAGGCGGCAAACAGGGCAGGGGTGACCAGGTTCACCCGCTCGTCGGTACACTGGGCGGCGAGCATGGTCGCCACCATCAGCTGTAGCGGGTTCTCGTAGTCCAACGAGCAGGGGGCTTCGGGGTACAGCCGCTTGAGCCGGAGAAGAATTTCGAGCGCCCGCTGCTTTTTAGAGGCTCGCCGCTGGTTGGGCATGGAGGGGGGGATAAGTGGGTGGGTAGGGGGTAGAGGGGTGGCTGGGTAGCGTGGGTCATAACCCCCAGTTCACCTAGCGCTGTGAACCGAAAACCTAATTGACCCACGGAATTGGGGAATGATTACCGAAGATTCTGGAAGATTTCGAGCTGGGTGGTGTCGCGCACGATCAGGAATACCCCCAGCCCCAGCAGCAGCACCAGCCCGGTCTGCATGACGTTTTCTTGAATGCGATCGGGCAGGGGTTTGCCACCGCGCAACGCCTCGATCAACAAAAATGCCAGCTGACCACCATCTAGGGCGGGCAGGGGGAGAATGTTGATAATCGCCAGGTTAATGCTGATGATGGCGGTAAAGGGGAACAGCATAGCGGCGCTGTTCTTGGCCAGCCCGGCCCCCTGCTCCACAATTTTGACCGGCCCGGCCACCTGGCTGGCCATTTCGCCAAAGTTGGTCGCTAGCTGCACAAAGCCCTGCACGGTGCGCACCAGGGTGTCTTGGAACTGCTGGGCCGCCAGGGTGAAAATTTCTGTAGGATTGTTGGGTCGGCGGTAGCCAAAATCGCCGTTGGGCTGGAGCTGCACCCCAATGACGGCCGTACCATCGGGGCCAATCTCAGGCGTCACCGATACATCGAGCTCGCGGCCGGCCCGCTGCACCGTCAGCTGCACCGGCTGGTTGGCACTGTCTTTAATCAGCTGAATGAATGAAGGGATGCTCTCTTCGCTAGCCCCTAGGGGTTCGCCATTGGCGGCGACCAGAATATCGCCAGCGCGAATGCCCGCCTGACCAGCTGGGGAACTTTCGGCGATCACCTGGGGCACCAGAATACCGGGCTGGGGGTTAAAGGTTTCGGGAATGCCAACGGCGGTGAACTGGGCCACGAACACCAGGTAGGCAAACACCAGGTTGGCAATCACCCCGGCGCTGATCACAATGGCGCGATCGAGAATGGGCCGATTTTTCAGCAGGTCGGGGTCGTTAGTGGGAATGTCGCTCTCGGGGTCGTCATCGGGAAAGCCCACAAAGCCCCCTAGGGGAATCGCCCGCAGGGAGTACTCGGTCTCAGCCCCCTGGTACTTCCAGAGAATGGGGCCAAAGCCAATGGCAAAGCGGTTGACGTGGATGCCCTGTAGCCGAGCGGCCATAAAGTGCCCCGCCTCGTGGACGGCTACCAGCAGGGCAATGACCGCGATCGCAGCTAAAACCGACATAGACAAACCCGATAGGTTAAGAACAGTCTTCCTATTCTAGCGTTGCTTCTTCCCCGCTCCGGCATCGGGCCACATTCCCGGGGTGCGGCTATCCGTCCAGCTGCACCCCGCTGGAGGCAAATCGCGCCGTCCACACCCCTAGATCCGGGTCGGGCAGAGCAGCCCGCAGCTGCGTCGCCAGGTTCTCTGCCTCTGCCTCAGAGGGGGCCAGGGTGAACACCGAGGGGCCAGACCCCGACATCAGCGTGCCCAGGCCGCCCAGCTCGGCCATGGTGGCTTTGAGGGCGGCGGTTTTGGGGTGGGCGGGCAGCACTACTTTCTCAAAGTCGTTGTAGAGGTGCTGGCCCACGGCCGCACCATTACGCTGGGCCACGGCCCCCACCATCTCCCCCGATCGCACCTCTGCTTGCCGTGTTTGCCATCCTTGGGCATCGGGCAAATAGGTGTTGCTGTACTCGGCTCGGTAGGTTTTGTAGGCCCAGGGGGTCGAGACAAACTCTGACCCGTACTTGGCGATCACCAAATGGAGGTTGTCGAGGCCAGGGATCGGATCGAGCTGTTCACCACGGCCAGTGGCGATCGCGGTGCCCCCCGATACGCAAAAGGGCACATCTGACCCCAGCTCAGCCCCCAGCGCTTGCAGTTCGCTCTGGGTTAGGCCCAAATTCCACAGTAGGTCTAGCCCCACTAGCACCCCAGCGGCGTTGGAGGAGCCCCCCGCTAACCCTGCCCCCACCGGAATTTGCTTTTCGATAGTGATTTCTACGCCGCCGAGCTTTTCGAGCACGCCGGGGAAGCGCTGAGATACCAGGGCTGCCGCCCTATAGGCCAGATTGGTCTCATCCGCTGGCACCAGGGGGTGGTCACAGCGCACGCGGATCTCATCGACGCCGATGCTGCGCACGGTGATGCGATCGCACAAACTCACACTCTGCATCACCATAATCAGCTCGTGAAAGCCGTCGGGGCGACTGCCCACAATTTCGAGATACAGGTTAATTTTGGCGGCGGCCAGCATCGAGTAAAGGCGCATAGAGCATTAGGGGAGGTGCTTCAGGATTGTATTACTCAGCGCCACCCATTGCTCAACGCTGAGGTCTTCGCCCCTGGCCGTGGGTTCAATGCCCAGGTGGGTCATCATGGCTTCTAGCTCATCGCGCTCCAGGATGCCCTTGAGGTTGTTGCGCAGCATTTTGCGCTTGCTGCCAAAGCCCAGCTTCACCAGGCGGTCAAAACCCTCCAGATCGTCAGACGGGGTAGCGGGGGGGCGGGGGGTGAGCTTGACCACCGCCGAGTCTACCTGCGGCGGCGGCTGAAAGGCACGGGCGGGCACCGGGCAGACCAACTCGCAGTCGGCCAGGTACTGTACCCGCACCGACAGCGCCCCAAAGGCTTTCCTGCCTGGCCGAGCATACAGGCGTTCGGCCACCTCCTTCTGCACCAGCAGCACAATGGTGTCGTAGGGCATTGGGTTGGGGGCCGCCAGGGTGCCCAGTAGTTTCTCTAAAATGGGCCCGGTGATGTAGTAGGGAATGTTGGCTACGACTTTGTTGGGCAGGCCAAAGTCAAAGTCTTTGGTCTGGGCGGCAGCGGCAATATCAAGCTCGAGAATGTCGCTCTGCACCAGCCGAAAGTTGTCGTGTTTGGCAAACTGATTACCTAATTTGCGGCAGAGGTCGCGATCGATTTCTACGGCAATTACCGCATTGGCTAAAGGCAGCAGCCAGCGGGTCAGCACCCCGGTGCCAGGCCCAATTTCCAGCACCGTGTCTTGGCGAGTGACTGCGGCGGCCTCCAGCATGCGGTGGAGCACCCTCTCGTCGGTAAGCCAGTGCTGGCCAAAACGCTTACGGGTCGGTTGAGAAAACATCAAAGCATTGTTGACCTTATTATCATCCTGACATTAGCGTTATCGCGGTTGTTTGCCCATGTCCGTTGCCCTGGACACCCCGTTGACGTCTACGACCCTGACCATTCTGAAAATGAAGAGCGATGCTTGATCATTGGCACATCCAGCCAGGGGCGGCTGTTAGTTGTGTCCTATACAGAG
>JBGSNT010000188.1:0-12400 GCA_041739575.1 Nodosilinea sp. | reverse complement strand
TCAGGCCATTCACCGCGTCGTGCTCAACGGCCACGTTCACATCTCTAATTTAAACCCTGAACGACTGAAGGTCTTGAGGTGCCTCGGCGTTCCCTGCCAAAACTATTATCTGACTGGCTGATCAACCTGCGGAATGTCCGTTTGTTCGAAAAGCGTGCCGAAGGCATACATTCGCGTCACCGCAGTCCCTTCAACTTCTTCGTCAACCTGGTCTCGGGCCTGATTGCCTACGCCTACCACCCCGACAAGCCTTCGTTGGGCATCCCTAATGATGAGCTTAAAGCCCTGCCACAGGCCGCCTTCTAGCTGTCGGACTTAGATCGTAGCAGAAGACCGGGACGCCCCGCTGATGCTCGATCAATTCCCCATGGCTGATCCTTATTTTTCACTCAAGACATCTCAACGGACTGTTAACCACCGATCGCACCCAGCATCTGCAACGTTGCCCGCGTGGCCGGGGTCAGCCCCGTTGCCCCGACCAGGTTCATGCCCTCGTACAGGCGCTTGGCAATCAGCACTCGCAAACACTCCCCCGTCTGGGCATCCCAAATTCGCACCGTCTGGTCTTGGGAACCGGTGGCAATCACATCGCCATCGGCGCTAAAGGCCAGGGAAGACACCAGGTGCTGGTGCCCCTCGCAGACCTGCAAACAGTTCCCCGTCTGGGCATCCCAAATTCGCACCTGGTGGTCGTGGGCGGCGCTGGCCAGACGGGTGCCGTCGGGGCTAAAGGCCACCGCAAACACCCAATTGCTGTGGCCCTTGAGCACCTGAAGGCACTTCCCCGTGGCCACCTCCCACAGGCGCACCGATTGGTCGGTGCTGCTGCTGGCCAGGGTGCACCCATCTGGGCTAAAGGCCACCGACCACACCCGGCTATTGTGGCCCACCAGCGTCTTGAGGGCATCTCCGGTGGCGGTATCCCAAAGCTGGATAGTTTGGTCGGCTCCACAGCTGGCGAGCAAACTGCCATCGGGGCTAAAGGTCACGCCGAGCACTTTGGCAATGTGCTGGCTCAAGGTGTGCAGGCACTGGCCCGTGGCGCAGTCCCACAGCTTGACGGTGCGGTCGGCGCTGGCGGTAGCCAGAATTGGCTTGCTGGGGTGAAATGCGATCGCATTGATCCAGTCCCCGTGACCCTGTAGCACCTGGCAGCAGCGTCCGGTTTCTACATCCCACAGCCGCGCCGTGCAGTCGGTGCTGCCGCTGGCGAGAATTTGGCCGTTCTCCCATGGAGACGCTCCGCGAACGGCACTAAAAGCGACGTCGTACACAAAATCGCCGTGGCCGCTCAGGGTTTTAAGCTGCTCTCCAGTCCGCCAATCCCACAGCACCACGGTTTTGTCATTGCTACCGCTGGCCAGGGTACGACCGTCTGGGCTAAAGGCCACGGGCAACGCCCAATCGGTGTGGCCATCCCAGGTGCGCAAACAGTGGCCGGTGGTGACATCCCACAGCTTCACCGTTTGGTCGAGGCTGACCCCCACCAGACGGCGACCGTCGGGGTGTACCGCCACCGCGCACACCTCGTTTTGGTGGCCGTAGAGGGTTTGCAGGCAAGTATCGGTGTGCCAATCCCAGAGTTTAATGGTGCGATCGCCGCTGCCGCTGATCAGCCAGTCGCCCGTGAGGCTAAAGGCGACGCTGTAGACGCTACCGCTGTGGCCTGTGTAGGTGGCGAGGCAATCCCAGCAGCGGCAATCCCAGAGCTTAATGGTGCGATCGCCGCTGCCGCTGGCCAGCAGTTGCCCGTCACCACTAAAGGCCAGGGCATGGACCCAGCCGCTGTGGCCCTCTAACGTATGTAAATGGGTGCCCGTGGCGACATCCCACAGATGAATGCGGTGGTCGGCCCCGCCGCTGGCCAGCAGTAGGGTACTACCGGATGGCGCAATGGATGGCGCAATGGAGGGGGCAAAAGCGAGCGATCGCACCCAGTCGGTATGCCCCTCTAGGGTTTGAATGCAGGTGCCCGTCTGCACATCCCACAGCTTGACGGTGTTGTCGCCCCCGGCGCTGGCCAGAGTTTGACCATCCGGGCTAAAGGCGATCGCAAACACCTCGTGACCGTGGCCGGTCAGGGTTTTCACCGGCACCCCGTCCGCCGCTGTCCACAGGCGAATGGTCTGGTCGGCCCCGCAGCTGGCCATTAGAGTGCGATCGGGGCTAAAAATGGCGGCCCGCACCCAGTTCTCGTGGCCCCGGCAGATCAGCAACAGCTGCCCGGTTTGCCCATCCCACACCCGCACCTGGCAATCGGTGTCGCCGGTGACCAGGCGCTGCCCAGTAGGGCAAAAGGCCGCCGACAGCACGTTGCCTAAGCATTCGGTAAACACACAGTGGGTCAGGTCAGCCCCGGCAAAGTTGACCCCGTGCAATTTCACGTCTTGTAGGTAGGCCTGCCACACCGTCAGCGCTGAGAAGTCATAACCCGCAATATCGACGGGCAACTGCAGCAGTAGGTTCAGGGCATTGCCCCCGGCGTAGCCCATGGACTGGGGTGTGCCGCCGCGAAGAGCATCTAGCATCTGTTGCAGGCAAGCAGCAATATTCTCAGCGCTGCCCAGGCGATTGGTCAACTGGTCGGCAATCGGCTTGAGAATTAGGTTGACCTGGGTTTCGCGCAGGTAGTCTTTGGCCTGGGCCTTGGTCAGGGAATGGCTGATGAGGAGCTGGGGCTCCTGGGCAGCAATTTCGTCGGCAATGCGATCGATCAGCTGGCAGACCACATATTCCATCACCACCGGCTGCTGGGTCAGGCCGTCGCCGTTGCGCTCCACCAGCGATCGCCGCTGGAGCGAGTTCAGCGATTCCCACAGGTCGCGGGGGGGCACATGGGTCAACAAATCGGCCTGGAGATCGGCAATGACCGAGGGCTCTCGGTTGATGGCCAGCCAGTACATCGCCGCCTGTTCTAGGGGTGTCAGCCGCTCAAAGTGCTGGTCGAGCAGGTCGCGAATGTCGTCAAAAAGAAACCCGCCCTGTTGCGACACCGCCAAAAACTGGGCAATATCGCCGCCAAAAAAATCGCCAATCGACGACGCCACAATCTTCAGGGCTAGGGGGTTGCCGCCGTAGCGATCGGCCAGGGTCTGCCACTGCGCTTCTGTAGCCTGAAAGCCCCCCTTAGCGTTGAACAGGGCGCGGCTGTCGAGCTGCTCTAGGCCAAAAAGTTGGAGCGATCGCACCGGCAAGGTTTCCCCCTCAAAGGCGGCCAGCCCCTTCAGCTTCTCCCGCGAGGTGACGATCACACAGCTCTGGTGGGCGGTCTCAGCTACGCAGCGCAGCACCTCGCCGTAGCCCTCAAACCCAAGGCGGTAACGCCCGGTGCGATCGCCGCTCTGCAAAATCGACTCAGCATTGTCGAGCAGCACCAAGCAGCGCCCCTGCCGCAGATAGTGCAGCAGCCGCCCCAGTCGCCCCTCCAGCGTCATCGGCAAATCGCGCTCCTGCTGGTGCGAGAGCACCTGGATCAGATCCGCTAGTAGGTCTTCGGGGGGTGGGGCGTTGCGGAGGGAGCGCCAGAGGATGTGGGTAAAGGGATGATGGGGTGACGGGATGATGGGGTGATGAGGTGATGGGGTTTCCCCTCTCCCCGACTCCCCCACTCCATCACTCCCCCTCTCCCCCGCAATCTGCCGCGCCAACCGCACCGACAGCGCCGTTTTGCCAATGCCGCCCATGCCCAGCACTGTTACTAACCGGCAGCGATCCCGCAACACCCAACCCTGGAGGGTGTCTAGTTCGCTCTGACGACCGTAGAAAAACCCATCATCGGGGGCGCTGCCCCAGTCGGTGAAGATTAGAGGTAGCTCAGAGGAGAGCGTAGGATCAATGGCCGCAGTGGCCGCAGTGGCCGCAGTGGTCGCAGTGGCCGCAGTGGTCGCCGCCCCACTCTGGGCCGCCGCGATCCCCTCGGGATCTCTTTCTGCTACGGCCTGCCAGTCCAGGCCGAGCACGTCGCAGTAGGCCCGAAAGGCTTCGGCATTGATCGCGACCTTACCGGCCAAAAAGCGCTTCCAGGTCCCCTCAGAAATGCCCGCCGCCAGCACCCCCACCGATTCCCAATCGGTACCAAGGACCTGGCTGGCCGCTTGCATCCAGCGAAAATCGCTCGCGGCCCAGCCTCGCTGCAATCTGGCCTGCTTAATTTGAACCCGCCCTGAGGGAGACGCCTTGAGGGTAATCACAATCCTTTTACATCGGGTACGCTACGCCTGGTTAACGCACACTATAAAATGCAGCCACTACACTATTGACCAAAGATAACCGATGTAAACAGGCCTAAAGAGAATCGTTCTAACCCTTAGCGCGAGTCGGCACCCTTTGCGGCTGCCCCATCTGAAGTGCTCGGATTGCCTACACCTGAGCCACGGTTCCACGGGCGTACTGCTCAAGGGTTTGCGGGGCTACCCCCTGGGCATCCTGCTGGAAACGGGCATACGACCCCTGGGGCAGCAGCTTAGCCTAGACACGCTCAAGACCATTTTTAGAATGAAACAGCTCTGCCTCACTTTCCCTGCAAAACTACGACTCCATCCGCTCTGCCAACTCCATCCAGCGTTCAGTAGATGTGTCAATCATCGCGGTGAGTTCGCCCAGTCGCTCCGAGAGCTTGGCGACTTCGCTGTAGTCGCTGGGTGGGTTGCCGTAGAGCTGTTTTTCCAGGGCTTCTTTTTCGGCTTCCATAGTCGGAATTTGGGTTTCGAGCTGTTCGTACTCGCGCTTTTCTTTGTAGGAAGGCTTTTTGGGCTTAGCCTCAGAACTGGCAGAGGTAATTGGCTTCCCTTCACCCTTCACCTTCTGTTCGTCACTCTTCACCCTGGTCCCTTCCCCCTTCCCCTGCTCTGCGGCCGCTTTTTTGTAGTCTAAATACACCGAGTAGTTGCCGGGATAATTGCGCAGTACGCCGTTGCCCTCAAAGGCAAAGATAGTGTTGACGGTGCGATCGAGGAAGTAGCGATCGTGGGAAACCACAATCACGCAGCCGTTGAACTCTTCCAGGTATTCTTCCAGCACGCCGAGGGTTTGCACGTCGAGGTCGTTGGTGGGCTCGTCGAGAATTAGCAGGTTTGGGGCCGAGAGCAGTACCCGCAGCAAAAATAGCCGCCGCCGCTCGCCGCCGGAGAGTTTTTCCAACGGGGCGTACTGCTGGTTGGAGGTGAACAAAAACCGCTCCAGCATTTGGGAGGCGGTGATCACGCTGCCGTCGTTGGTGGTGACCAGCTCGGCGGTTTCTTTCAGGTATTCGATCACCCGCTGGCTGGGGTTGGCAAACAGGTCTTCGGAGTGCTGGTCGAAGTAGCCGACGTGGATGGTGGTGCCAATGTCGACGGTGCCGGTGTCGGGTTCAAGCCGCCCGGTGATTACGTTCATCAGGGTCGATTTGCCGACGCCGTTGGGGCCGATGATGCCGATGCGATCGTCGGGGGCAAAGTCGTAGGTGAAGTCTTTGAACAACAGGCGATCGCCGTAGCTTTTCGAGACATTCTCCAGCTCGATCACCTTTTTGCCGATGCGGCGACCGACGGTGGAGATATCGACCTTGCCGAGGGATTCTTTAAACTCGCGGTTTTGCATGTCGCCAATGCGATCGATGCGGGCCTTTTGCTTGGTGCTGCGGGCCTTGGGACCGCGCTTGAGCCACTCCAGTTCGCGACGGAGCACTCCGGCGTGTTTCCTTTGGCTGCTCTGGTCGGCAGCTTCAGAGAGAGCTTTTTTCTCTAGATAGTAGGAATAGTTGCCCGCATAGCCGTAAAGGTCGCCGCGATCGATCTCAAGAATGCGGTTGGTAACCTGGTCGAGAAAGTAGCGATCGTGGGTGATCAGCAGCAGCGCGCCGCGAAAGCCGCCTAGGTAGCTCTGCAACCACTCCACCGATTCGGCATCGAGGTGGTTAGTCGGCTCGTCCATCAGCAGGGCATCGGGGTCAGAGAGGAGGGCGGCGGCGATCGCCACCCGCTTGCGGTACCCGCCCGACAGATCTCCCACCTTGGCATCAAAGTCATCAATGCCCAACCGGCTGAGAATGGCCTTGGCGTTGGTTTCTAGATCCCAAGCATCAGCGGCGGCAATTTTTTCGGAGACCGTCGAGAGCTGGGCCATCAGGGCATCGGCATCCCCGGTGCCCTGGGCCATGTGGTGGGAAATATCTTCGTACTCGCGAATCAGGGCCATCTGCTCGCCTGCGTCGGCAAAGACCTGCTCAAGTACGGTGCGATCGGCCTCAAAGTCTGGTTGCTGGGGCAGGTAGACGATCTTGGCCCCAGGGTTGACCCAAAAGTTACCGCCGTCGAAGGGTTCTAGCCCCGCAATCATTTTCAGCAGGGTCGATTTGCCGGAACCGTTGGTACCGATCAGGCCCACCTTGTCGCCCTCATCCAGGCTAAAGCTGGCATCGCGGAGAATTTCTTTGATGCCAAAGTCTTTGGTGGCGGAGCGCAGAGTAAATAAAGTCATGGGGGGCTTGGTCTTGAACCCCTCGATCATAGACCCTTGGGTATGCTGGCGGGGGTAAATCAGTTAGTGGGGGGCTGGGTAGAAGCCGCTTGAGAACCATCAGCACTCCCCAACAACTCTGGCAGCAGCACCGATCGCGCTTTATAGTCCGCAAACTCGGGATAGCGCGATAGGGATTGGTCTTTTTTGCACATGTTGGGCACAAATAGCACAGCGGCAAACAGCCCCAAAATGGCAAAGGGCAGCCAGTGCATCGCCAGCAGGGAAACGACAGAAAGTGCTTTACTTTCATCGCGGTGTCCTGGGAGGTTTCCCTATCGTAGCGATCGGGCTGGTATGGCCGCTAGAATCAGGCGCGTCAGCGAGTTTCCTGCGCCCAGCGGGTGAGCACTCGCATGAGTTTGCCAGAGCTGTGGGGCATGGCAACGCTCCATTCGCGGAGAGGATTGCTAAAACTAGTCAGATGGGCCGGACCAAATTCGGACCAGTCCTACTACTCTATGACGACAGAATGAGGCTTCCTGAGGAAAGCTTATTGAGTAATGATCAACTTCTGAACCCATGCCTAGAAACGCCGAAACCCCGCCAAATGGCGAGGTTTCAGTCAATCGGAGCGGCGGGATTTGAACCCACGACCCCCACTACCCCAAAGTGGTGCGCTACCAAGCTGCGCTACGCCCCGGTCTTTTCAATCGTGCTCAACTAGAGTAGCACATGGGTGTCACCGATTCAGATAAAAACGTCAGGTCAAATTCGAGGTAAGATCGGCAAGGCGTATAAACACTATCAGTCATGTCAGACACTCCGGAGACTTCCCCTGAGAAGCCCAAGAAGAAAATCATCACGGTGGGGGTAGACCGCGTCAGCAGTAGCGACAGCAGCAATGACAGCGGCAGAGGCGGCGAGCGGCGGGGTGGTGGCAAGGGTCGACGGGGCGGCCGGGGTCGCGATGAGGAAGACCGCAAGCCCGCCGTACCCCCAGCGCTGATGCGCGGCCCCAAGCCCAAACCCAAGGCCGCAGAGGAAGAAGTGCCTGAGGAGGTGATTACTGAGGCTGTAGCCGAAGACGCGGCTGAGACTCCCTCGGAGGGTGAGACGACCGTAGAGGCCGTAGAGGCTACCTCAGAAGAAACGTCTGCCTAGAGCTAAGCGCCACCCCAATTAAGTCTCAGATGCCTCGGTGGCTTGGTCTTCCGGGGCATCTGCTTTTTCCAAGAACTGACTATCAACTAAAAAAGATCCCTTGGCGAATTTGATCCCCCAGTAGCCTCCAGGACGACGGCTCTGCAACACCCCTTCGGCCCCCACCGGCAGGGTATCGGCTGGGCGCAGCATGGGCATGGGGTCGGCGGTCTTGAAGTAGGGGGGCGCTGCAACCAAACGAACGCGATCGCCCACAGAAAAATCAGTTGTCATCACTACCTCCAGGTTAGCCAGCAGATTTTACCGCCTGCTTGAACAGTAGTTTAAACCGTTAGCTCAGCATTCTGTCTAAAAAATTGTGGTTGCTGAGGATGGGACGACATTCCTGGGGATTACACCCTAGCCATCGGCTGTAATCCTGTCTTTGTCCATCGATTGACAGAAGCATCGTTGGCGGCAGTTCAAATATTAAAGAAATAAGATAAATAGGGTCTAGCCATCCCTGGAATATTGAAAGTAAGCCATAATTCTCTCCAAGACAAAATGTTAGCGCCCCACCCAGGGATGCTTTGCTTGATCTCGCTTCATTCGGCAAAGATTTTCCCGAAATCATTGACATAGGGCGATCAGACAGGATAAATCATGGGTCAAAGGCAATGACAGGCGACAAAATGCAAAGTTTCTTAAACTTTTGGCTAGGTCGGTTTTGGGAGGGGTGGGCATGAATGCCAACTTGATCATGTCCAATATTTTGAATCCCCCGGTGCTGTTTTTCTTTTTGGGAATGACAGCTGTACTGGTCAAATCTGATTTAGAAATTCCGCCACCGATTCCTAAACTATTTTCTCTTTATTTACTGCTAGCGATCGGGTTTAAGGGTGGGGTTGAACTGACCAAAAGCGGCATTAACCAGCAGGTGATTCTGACTCTGGTAGCCGCGATCGCCATGGCCTGTGCAGTGCCGCTGTACACTTACTTTATTCTGCGGCTTAAGCTCGATACCTACGACTCGGCGGCGATCGCCGCCACCTACGGCTCTATCAGTGCCGTTACTTTTATTACCGCCAGCGCCTTTCTGACGGAGCTGAACATGCCCTTTGACGGCTTTATGGTGGCAGCTTTGGCCCTGATGGAGTCACCCGCCATCATTGTGGGACTGATTCTGGTCAACTTCTTTGCCATGGATGAAAAGCGAGAATTTGTTTGGTCTGAGGTACTGCGCGATGCCTTTCTCAACAGCTCGGTTTTTTTGTTGGTCGGCAGCCTTATCATTGGCGCGCTCACCGGAGAACACGGCTGGGAAGTGCTATCGCCCTTTACCCAGGATATGTTCTACGGCGTGCTGACCTTCTTTTTGCTCGACATGGGCCTGGTGGCCGCCAAACGTATTAAAGACTTGCAAAAAACCGGCCTATTCTTGATTTCCTTTGCCATACTGATTCCAATCCTCAATGCCGGCATTGGTCTGCTGATCGCCAGGGTAATCAACATGCCTCAGGGCGACGCCCTTCTATTTGCGGTGCTCTGCGCCAGTGCATCCTATATTGCGGTTCCGGCGGCTATGCGCCTAACGGTGCCCGAAGCGAATCCTAGCCTGTACGTTTCAACGGCCTTAGCGGTGACGTTTCCCTTCAACATTATTGTTGGCATTCCACTTTATCTATACGGCATTAACCTGTTGTGGAGCTAAGCCCATGCACCTTGTCAAAAAAATCGAGATTATTGCTAACTCCTTCGAGCTGGCCAAAATTTTAGACAGCCTAAAAAAATCAGGGGTCCACGGCCATGCGGTGATTCGCAATGTGGAGGGCGAAGGGCTGCGGGGTGGTAGCGAAGACCTGGACATGACCATGCTCGACAATGTCTATATCATCGCGTTTTGTATGCCCGAGCAGCTTAAAACGGTGGTCGAGCATGTGCGTCCCCTGCTGAACAAATTTGGGGGTACCTGTTACATCTCCGATGTGATGGAGATTCGCTCGATGAAATGCGTGGCGTCGATGTAGGAATGGGACTATGGAACATTGTGATGGGGCCATGACTCGCCGTCGGGTCCTGAAATTAGGCGGTGGCGGATTGTTAGGGTTAGCGGCCCTCGGTTCATCCCTCTGGCCCGCCAACTCAGCGGCGGCGGCCCCTCCCCTGGCCTCCGTTCTGAGCCCCGAGGAGGCTCTGCAACGGCTGTTAGTGGGTAACCAGCGATTTACCGGCCACCATCTGGAGCACCCCGACCAATCGGAGGAACGCGTGCTGGAACTGACCCAGGCCCAGCATCCCTTCGCGACGGTGCTCAGCTGTGCCGACTCACGGGTGACCGCCGAAATTATCTTCGACCAGGGGCTGGGGGATATTTTTGACGTGCGGGTGGCAGGTAATATTGCTACCCCAGAAGTCTTGGGCAGCATTGAGTACGCCGTGGAGCTGTTGGGAACCCCGTTACTCATGGTGCTGGGCCATGAGCGCTGTGGCGCGGTGACGGCGGCGGTGGAGAATAAACCTCTGCCGGGAGACATCGGCACCTTTGTACAGGCCATTTTGCCGGCGGTGAATCAGGTCAAGGGGCAGCCGGGGGATGCTGTGGACAATGCGGTTTCGGCCAATGTTCGATACCAGGTGGAGCAGGTGTTGAGGTCGTCGTTGGTGCGCGATCGCCAGCAGGCGGGCCAGCTCCAGGTGGTCGGCGCCCGCTACGACCTCGATACTGGCCTCGTCACCCTGGTTGCATAGCTCGACGTGATCCCTATAGAATCGTCAAATCAACGGGCGATCGCCCCTCAGCCCAGCCGTTCCAGCAGATGATCGCCCACTCGTAGGGCGTTGGCAATCACCGTCAAGGCTGGCCCCACGCTAGAGCTGGAGGGGAAGAAACTGCTGTCAACTACGTAGAGGTTGTCCAACTCGTGGGCGCGGCAGTGGACATCCAACACTGAGGTGGCCGGGTCAGTGCCCATCACACAGGTACCGCACTGGTTAGCCATTACCGGCAGAGGAACTTCGCCGCGCGGGTGCATACCCGATCGCGAAAATAGACTGCTGTCTTTCTCCACTGCCTTAAGCACATCCAGCCAGCGATACACCAGGCGATCGTGGGCCTCGGCATTGTTAGTCGCAAAGTGAATGTAGAGCTTGCCGTCTTTGATCTCCACCCGGTTTTTGGGGTCGGGCAGCACCTCGGTCATGGCCCACCAGGCGATCGATCGCGTCGCTAACTGCTTGAGCCCAAAGTTGGGCATGAACTTGGTAATCAGCGACAGCACCGGCGGCGACTCGGCAAAGATCGCGTCCTGCAGCACCCCGCCCATGTTTTGAATGTGGCCCATGGGGTAGTTAAACTGGCTGTCACCCCAGTAGTAGTCGTTAACGCCCACGGAGCGGGGGAACTTGCCCGAGTTAGGCTGCGCCGTCACCTCGACAATCGAGCTCATGCTGATCTTCATCAGGTTGCGGCCCACCTGGTCAGAGCCATTGGCTAGACCGTTGGGGTGCTTCTCATTGGCCGACTGCAGCAGCAGTACCGCCGAGTTAATGGCTCCGCAGGCTAGCACAATGATGTCTGCCATAAAAATGTACGGCTGGCCGTTGACCTCAGCCTGCACCGCCCTGGCTGCCGTGCCCGATGGATTGGTGAGAATGCCCATCACTTTGGCCGAGGTCTTGAGGGTGACATTGCCAAAATCGAGCGCCGGGTTGACGCCGAAGACCTCAGCGTCCCCGGTGGGGTCATCTTCCCGCAGCGATAGGGACATGGGCAGGGGATAGGGATGACAGCCTTGCTTGGCAATGCCCTCCACCACCGGCTGAATGGTGGGGTCGTGGGCTACTGCTGGATAGGGATAGTCCCCACTGCGAGAAGGTTCCGTGGGATCTACTCCCGATTGCCCGTGCACCTGGTACAGGGCCTCTGCCTCAGTGTAGTAGGGCTCAAAGTCGGCGTATTTCAGGCACCACTCGGGGGAAATGCCATCCTGATGGGCTACAGTTTCAAAATCTTTCTCTCGCATCCGCTGGAGGGCGGCACCATAGATCTTGGTGTTGCCGCCGACCGCGTACTCCATCTGCGGGGTAAAGGGCTCGCCTTCGCCGTCGTACCACTGTTCGGGGGCGTGGTAGCGCTGCTTTTGAAAGATATCCACATTGCTGATGTTCTGCTCCTCCAGGGGCATAGCGTCGCCGCGCTCTAGCAGCAAAATCCGCTTGCCCGAGGGGGCCAGCTTGCGAGCCAATGTACCGCCCCCGGCCCCGGTGCCGACAATAATCACGTTGTAATGCTGGTCATCAATAATCATGGCGGGTTACTCACTGGGGGGCTGGGAGAAGGTCAACTTATCAGTCTGATTCAGTAGGGTTAATCAGGTGTTAAATAAACTGCTGCTAAGCTACTGCGAACCCTGTGTGGGGCCTAACTGAAGGTTCCTGAAAACCGAGCACAATATCTGCTCCCGGAATGCCCGCTGCCACCAGTTCATCGGCAATGCCATCCTCGGTGCCGTCACGTTGCACCCAAACTTTACCGTCTCGAATTTCAACGTGAATCAAACAACCATGGTGGTGGCGCTGATCATTCCAACCCTCAGAGAGAATGACGTATTGGTCGCTGTCAGCATCAAAGGCCGCAAGATTGCGAACATCCACATTAGCGTAGGCAATGCGGGTATAGGGCATTAGCGTATTTCGAATGATTTGGCGATAGCCCTCTAAGGTATCCATCGTGTGATTATCTCCTGCTCAGGATTAAATGATACAAGCTTAATTACGTTCCGCTCTAGAAGCATTTTGCCAATTTCTTCCTCAAACAGAT
>JBGSNT010000151.1:0-17348 GCA_041739575.1 Nodosilinea sp. | reverse complement strand
GGGGCGCATGCCCAGGCGGTAGCTCAGTTCCCACTCACGACCCATGTAGCAGAAGACGCCAATGAGAAAGTGGAAAATCACCAGTTGGTAAGGGCCACCGTTGTACAGCCACTCATCCAGGGAAGCGGCTTCCCAGATCGGGTAGAAGTGCAGGCCGATGGCGTTGGAAGACGGCACAACCGCGCCGGAGATGATGTTGTTGCCGTACATCAGGGAGCCGGCTACGGGCTCACGGATGCCGTCGATGTCGACGGGAGGGGCAGCGATGAAGGCTACTACGAAGCAGGTGGTGGCAGCGAGCAGGGTGGGAATCATCAATACGCCGAACCAGCCAATGTACAGGCGGTTCTCGGTGCTGGTGACCCACTGGCAAAACTGCTCCCACAGGGAAGCGCTTTCGCGCTGCTGTAGAGTCGTGGTCATAATGTATTAGTCCTTGGTATTTATCTTGCAAGGTACACAGGACAAATGTTTAGATTTGTTACCTGTGCATCACTACACTACCGTAAATATGGAGTTTTGTAAACAAATATTCCGGCAGAGCTTAATTTTCAGATGTTCCTGGCCGCCGTCGTCACAGCCGTCTGAAGGTCCATTTCAAAAGGGGTTAGAGGTCTGAGCCCGATTCAGGCCAAGCGGCTGAAACTGAGACCCGGGCTGTGAAATGGAGGAGAGCCGCTGAATCTCTCATAATTGCCTGTAACAGCTGGTAAATTTCCAGCCGGTCTAATCCTCTGGGGATAAATCTGTTAACTCCTTCGCAATGGCTGACCCTGGGGCGATCGCTCCACCTGCCCCCTAGAGCTGCTCTAAATAATTGAGTAGGTCAGCCATTTCGCGCGGTTCGGGCTGAAACTGCGGCATGGGAGGAGTTTTACCGCTGATAACCTGCTTGATGAGGCCCACTCTAGTTTTGTGGTCAGATACACCCAATAGCTTTGGCCCAACTTCACCTGTGGCTTCAATGCCATGACAGACTGCACAGTTCATGCGAAAGATAGCTTCGCCTCGAGTGTGGTCGCCCTGCAGGGAGAGCACCTCACGAATGTAGGGATCTGACGCCTGGGAGTAGCGCACCGCCACCACGCTGAAAACAATGGCCACAACCAGTGTGATAGCGGACAGAGCAGCCCTCTTGAGCAGGCTGCTCAGGTCCTCGGCTTGCTTATCTAGAGTCTCTTGGGCCAAAGCGGTAGAGATGGGTCTTCACTAATTAAGTGTTACGTACTTTTAAGAGTCTTAGGTTAGTTTGCCACACAATCTTAAGGTTTCTGGTCTGTAGGTGTGAGTGCTGGGTGTTCAAACCAGGCTCTCCTGTGCCTGTGCCTGTGCTTGAGTCCTTTGGCATGGAATAGTACCTTTGTGAGGTATTCACCTATGGTCAAGAGAGTTATGGCGGACTCAGCTCCTAGCGAACAACCCACCGCCGGGATAACAAGCCACGAAACGCCCCCTAGCGCGGCCGGGGATGCGGAACAGTCATCCATGGAGACCTCTGCTCCGATGACTGCGGCCCAAGCAGGGCAAATCTTGGCAGAGCTTAAAACCATTAAGCAGTACCTACTCTGGGTTTTACTGCTGGGGGGCTTTTTTGCGGCTCGGGCTTTCTTCTTTCATTACTAAATCACTATGGTTGCTCCCTCGGACAACGACCCAGGCGCTCAGGTTTCCCAAGACGACTATTTCTACTCCACCTTCATCGTGGAATATATTGTGCCCAGCGGCAGAAAGGCCGAATCGCTGTTTCGCCAGTGGTACGATCGCCTGGTATCCAAGGCTCGAACCTTTGATGGCTATACTCGCACTGACCTATGCCCCCCATTAGTCTGTGACGATGGGGTCGTGAAATGGTATGCCATCGTCCATTTCAGAACCCCAGAGGAGCTGAATCGTTGGCTAAAGTCTAGTGATCGCGCAGCTCTCTTTGAACAGGGGCGTGATACTTTTTTGGCCTACCGATATAAATCGTTCACCACTGGGCTGGAGGGGTGGTTTTCAGGTCAAACAGGTGGAGCCGAGCAGCACAGCCTTGGGCCACCACCTTGGAAGCAAGTACTGGCAGTAGTGCTAGGGCTCTATCCGACAATCATGGTTCAGAGCATGGTGTTTAGCACCCTAGGCATTATGCAGTCTTGGCCCATGGCCACATCTTTGGTGATCAATAACCTCATCACGTCTTCGATTTTGACCTGGGTGGTGATGCCTCGGGTCAGCCAACTATTGAGATTTTGGCTGCGCCCGGCCTACCGACTCACGGCTCTACAGACCAACCTAATCGGCGCGGGCTTGGTATTCGCTGCTCTAGGGTTTATGGTCAGCATGTTTACGTATTTCGCCTAGGATCGTCTATGAGGCCGCCTTCTGGATGTCATGCTCATGGGCCAGTTGATTATGGATGGAGCAGTCCAGGATAAGGGGAATATGCTTTAAAGCGGGTTCGGTCTTTGGTTAAACTACCCACATTTAATAGTGGGTGGTGTGATGGAATCGAGCTTCTTAACGGCGGTATTTTTGCCCCTAGCTTTGTTTTCGGTAATGCTAGGTATGGGGCTGGGACTCAGACTAGAAGATTTTACTCGGGTGTTGACCTATCCTAGGGCCGTGATTGTTGGGCTACTGGCCCAGTTGATTATGCTACCCATGATCGGGTTTGTGCTAGCCTCAATTTTCCCCCTGAGCCCTGAGCTGGCGGTAGGGGTAATGATTTTGGCGGCTTGTCCCGGGGGGCCGACTTCAAATCTGGTTACCTACTTAGCGAAGGGTAATGTGGCCCTCTCAATCACACTGACAGCCATCAGTAGTTTAATTGCAGTATTTACCATTCCTATAGTGGTGAATCTGGCGATGGGGGCGTTTTTAGGTGAGGCGACCATCCTGCGGCTGCCCCTAGTAGCGACGGTGGTTCAGATCGCAGTGATCACGATTATTCCGGTGGCGATTGGCATGGCGCTGCACCACTATGTACCCCGTTTTGCGGGCCAAGTAGAGCGAGGCGTGAAATGGCTATCGCTGTTTTTGCTGGCGCTGATCATCGTTGGATTGTTGGTGCAGCAGCGGACTAGTGTTGTGAGCTTCTTTGCCCAAGTGGGGCTGGCGACTCTGACCCTCAACCTAGGGACGATGGCCCTGGGCTACCTGATTGCGCGGCTGGCCAAGCTAGATCAGCCTAGCACTACTGCCATTACAGTAGAGGTCGGAATTCAAAACGGCACGCTGGCGATCGCGATCGCCAGCGCTCCCACCCTGCTCAACCAGCCAGTTTTTGCCATTCCGGCGGCAGTCTACAGCCTGCTAATGTTTGCAACTGGGGCGGCCTTTGCTGGGTGGGCGGCCCGCCGAGCCAACGGCAAAAGAGCATCAATGATTTAGGCTTCAATTATGGGCGTTGTACCCAGAATTTGGCATTTCACCTAACAAAAATGCTCTGAATCCTATGATTCAGAGCATTTTTGTTAGTCAGAACGGCTCTCGATTCAGTGAAGTACAGGTTTGCTCAGTTCACATCACCCCAATTTTTAGCCGTTACAGCTTTACTATTTACCCCACTTGATAATGGGGGAAGGGGGACCTTCTGGCTGTACTTTGCTCAAGTAGAATTTACTCTAACTGAGTACCTAAACGGCGATTAGACCAACCGAGCGCAGGATGGTGTTGAGGATCGAGCTAATGATAGCCAAAGCGATCGCACCCAGGATAGCGCTCCAAATGCCATACCGTAGGCGGAAGCCTTCGATCAACCAGGCCGATAGGCCAAAGACGATAATGGAGCCAATCAGCGGGATGAGCCCAAGACTGATAACGGCGAAAAATCCGCGTAGGACACCGGGGAAGAAGCCCCAGATGCCGTTAAAAGCTCCGATAATAGCGCCTGCTAGCAAAGCCTTGATAGGGTTATCAATTTCAACCCCAATGGGGGGGATTTTGGAAATAATCAGCAGGCTGACGGCCAGAACGACGACGCTAATTAAAAATCCGATGAACATGGCATTTCTCCTCACACAGGTAAATGATGGGGGCTAAGAACGATTTAGCTACAGGAGCCCGCAGGACTCCTTGCACCTAAATTATGGTCATAAAGTAGCATATGCTACGATCTTATTTAACATTCGACCAAAATATAGTGCGAACGGCTAGATGTCTGAGTAAACGTAAATCTAGCTCTGCATCGTATCCGATTACCAAAGGTGGCTATACCCTGGCAACAGGGTTGCTGTGATCTACCTATTGACCTCGGTTCTGGCCTAGTAAGCTACGCCGAGGACTTCACTCATTTTCTTGAGAACGTCGTTCTCTTTTTCGCTGATGCGGCTCGACCCAATGCCCAGGATGCCGCCTTCGCGCTGAGCTTCGGCGACTTTAACGGCCACCGACATCAGCCACTGCTTAGCTTCGCTAGCCTGCACGCCGGTCACCTTAGTGTCGAGAATGGCTACGACTTTTTGCAGATGGGCGATCGCATAGTCTCGACCTTCCTTAGAACTTTTGAAGGTTTGAATCAGCCCTAGCAGCTCGAACTGTTTCTTAAGCAACAGCTGTTCCCCCTGTAGGGCATCAGCCGCATCGAGCTCGGCGATTCCACTCATCAAAACTGGGGCCAACTCGCCCACCACATCGCTGCGCTGTAGCTCTCCGGCTACAATATCCACCCCAGCTTTAAGCTCTTGCAAAAAGGAGACGGGGTCTACGCGGTCAGCCAGACACACGCCCATAACGGCTTGCATGGGTGCTTGAAGCAATGTTGTCCATTCTTCATCGGTAAAGTTTTCGCGCATAAAACTGGCCTGCTTAGATACTTAAGCTGTTCAAGTAAGGAATGATTAATTCTGAGTTTAAACATATAGGAAAAATATATGGGAAATCTAAGACTCCCCGAGAATCGGTCAGAGTCCTTGATAATATGCCGTCGCTCCTCTTGCGATGGGCTCAACTGCCCCTAAGCTAATTCAGCGCTTTCTTGACGCGGCTTAATCTTTCCCTACGGCAGGTTCGGCATACTAAACTTCACCTGGGAGTACCTGGCCCGCCCATCGCTGCTTCACCCTTCGGAGGACATTCCCATGACCCTATCCCTCTGGCAACGGTACCAAGACTGGTTGTATTACCACGATGGCCTGGGGCTCTACCTAGATATCAGCCGGATTCGCTTTGACGAGGGCTTTCTGGCGGCCATCACCCCCAAATTTGAGCGGGCCTTTGCGGATATGGTGGCGCTGGAGGGCGGGGCGATCGCCAACCCCGACGAAAACCGCATGGTGGGCCACTACTGGCTGCGCAACCCCGACCTCGCCCCTAGCCCCGAGATTCGCGCCGGTATTCTGGCCGACATTCAGGCGGTAGAAGACTTTGCCGCCAAAATTCACTCCGGCGAAATTCGCCCCCCCGAAGCCCCCAGGTTTGAACATGTGTTGTCGGTGGGCATTGGCGGCTCTGCCCTGGGGCCCCAGTTTGTGGCCGAGGCGCTGTCGCCCGACCTGCCCCCCATGACCATTCACTTTATCGACAACACCGACCCGGCGGGCATGCGCCGCACCATGACGCGCATGCTCGACCAGTTGCCGGCCACCCTCATTCTGAACACCAGCAAGTCGGGCGGCACCCCCGAAACCCGGAACGGCATGCTGGAGGTCAAAGCCGCCTACGAAAAACTGGGGCTCAACTTCGTTGACCATGCCGTGGCCATCACCATGGAGGGCAGCAAGATGGATATTGAGGTGGCCAAGGCGGAGGGCTGGCTCAAGGAGTTTTACATGTATGACTGGATTGGCGGTCGCACTTCGGTGATGTCAGACGTGGGCCTGCTGCCCGCAGCCCTCCAGGGCATCGATATTCGGGCCATGCTCGACGGGGCCAAGCTGATGGATGAGGCCACCCGCGTTCCCGATCTAAAGACAAACCCCGCCGCCCTGCTGGCGATGGCCTGGTACCACGCCTGCAACGGCAAGGGGGAAAAGGATATGGTGGTGCTGCCCTACAAGGACAGTCTGCTGCTATTTAGCCGCTACCTACAGCAGCTGATTATGGAATCCCTCGGTAAGGAAAAAGACCTGGACGGAGCCGTGGTGCACCAGGGCATCGCCGTCTACGGCAATAAGGGCTCGACCGACCAGCACGCCTACGTGCAGCAGCTGCGGGATGGGGTACCCAACTTTTTTGCCACCTTTATTGAGGTGCTCGACGACCTGCCCAACCAGGACGACATCGAAGTGGAACCCGATGTTACCTCCGGCGACTACCTCAACGGGCTGCTCTACGGCACCCGCAGCGCGCTGTACGACAACGGTCGAGACTCGGTGACGATCACCATCCCCGACGTCAACCCGCGCATTGTGGGGGGGCTGATTGCCCTGTACGAGCGGGCGGTGAGCTTCTACGCCTCACTGGTCAATATCAACGCCTACCACCAGCCTGGGGTTGAGGCCGGCAAGCAGGCGGCGGCGACGATTCTCGACCTCCAGCGGCGGGTGCTGACGGTGCTGCGCGAGGCACAGGAACCCTTGGGCCTTGGGGCGCTGGCGGAACGGGCCGGGGCAACGGCGGAGATCGAGTCGGTGTACAAAATCGCTCGCCACCTGGCCGCCAACGATCGCGGCATTGTGATCGAGGGCGATCGGGCCCACCCCGCCAGCCTGAAGGTATGGTTAGAACCGGGTTTTGATGGGTAGATAGGAAAAGGTAGGCTAGGCTAGCACTCCCTCACCTGCGCCCCTTCACCGGTTACCGTCTACCTCCATCCAACCATGCCCTCGGCTAAAACCGCCCTGCTTCAGGTCCATGTTTCGGTTTTTCTCTTTGGTCTGGCGGGGCTTTTTGGCAAATTTCTGGACTTATCTGCCACAGTGATTGTGCTGGGGCGCACGGGCTTTGCCGCCCTGGCCCTGGGGCTGGCCCTGGGGTTGTCTCCGGGATTGTCTGCGGGGGGCAGGCGACAGGGCATTCGCCCCCGGTCGGCGCAGGATCTGCTGGGCCTGGCGCTGCTGGGGGGGCTGCTGGCGTTCCACTGGGTGAGTTTTTTCCGCAGCATTCAGCTGGCCACCGTGGCGATCGGGCTGTTGACCTTCTCGAGCTTTCCGGTGTTTGTCACCCTGCTGGAGCCACTGTTGTTTAGGACTCCCTGGCGGTGGCGCGATGGGGCGATCGCAGCCCTGGTCGTGCTCGGGGTTGCCCTGGTCATGCCTGACTATCGGCTGGGTTCGGCCACCACCCTGGGGGCAATCTGGGGGCTGCTGTCGGGGCTGTCGTTTGCGCTGCTGCAGCTGCTCAACAAGGGGTACCGCCAGGGCTATGCGGCGGGGGCGATCGCCTTTTATCAGAATCTCTTTGCCTGGCTCAGTCTGCTGGCGATCGCCCCCCTGGCCAGCCTCACCCTGACCCCGAGGGACCTGGGCCTGCTGCTGGTGCTGGGGGTGCTGTGTACCGCCGTGGCCCACACCCTGTTCATTGAGAGTCTGGCGGTGCTGCGCACCCAAACCGCCAGCGTGATCAGTGGTCTAGAACCCGTCTACGGCATTGGTCTCGCGGCGCTGCTGCTGGGGGAGGTGCCCAACCTGCGCACCCTGGTGGGGGGCGGGCTAGTGGTCGGCACCACCCTCTGGGCCAGTCGGCTCAACCCATCTGCCCCTGGGGAGACATAACTATTGGAGCAAAGGGGCCGTTACCGAACCCCGGTGCCGTAGGCGATCACTTCGACCGCCACCACGCCCCCACCGCCGTTGGCGCTGAGCTCGGCGGTTTGAATGCGAATGTTCACCACCCGCTCCGCCCCCCAGGCCAGGGCCGCTTCCTCCATGCGCAGCAGAGCCTCGCGGCGGCCCCGCTCCAGCAGGCCCTCGTAGACAGAAATGCGCCCCCCCAGCAGAGACAGGAGACCGGCCACAAAGGTTTTGAAAAAGTCGGAGGAAATCACCACACTGCCCACAAACAGCTGCCCCTGGAGAGCGTCGGGGATGGGCTGCTTGCCGTCCACAACGCTGAGCACTAGCCCCTGGATGGCCCGCTCTCGCTGCTGGAGCGATCGAAAATGCTGCTGTTCGGCCCGGGTGCCAAAGAAATATCCAATCCCCAGCAGCACGGTCAGAATAACCAGTCCATCCATGGCTACTCCGCCCGTACGGCGGTGCCGTAGGCAAAGATTTCGGCGGCTCCCTGGGCCAGGGAAGAGGTCGAAAACCGAATGTTGACGATGGCATTGGCCCCCTGCTTTTGGGCCTCCTGGACCATGCGATTGGTGGCCTCTTGACGGGCCTCCTGTAGCAGCTCCGTGTAGCCTTTCAGCTCGCCTCCCACCAGGTTCTTGAGGCCGGCGGCAATATCGCGGCCCAGGTGTTTGGCCCGCACCGAGCTACCCTGCACCAGGCCCAGGTGCTTCGTGATGGTTTTACCGGGGATGGTTTCGATGTTGGTCAGAATGATATTCGATGCAGTGGTTCGCGGTTGAACGGTCATTACAGCTGGCCTGAGGCCCGAAAAGACAACCACAAACCTAGCCTTTGCCCAGGGCCACCGTCGAGGCTTTTTAACGGTTTCCCCACCATTGATTGCAAACCGTTACAGTGACTTGGCTGGGTCAGCAAAGCCCTAGACTGGCCCCTCCCTTCGGTTAGCTCGGTCCTGCTGCAGCCAGCAGCCCATGGATGGCAATATCTCGGTAGGTCCCCCATTTCAGGGCAAACGGTCGCAGCACCAGGCAGCGGCTTTGGAGGGGGCGGTTTCGACTCTGCTCAGCCGGCGTTCGACTCCGCTCAAACCTCCGCCTAAGCACTGATTGAGCATTGAACTGGTTGAGCATTGAGCGGAGTCGAAATGCGTCCCACAAATAATGACATCACTGACTTACGCCCTGACGCCCAGGCACCCTAGAAGTCGAAATAGATGTAGGGCAGCGTCTCCGCCGGGGCCAGTAGCCAGGCCAGCAGGCTAAACAGGGGCACCAGCAGCAGCTTCACCGGCCAGCTCAGCTCTAGCTTCATGCCGCGCTTCACCACATAGGCCCCGGCCATCAGCCCCACCACCCCCCACAGCAGCAGCAGCAATTGGCCAAAGGTAAAGCCCAGGGATTCTACGTAGACCAGCTGGCTAAATTGGGCGTCTGAGGGCGTCCCCCAAAACCGCTGTAGCGCCAGAGTAAACTGCTCCGGCTCCGGCAGCCGAAAAAAGAGCCAGCTAAAAAACACCAGCCCCTGGGTCAGCAGCCAGCCTAGCCCCGTGCCCGGCAGGGTAGACCAAAAGGCTTTTATGGTGGGGCTTGTTTTGCCCCACACCTGGGTCAGCCTATGCACCACCAGCCCGGCCCCGTGCAGGGCACCCCAGATTAAAAAGCCCCAGTTGTTGCCGTGCCAGATGCCCGCAATCACCATCACCACCATCAGGTTGAGGCAGGTGCGGGCCAGCCCCTGCCGGGAGCCGCCCAGGGGAAAATACAGGTAGTTGCGCAGCCAGTCCCCCAGGGTCATGTGCCAGCGCCGCCAAAAGTCGGCCAGGCTGGTGGTGAAGTAGGGGGCGTCGAAGTTTTGGGGTAGGGTGATGCCCATTAGCAGAGCGCTGCCCCGGGCAATATTCACGTAGGCGCTGAAGTCGAGGTAAAGCTGTAGACCGTAGGCGAAGGTGGCCAGCCAGATATCGGCGCTGCCCGCCCGGGCCAGGTTGTCAAAGCTGAGGTTGACCAGAATGGCGATGTGGTCGGCAATCAGCAGTTTTTTCATGGCCCCGTAGGCGATTAGCCACAGCCCCTCCACCGCTGTGCTGAGGCCCGGCGGTTTTTGCTGTTCAACCTGGTCAATAAAGGGGTGAAACCGGGTAATGGGACCAGAAATGAGCTTGGGGAAGTACAGCTTGTAGGCGGCGAAGTCAGAAAAGTTGAGGGCCGCTGGGGAGCCCCGGTAGACATCCACCAGGTAAGCAATGCACTCAAAGCAGAAGAAGCTCAGCCCCAGGGGCATAATGATGCGGGTGAGGGTGTCGTCGGGGGCGGAGCCCGACTCTAGCCCCAGCCACCGCAGCAGCCCTTCGGCGTACTTAAACCCCAGCAACAGGGCCACGTTAATGCCAATGCCCAAGATCAGCAGACGGGTGCGGCGACGATTCCAGCCCCGTTCGGCCAGCTGCCAGCGGGGGTTAGGAATGCGCCAGTCAAGGGGGGCGGCCATGGCATTACCGATGAAGAAGGTCACCAGCAGCAGCGCCACCATGAGTAGCAGATACTGAACCTGAATGGATGCATAGAAAATCAGACTGGCTACCACCAACAGCCACAGTCGTGCCTGTAGCGACTCCAGCGTCCAAAACACACCGACGACACTGAGCAAAAATAGGGAGTAGACCAGGGAGGGCAGGGTCATGGGGTGGCAGGAGCAGCAGCGGGTTGAGGCCAGTTAATCAGGGGGTCTTGCCCGAGCTGGTTGGACACCTGGTAAGCGCCGTAGCGGTTCAGGTGACTTGGGTCGGAGAAATAGTCGTAGCGATTGGGCCAGAGCTGGGCAAAGTCGCGGAAGAGGAAACCGCTCTCGGTGGTGGAGAGCTGAAGCATGTGCTGCAAAAATTCGGCCTCGGCCTCCTGGCGAAACTCGTCTAAGTATTCGTCGGTGAGGGGGGTGTTGATAAAGACGATAGGAATTCCCTGAGCCTGGGTAAAGCTGAGCAGGTTTTGAAAGGCTTCGGACTGCTGACCGTCGAGGCGAAAGTTGTCGTAATCGCCGTCGTAGCGACCGGAGACGCGGGCATAGTCCTGGTAGTAGGTGGCAGGGTTGAACCGTACCGACAGGGCCAAAAAGCCGTCGAAGTCAATGATGCTGCCCTCGGGCATGACGGCGTCGAGGGCCTCCTGGCTAATGCTGCTGGAGCGCGGGGTGGCGGATACCAGCCGCTGCTGAAACCAGCTCTTCAGCCGTTCGCGATCGGGGTAAACCGTTGAGAAGTTGGCCAGTTCGCCGCTGATCCATTCATCCATGGCGGCGTAGCTGTTGGGCAAGGAGCCGGTGGGGGTGGGCCGCCCCTCTGAGTCAGAGGCAGCGGCGGCCTTGGCAGCCACAGCCTGGGAATGTCGATCGGCCACGTCGCGATAGCCGGGGGAGGCGGCGATCGCGTTGTAGGTGGCGTCCGTGCGGCCACTGTTGAAGGCCCTCGCCCCGTCGGCCCAAATAATCAGCTTGGGCAGCTGATCGGGCTCTAGCACCTGACGAATGACTAGATCGACCACCTGGGCGGTGGCACCGTTGATGCCAAAGTTGAACACGCTAATATTTTCGTAGCCCAGCGCCCCCAGCTCCTTTCGCAGGGCCACCGGGTCGACCCCCCGCAGAGCGCGGGAGCTGCCCACAATCATCACATCCGGCGGGCCAGCCTGCTCAAGACGCTGGTAGTAGAGGGCCAGCTTTTCATTCATTTGCTGGCTGTTAAAGCTAGGGAAGGAGGCCCGGTCCACCAGATCGTCGATGGCAACGATGGGTTGACTGGGGCTGGTAACGAGGCCCTGACCGGCCTTCTGATCGCCATCATCGCTGGTGAATCCTCCCCCAAATTCGCCGCCGTCACCGCCCCGGGAGGTGGGCCAGTTGAGCCCAGCCAGATCCTCTTCTAGCGGGTTGGTGCCAGCGGAGCCGGGCGCTTCCATCCCAGGCACCGACGTTTCCGCCTTGGCCTGCTGGCCTGGGGGGTTTAGTACCTGGCCCAGCAGCCAGTCGATCTGCAACGCAACTAAAATGCCCACCGCCGCCCACACTACGGCAATTTTGAGCCCGTCTGAACGGCTGAGGTCAATGCCCGTATCGACCCCATCGGTCAGACCATGGTTGGGGGCGCTGGTGAGCAACTGCGATCGCAGTAGAATCCGCCGCCCCTGGGCCAGCAGATCCTGCACCCACTGGCCCAGGGGGATATCCTCCTCTGAGTCGACCTCCAGGTCCCCCTCTAGGGCGGTCGAAACGGGGTCATCGGGACGTACCAGCAGCTCGTTGACATAGCTTTCAGAGGCGGTGAACTCGGGGGTGGCCTCGGGTACCAGCCGGTAGCGCTCCAAAAAGTCTTGACCGTAGCTCCAGGCGGGCTGTGCCTGGCCCGATCGCCGCCCGTAGATTCGCACGCCCTCGATGCCCATGGGGCTGAGGTCGAGCAAATAATCAGTGATGGGCGGCGCCACCAAGCGACGGCGAGGCGCCACTGGGCTGTCGACCATCACGTGCAGCAGCCCGTCGCGCAGCAGCAGCTGTACCCGCTGCCCCCCGGTGGCCAGACGATCGTCGAGGCTGGGGTTGAGCAGACGGGTGAGCAAAAATGCGATCGCCGGTAGGTCACCGGTTTGGCCTAGGTATTCGGGGCTATCGGCCAAGGCGCTGTGCTCAGCTGCCGGCAGATCGAGGTAGTGAACCCAACTCGGGGTCACAGCGCCCTCCGTTTGGCCGCCCTCCGTTTGGCCATAGATAACGGCTCTGTAAATCCCCTGGGGTGCAAGGGCGGCTAGGGGAGATGTGAGGGCGTCTAACACCGCTTCCTTGGCCGATATCCCCTCACCCCGTTGGGTGTCATGATCACCGCCCTCGGAGGAACACACCAGGTGCAGGGTGCCGTTGGCCAGCTCAGCGATGACCCCCAGATGCCATCGGGCCACCGCCGCGGACAGTAGTCGGGCGATCGCATCGGTATCGCCCCAGCGGCCCCACTCCCGCAGCATTTCCTCGGGCGGAGTGAGATCGATGCGCAGACTCCAGTCGGGCTTAGTTTCGCCCCGCACCTGGAGCAGCAGCACCGCATCCTTAAACTGAGTCAGCTGGAGCTGTCGCAACCGCTCCGCCGTGGGGCGGGCAATCAGTGACGGATCAGGGCTATAGGTGGCCTCACAGAGGATCCACAGCCGCGAGATGGTCGTGTCGGTACTGGTGGAGTCGTCGGCGTCGGTGGCAGGGCTGCCGGAATCCAGGGCGATCGCCATGCGGTGCAGGTGGGCGGTACCGGGGATGGCCTTGATGCTAACCCACACCCCCACATCCAGGCCGCTGAGGGTTTCGCTCAGGTACCAGGCGATTGCCTCGGGGTCCCCCTTGCGGGCCAGGCTCAGGTTGGAGAGCACCATGGCACCGCTCCCCCCCTCGCCCCCCAGCTTCAGCGCGGGCTGCCCCTGGGTGTACTGATCGAGCAGCGACTGAGTGGCTTGAATGTCAGCCTCATCTTGATTTTCCAGCACCAGCTGGGCCAGATGGCGCTCCAGCCGATTCAGATAGATGGGGGCCGTCCAATCGGGGGTGGGGTTCCCGGCTTGACGACTGTAGAGGTAGAGCTGATAGATCTGGGGATAGTGCTGGCGCACCACGGCATCACCGCCCTCCAGCAGCGATCGCACCAGCTTCAGCAGTACCGCCGACTGTTCTAGGGCCGTTGTGGTCTCACATAGGACATGGAGAATATTGCCCCGCAGCTTAATGTGCAGCTCCGCCGTGGGTAAGCCCATAGCCTCTTTCAGCCAGCTCAGCACAAGGGCCGCCGGTGAATTGGGACTAACGGTTGGGTGTGATAGAGACACAGGCATGGAGGTTCAGATTAACAGCTCCGCCTCAGCCTGCACCCACCATGGGGAGAGTATGGCCTGGCCGAGACCCAATCATTTCAACAGTCGATATAACTTATACCAACTCCAGCGCAAATTAGCCGATTTCTGTAGGCCACTTTGTCGCAACTCCTTACAGATATCTAGGCAACCGCTAGAAGCCTAGCGCTACCCTGGCCGGGCTAAGCGCTGCTTGTCTACTATATTAGTGTCAATCACGCTAATGGCGGCATAGGCCGTGGTGCCCCAAATATTGCGGTTGCGCCCGATGGCTGCGCCGGGTTTTCCATTAACCGGGTTTCTCCATTCTCGTGGTTCTCCTAATGACCCTATTTCGCCAGTCTACTGCCGCCTTACCCACCATGGCCGTTTCAAACCACTCCACCGAGCTGCTGATTGGGTTGCTTGTGCCGCCCGTACTGTTGGGCATTTTTACGGCCCGGGCCCTAGCCGATGGGCTGACCCAAGCCGGCCTAGTCAGCGAGCAGTGGTTTGCCGGTGAACGCCTGCCCACCCTGAGCATGCCCCCTACCCCACGAGATCCTGCTGCGTCCCATGACACAGCAGGGGGGGGCTAAGGTTCCTGACGGCACCTCACAATCCCCTATCCGCTAGAGCCGGTCAGGCCTTGGCCGGGCGGCGATCGCGTAACGTTTTCAATTTGTTCCTCGAGATAAACTTCTTCCGGCCAGGGTAATCCTATAGAATCTTTGCGATATCGCCGTTCTCTCTCTGCTATACTCATGAGTTCTACGCTCCACTCCTCCGGGGATACCCGACCTGCTGCCCAGCCCGACCTGGTCAGCCCCCCCGTCCCAGTGGCAGACCAGCCCTCACAGCAGGATCTGCTGTTGCGTCACCGGCTGCGGGTAGTCGAAGATCTCTGGGAAAACGTACTCGAGCATGCCTGTGGCCCTGAGCTGCTCAAGCTACTTCAGCAGCTGCGCCAGATGTGTTCCCCCGAGGGGCAAGCCCCCACCGCCGAAGAGGCCCGCGTCAAGGCCGTGGTGGATGTGGTAGAAGCCCTCGATCTAGAAGATGCCATTCGCGCCTCCCGCGCCTTTGCCCTTTACTTTCAGCTGATCAATATTGTTGAGCAGCACTACGAACAGCGGGGACAGCAGCAGCAGTACCGGGCCGCCTACGAAACCTCGGAACTGGCCCAGCGGGCCAGCAAAGCCTCCCACAATGGCCCCATTAACGGCAGCGATGGAGGCACCTATTCTGCTACCAAGAGCAGTTTCTTTCAGGCCGATCTGCTCAGCCGCAGCATTGCCGAACCCCCCAGCGGGCGGAAGGAGGCCGGCACCTTCCACTGGCTCTTTCCCACCCTCAAACGGCTCAACGTGCCCCCCCAGGTGATCCAAAACCTGATCGATCAGCTCGACGTGCGGCTGGTGTTTACCGCCCACCCCACAGAAATTGTGCGCCACACCATTCGCGATAAACAGCGCCGCATCGCCAGCATTCTGCGCCAGATGGACCAGGCGGAAGAAAGCGCCCAAAACCTGGGTTTGGCCTCCTCCTGGGAAATGGAGGAACTCAAGGACGAACTCACCGAAGAGATTCGCCTCTGGTGGCGAACCGACGAACTGCACCAGTTTAAGCCTTCGGTGCTGGACGAGGTTGACTACACGCTGCACTACTTCCAGGTGGTGCTGTTTGATGCCCTGCCCCAGCTCTACCAGCGCTTCGATCGCGCCATTGCCACCACGTTCCCCGCCCTAACGCCCCCTCGCCACCGCTTCTGTCGGTTTGGCTCCTGGGTCGGGGCCGATCGCGACGGCAACCCCTCCGTCACTCCCGAAGTCACCTGGAAGACCGCCTGCTACCAGCGCAACCTGGTACTCAGCAAGTACATCGCCTCCATCGATCGGCTGGTCGATCTGCTCAGCCTGTCGCTGCACTGGAGTGAGGTGCTGCCCGAGCTGCTCGAATCCCTCGAGCAGGATCAGGTCAAAATGCCCGACATCTACGACGAGCTGGCCATTCGCTACCGCCAAGAGCCCTACCGTCTGAAACTGGCCTACATCAAGCAGCGCCTGATCAATTCCCACGATCGCAGCCTGCGCCTTTACCACAGCGACCCCTTCGCCGATCACTCCAACGACTCGGCTGGCGTGCCCATCTACCGCTACGGCAACGAGTTCTTAGCCGACCTACGGCTAATTCAGCGCAACCTGGAAGCCACCGGCATTAACTGTCAGGATCTCAACACGCTGATCTGCCAGGTGGAAATCTTTGGCTTCAACCTGGCCCAGCTCGATCTGCGCCAGGAGAGCACCCGCCACTCCGACGCCCTCGACGAGATTGCCCAGTACCTGCGTATTTTGCCCCAGCCCTACAGCGAGCTACCCGAGGCGGAAAAAATTGAGTGGTTGGTCAGTGAGCTAAAGACCCGCCGCCCCCTCACCCCTCGAGAGCTGCCCTTCTCCGACAAAACCCGCGAAACCATTGCCACCCTACACATGGTGCGTCAGCTCCACCAGGAGTTTGGCCCTGACATCTGCGGTAGCTATGTGATCAGCATGAGCCACACCGTCAGCGATCTGCTGGAGGTGTTACTGCTGGCTAAGGAGGCGGGCCTCTATGACCCCACCACTGAGCTCAGCAGCCTGCAGCCGGTGCCCCTCTTTGAGACCGTCGAAGATCTGCAGCGCGCTCCGGCGGTGCTCGACCAGCTGTTTAGCATTCCCCTTTACCTGAATATGCTCCAGGGCGAGGCAGCTTTGCCCATCGATCAGGGCCCCGGCAGCGTAGCGGCGCCCCGGGCCGTCCCCCTGCAGGAGGTGATGCTGGGCTACTCCGACAGCAACAAAGACTCGGGTTTTCTCAGCAGCAACTGGGAAATCCACAAGGCCCAGCAGTCGTTGCAGGCCACCGCTGAACGCTTCGGAGTGTCTTTGCGCATCTTCCATGGCCGGGGCGGCTCAGTGGGGCGAGGGGGCGGCCCCGCCTATGAGGCCATCCTGGCCCAGCCGGGGCGCAGTACCAATGGCCGCATCAAAATTACTGAGCAGGGGGAGGTGTTGGCCTCCAAGTACAACCTCACTGACCTGGCCCTCTACAACCTTGAAACCGTTACAACGGCGGTCATCCAGGCTAGTCTGCTGAGCAACAGCGTGGATGACATTCAGCCCTGGAAGGAAACGATGGAGGAACTGGCGACGCGATCGCGCAGTCACTATCGGCAGCTGATCTACGAGCAGCCTGACCTGGTCAACTTCTTCCACCAGGTCACCCCGATTCAAGAGATTAGCCAGCTTCAAATTAGCTCTCGCCCTTCGCGGCGCGGCGGCAAAAAAGACCTGGGCAGCTTGCGGGCGATTCCCTGGGTGTTTAGCTGGACCCAAGCGCGGTTTTTGCTGCCCTCTTGGTATGGCGTAGGCACGGCCCTGCAGGAGTTTCTGGACGAAGCCCCAGAGGAGCATCTCAAGGTGATGCGCTACTTCTACAGCAAGTGGCCCTTCTTTAAGATGGTGATCTCTAAGGTCGAAATGACCCTGGCCAAGGTCGACCTACAAATCGCCGAGCACTACGTGCGCGAGCTCACCACCCCCGAAGACAAGGAGCGCTTTTTGAAGCTCTTTGAATCAATCTCCCAGGAGTTTTACCTGACCCGAGACATGGTGCTGCGGATTACCGGCCACGATCGCCTGCTCGACGGTGACCCCGACCTGCAGCGATCGGTCTACCTGCGCAACGGCACCATTGTGCCCCTGGGCTTTTTGCAGGTGTCCCTGCTCAAGCGCCTGCGCCAGTACAAAGACCAGGCGGCGACGGGGGTGATTCGCTCCCGCTACAGCCAAGGCGAGCT
>JBGSNT010000119.1:0-43490 GCA_041739575.1 Nodosilinea sp. | reverse complement strand
CCATTGGCCATATTCTCCAGGCCGCCCTCGTTGAGGTAGCGCCAGAGCTGGTTGGCGACGGTGAGGGGCACCGTGGAATGGCTGATTAGGTCGGGGGCGGGGCGATCGTCGCCGGGCAGCACCACCAGGGCAGCACCGGTTTCGACGGCGATGTCCCGCACCACCTCCAGGCCGTAGGGCCAGTAGGCTCGACCCCCCAGCAGGCGCAGCACGATCACCCGGGCATGGCGCAGGACATCGTCAGCGTAGGTGTCGATGGTGAGCTGTTGCTGTAGCTGAAGCAGGTTAGCCACCCGCAGGGCAGGAAAATCAGCGGGAAAAGTAGCCCGGGCCAGGCTTTGAATTTCGGTGTCGGCGGCGGTGAGAAACACCAGCGGCGCAGGGGTTTGCTCGACAAAAATAACCCCCTCGGTATCGGTTGTCCAACCGCCGGGGGTGGCCGCTAAGCGATGCATGGGCGAGCTCTACCGAAAAGGACAAATCTGAAGGAACTCTAGCGTATGTCAGGGTGAGGCCAAATCCAAGGCTACTATGAGGTCTGCCTAAAATTTGAGGGTTTCGTTGACTAGACCTCAGCTTCAATCCACTGCAATGGGCGATTTCGGCCTCAAAATCTCAGGATGCCTAAATTTCTAGACCGTGGCACCGAACAGGTTATGCCTAGGGCAGCCCTGGCTTTGCTGGAGCAATTTTTGCGTCAGTACTGTCAGCAACACCAGCTTACCCTGCTCACCGAACTAGATCTGCCGACCTATAGCGAGGCCGGCAGCTTTTGGTGCCTGCTGGGGCCAACCCTGTCGGTCATGGTCACCGCCTGCCCGTCCCCCAACCAAGTCGAGGACAACAGCATCCTGGTGCGCCTCGATACCGATGCCGCTGCGGTAGATGAGTGTCTGGGGCACCTGGGCCTGGCCGATCGCTACCATACCCTGGCCCCCACCAGCCTGGCCGCCCTGAGCCAGTTTATGCTGGCCTGGGTGAAGGCCTGTGCCGAGATCAGTCGGGGCGGCCCTGATACCTCTGCCCAGACCGTAGTCAGCCGACAACAGGAGCGTCGACTACTGCTCAACCAGGTGATTACTAAGATTCAGGGCAGTCTGGAGCTACCCGAGATTCTCGAAGCCACCGTAGCCGAGGTGCGTCGCTTTCTCCAGGCCGATCGCCTTCTGATCTACCAGTTTGAGCAGGTGCCGACCACCACCGTTAAGCCCATGGATGGCGGTGGCCCGATGGCGACCTGGGCCGAAGTCTCGCCCCTGCGGTTGTCAGTCCCAGGATCTGGCGCCCCCGGACCGCTGAGGAGAATCGGCCATATCACCTACGAGTCGCGATCGAGCGATCGCCTGGCTTCGGTCCTCAACTACACCGAGCAGCTCTGTCTCCAAAACCTTGCCGACTATCCCACGGGCCATCTACGCCACCAGGGGCAACCCTTGGCGATCGATGATGTGGCCCAGACCTACCGGCAATCCCCCTGTCTGCTGACGTTTCTCGAGCAAATGCAGGTCAAGTCGAAGGCGGTCACCCCGATCGTAGTGGGGCAGCGGCTTTGGGGGCTGGTGATTGTGCACCAGTGCGACCACCTGCGGCACTGGCAGCCCTGGGAAATTGAATTTTTGCAGCACATTGCGGAGCACCTGGCGATCGCCATCAACCAGGCCGAACTGTACCACCAGCTGCAGCAGCAAACCCAAAATCTCGAAGTCTGCGTGGTAGAGCGCACTCAGGATCTACGGGATGCCCTAGTCGCCGCCGAGGCCGCCAACCGGGCCAAAAGCGAGTTTTTGGCCACCATGAGCCACGAGCTGCGCACCCCCCTCACCTACATCATCGGTATGTCGGCTACCCTGCTGCGGTGGTCCCTGGGGGACCTCTCTCCCCGCCAGCGCGACTACCTCACCACCATCCAGACCAGTGGGGAACAGCTGCTGCGGGTGATCAACGACATTCTCGATGTGTCAAAAATTGAGGCGGGCCGCACGGTGCTCGAAATTCGCCCCTTTTCCCTGGCTTCCCTCAGCCGCCAGAGCGTCGATGCCTTTCGCAGGGATGCCGCCGAACACAGTATTGACATTGCCCTAGACCTCAAGCTGACGGCGGGCCAGGAAACCTTTGTGGCCGACCCGCGCCGGGTGCGGCAGATTTTGGCTAACCTACTCAGCAATGCCATCAAGTTCACCCCCGCCGAGGGCAAGGTTACCCTGCGGGTGCGGCGAGAACAAAACGACGTCGTCTTTCAAATCGAAGACACGGGCATTGGTATTTCGCCCGCGGCCCAGTCCCTGCTGTTTGAAAAATTTCAGCAGCTGGAAAATGTGCGTCAGCGCGAACACCAGGGCACCGGGCTGGGCCTGGCCCTGACCAAACAGCTGGTAGAACTCCACGGCGGCACCGTTAAGGTGAGTTCAGACGTGGGGGTAGGCTCGGTGTTTACGGTCCGTATTCCCCTACAGCGATTGCCAGAGCCCCTGGCCGCCGAGGCGACGCCTACCGCCGAACCCAGCCTAGGCCGCATTGTGCTGGTCGAAGACAACGAAGAAACCGCCAGCCTGATCTGCGATATGCTCACCGCCGCCGCCTACCAGGTGATCTGGATTGTGGATGGATCGAGGGTGCTAGAGCAGGTCGAGCTGCTCCAGCCCGTCGCCGTGATCACCAGCATGACCCTGGCCAGCGCCGACGGCAACGACATCATCACTGACCTCTGCCGCTCCACTAGCTCCCTGAGACCAAAAATATTGGCTCTTTTAGCCACCGACGAAACAGCCCAGGTGGAGCAGGTTCTAAGGGCCGGGGCCAATGCCTACCTGAGCACCCCAATTGACCCCAGACAGCTGCTCACTACGGTGAACGCAATGATGGCGGTTCAGGCGGTATAGGCGCCGGTGCCCTATACCGCCTGAACCAAGGAGGTCGTCAGCTGCTGCAGCCGCTGGCTTTCCAGGGCAATGACCCGACGGGCAAAATCTGGGTCCTGGTCCAGCAGGGTATCAATGGCATCCACCGGCACGGCCAAAATGCGGGTTGGCTCGCTGTCGGCCACGATCGCATTGTTGAGAATGCCCTGGGTGAGCACCTCCAGTTCATCCAGCACCTGGCCCGTGATAAAACCTTCCACCTTGGCGGTGCCATCCTCCTGCCGGTAGTGGATGCTGGCGTTCCCCTCGATCAAAATCAGCAGCTCCCGACAGGTGTCGCCGGCGTCGCTGATGGTGTCGCCGGGGGCGTAGGTGTTGACCGTGGACAGGCGGGCCAGCCCCATCAGGGTGCTGGGCTCCAGGCGGTGGAAGAAGTCGCTGTTGAACAGGTAGACCACCTGCTCGAGCGGAGGTACATCGGCTAGGTCAATCCTCCCCAATGCCTGCACCTGGCGGGCCGTAGTTTGGGTAATCGCGGCGGCGGGGGGCTTGGTCAGCGCCGCCGCTGCCGCCGTCGCCTGGGCCGCGTCGAGCTGGGCCAGCAGGAACAGGGCCGCCGCCGGGATGAGGGGATTGGGGTGGTCGAGAAGGTTTTTGAGGGAGTCGATGGTCGCCGCAGCCAGGGGCGGTGGGCTGACGACCGGGGCTGGCGACGACGGTAATAGACTGGCGATCGCCCCTGGCAGATCCCCCGCTTCCGCGACCTCGGCCAGCAGGGAGGGGGCCATCTGGACCAGGGTTTGGGCCAGGGGCAGGGCCTCAGCCTCGGTCAGGGCGGTCAGGGTAGTCAGAAGCGATCGCAGAATTATACCCTGTCTGCGGGTTAGCGCCTCCTGCACCAGGGCCACCACCGGCCGGTGGGACTGCAGCTCCCCCAGGGTCAGGGCATGGCCGATGGCCATCCATTCCCTCAGCTGGGCCAGTAACCCCTCGGCCCGCTGGGTTTCGGTGGCCCCAGCCCCCAGGTCCGCCAGCACCTGCCCTTCCTCCTGAAGGGTAATGCTGTATTCCCGTTGTAGGGAGTCAAGGGCAGGGTTGGCAGACCCCTCGGCCCTGGGGTCGAGGTTCGCCTGCTGGAGACGCAACAACCGCTCTAGGGATCGCTGGTAGCCGCTGAGCCGCACCAGATTTTCTAGGCTGCGCTGGCGATCGGGATTGAGTAGGGCCGGGTCTTCGATGCCCAGCTCTTCCAGGACGGCCCGGTGTTCATCGTCTGAGAGGCCTAGCTCCTGGCGCATTTGGCGCAGCACATCGAGGCTGTTGGCACCGTTGATGTAGCCTTCTTCCAGGGCATCGCGCACCACCCCTTTGTAGACCCGGTGACGCTTGTCGCGGGTGAAGTCGGGCAGTACCTTGGCCAGCACGTAGACCTCATCGGCACTGAGGTCGTCGAGGGAGCGCCCGTCGAGCACGGGGGCTACATTCAGATCTAGCTTGGTCAACTGTTTGCGCAGGCGACTAGCCAGGTTCTCGCGGGTGTAGCGATCGGGGCTGCGCCGCCAGCTCTGCTGGAGCCACAGGGTGCTCAAAAACAGCACCAGCCCGTCAAAGCCAAACTGCACCCAGCCGGGCAGCAGCAGCAGCAGCGGGCGCCCCGCAAAGAAAAAGAAAAAATTAAAGGCGATGAAGGTGACGATCGCAAAAGCCCGATGCTGAATCAGATCGGTGCCAAGCGGCGCTGACTTCCGCCAGAAAGAGGTTTTGGCCCGCTGGGTAAGCATTGTCCCCAGTCCAATGCCGCCCAGGGTAAAGGCTCCCAGCACTAGGGGCACCGCTAGGAGCTTGGGGATTGCGATCGCCTGCCCCGCCAGGTACAGCCCCGGATTCATCAACGATCCCAGCTGGTCGGGGTCGCGGTTCCACACCCCCGAAAAGTAGTAATCCCAATTGCCCGCGTAGAGGTAGTAGTAGAGGAAGTAGCCCACCATCAGCCCCAGGTAGCCGTAGCGCATGATCGCCTCGTCGCGCCGATGCAGGCCATCCCAGTAGCTGCGCTCCGAGTCGATGTCAAAACAGGGGCTCTGGCAGGCCACGCAGGCGCTTTTTTCGCTGCCGTCGGCGTCTACCGTGCGGCACATCGACTGGGTAACTCGGCTCTCGCTGGTGTGGGCCTTGCTGCCCATCAATCCCCGAGGTTCGCTAAACACCGTCTGCACGGGCGCCATCGGGCAGAAATATTGGCACCAGCTCTTGCCGCCGTAGAGGTAGCCCACGGCGATCGCGGCCCCGATCGTAAACACCAGCCAGCTGCCCAGCACGAGGCGATCGGCATTGAAAAAGAGAATCCTACCGCACAGGCCAACAAACAGGTAGGCAAACTGCACATACTGGTAGTTGCGCCCCAGCCACGACTCAGACGGTACCTTGGCCAGCTCGTAGCGCACCTTGCCGGTCTTGGCGTTTTGGCGCTTAAACTGCCGCTGCCAGCCCAGGGCTCGCGGTATCTGCGACAGAAAGGACAGCGGACAGATGCGCCGCCACAGCTCGTGGCTAAACACCAGCAAAATAAAAATTCCCGACGGTACGATCGCCCCCCAAAACAACGTCGCGCCAATGGGTTGGGGGGTCTCTTCCACACAGATTCCTTGCACTTGAATGCATTCCCCGGTGAGCCGCAGGGGGCTCCAGGGGTGGCCAGGGGCCGTCAGCGCCGCCGTCCAGGGGTCGTAGAACAGCGACAGAATAAGCAGCAGCCAGCCGGTGGTAACCACCCACCGAATCCAGTGCATGCGGCGCTCAGGAATTTGGGCAAACATAGATAGCGAACTCCTCGATCAGCAATGCCTGATACCGTGGGACGTCGGGGTCGCGATCGCTACCGGCCTAACGTCGTGCTCTGAATCCTAAGGCCTAATTCTAGAGTTCTGCTAGGAATTGAGTCGTCCATCCCTCTTTTCCGCTCAACCCTCTGCCTATTTAGCGATCGGGCCTTGAGCGGCTTGTCCTGAGCTTGTCGTTGGCGCAGCCTTCCCAACGGGGAAATGGAGTCGAAATGCGTCCTCGGGATCATTACACTTATCTGCTGCCTGAGGCCCGAATGGTCCCATGGATTTCCTAGGGTTGAGGCTTAAAGGGCCGCAGAGGACAGACAGCATGGGGCCATCGTGGCCTCAGGAGATAGACAGCATAAGCGATTGCCCAGTTCAGATCCTGGTGGCCGCATTTAATAACCCCACTGGGCCGGTGCCCTGAGGACCGACTTGAGGCAGGGCAAAAAAGCCGGGCTAATTGACAGCCTGAATTTTCGCAGGGTGCGTCCCAGCGCAGCGTGACGTATCGAAATCAACCCCGATGGTGCGTTGGGCTTTCCCCCGAACACCCCTTACAGCATCATTTAATTACGGCTCTTTGCAATCACGCTATGTAATTTTGCGAGGTGGTCACCATCCTCGGATCACTCTCTTTAGACTTGCCTCGCACGGCGCGGAACATGCCAAAACGGCATAGACCACTGCCAAAGGCCAGCCGCATGAGCAGTAGGGTGGGTACCTCTCGTACCGACTTGATGAACCCCGGCAGGCCAAATTTCACCAGACCGACGGGGCGCACAATGCCCTGCCAAATTGAGTCCAGCCAGGAGGGCAGAGTTTCCTTAGACCAGTCGGCGGTAATGACCTGGCCTACTACCAGTCCAGTCGCCTCCAGCTGTTCGGCAAAGCCTTCGATGCTGGCAAAGGCAGGGTGTGACCATTGGTCCAACAGCTGCCGCATGACAGGCTTTTCCCATGGGCTGAGGGGAACTTTGCGATCGTCTCGCTGGTTCCAGTCGGCGACTACAAGCACCCCGCCGGGCTTCAGTACCCGCAACAGTTCCCGGGCAAACACCGCCTTGTCCGGCATATGAGGCCCCGCCTCCACTGACCACACCACGTCAAAACTGGCGTCAGGAAAGGATAGCGCCATTGCGTCATCCACCTGAAACCTGGCGGAGACTGTCGGCGGGGTCAGTTGCTGGGCTCGTAGCACCTGGTTGGGGCTAATCGTAACTCCGATAACATCAAAGCTGTAGTCTCGGGCCAAAATGCGGCTGCTGCCGCCGATGCCACAGCCTACATCCAGCACCGTCGTGCCCTTTGGTAGGCGATCTAGTCCGCCCCAGCGCACCATTTCGTGGACAAAATCGGTCTTGGCGGCCAGGAAATCTTTGGGTCGGGGCGGTGACCCATAGTGGCCCAGATGAATGTGCTCACCCCAATAGAATTCCAGAATGCCGTCTTCAGTCCACTGGTCGTAGGAGGTCGCGACGGAATCGGAGGATTCGTAACGGCGGGGGGTCAATAGGTAAACCATTAGACCCCCCGCCGGCAGGGCAATCAGGAGACCAAGAATGCTCAAGAGGTTCATTAAAGGAGAGATCCGCCGCGTTAAGGTTTGTATCGTCGGTTGCTTTCCTATTGTGTCAAGATTGTGCGCTTCGAGCAATGTGGGGCGTTAGGTTGCGCCCGCTGGAGCCGATATTCTCTAATTTTGCCCAATAAAAACCCCCGACCGAAGCCGGGGGAAACCCCATCAGGAGACGCCTATTTGACGTGTAAGTTAAAAACTAGGCCGCCCTTTTAGCGCTTGTACTTAGGTTACCCAATCCACTAGCCGTCGTGGGTGGTAATACTGAGATTTCACGGAAAAAATACGGCTAACTTTAAGAATTGCTTACAAAATCCGGGTGATCCTGCGGGAACTAGAGAGTTCCCGTCCTGGGAGGTTAGAGTTTCGGACGATGGTAAGCGGCGGGGCTGGAGCTACCGATCTGAGCGGGATGTCAAAACTAGAACGGCGATCGCCACCAAGAAGCTCACATAGCCCCCCACAAACAGCCACTCCTGCCAGCTACCGGTCATTATCGCTCCTCTCCCTGCTGGGCCGGGGCATCGCCCCAGCAGGTCAGCCAGTACTCTAGCCCAGTAGGGAGAGGACTACGGCGGCGGTTGGCCACCTCGATACAGACATGGCGGGTAATGGCCTGGGCTGCCAATACATCTTCCTGCTTGACCTGGTACTGAACTTCAAAACTGCTGTCGTCTAAGCGGATTGGAGTCAGGTAAATGGCGACGCGATCGCCACACCGCAGTGGCCGACGGTAATCCATGCTGGCATGAACGATGGGATATCCCAGCGCCTCAGCCCGAAAGAAGGACCCCACATCCAGGCCCGCTGCGGCTAGGGATGCCTCATAGGCCATGTGGCACATCACCATTTCCCTGGCAAAGTATACTACGCCAGCCCCGTCGGTCTCGTGGAACCGTATCTGGTGTTCAAAGCAAAACCCCATGGGCTATACCTTAGCCCGAGGTGACTCCGCGGCAAGTTCCCTCGGGCTAGCTCGCATTGGGCTGAGCCGGGCGGAAGGGATAATCTGCCGGTAGACCATTGGCTTCCGTCGCCGCCTCTGACTGCCCATCTTGGCCAAGGGCCAACAGGGGATTATTAATCACTTCCATCAGGTTGGCCATGCCGTACTGCAAAATTTCGGCCGGGTCTACGGCTACCCACCCGTCGCTGGTAAGTTGGCGCAGCTCAAAGTGCAGGTGAGGGCCGGTGGAGAGACCTGTGCTGCCGACTAGACCAATCACCTCACCCTGCTTCACCCATTCCCCCGGCTCTACTGCGATCTGAGATAGGTGGGCGTAGCGGGATTCCAAATTGCCGTCGCCGTGGCGCAAAATTACCGTCAAACCATAGCCCCCCAGGAAATCTGACACGGTGACTCGACCGTCCCGGGTTGCCAACACTGGCGTACCCGTTGGTGCGGCCAGGTCAGTTCCCGAGTGAAAGCGCCAGCTCTGCTGAATGGGGTGAAGACGCCAGCCAAACACCGATGAAATCGAGGTCGGAATCGACAGGGGAAACACATAGTCTTCATTGCCCCGCCGCAGGATGTTGAGGGGGCGCAGCTTTTCGTTGAGAGCTTCACGGCTGACGATGGTGGTGCTGCCGAGGGTAATGCCCCGACGACCGATGGCAATGGGGCCAACCTGAATTTCTCCCTCACCACCGCCACTGGCCTGGGCGGTAGACCCAGCTACTGCGGTGGGGCCACAGGACGCCGCCGGGGTCGTTTGCCCGGCCGCCACCGTAATTTGGCAGCCGGAGGAGCGCTCGGCAAAGACAACACTGGGGGTTCCCCCAGGCTGGGCTTGGGGAGCCTGGGTGGCACCGATGCTGTAATCAGTGGGGTCAATGAAAACGCTGTTGTAGCCTGGCGGCACTGACTCATCGGCAGCAATGCTTTCCGACACCACGGAGGTGGGGGCCTCAGACGGGGCCTCGGCAGAACTATTAGCTACAGGAGCAGGAGCAGTTTGCCCCTGCATGGAGGCAATCGCAGGCCCGAGCAAGCTCTCAGCCATGGTGGGGGCCGGGGGCGGAGCCGGCACAGTGATACTGATAGCCGCTGGAGGGGGAGGGGGAACCGGAGAGAACATCGGTGAACTCGATACAGGAGGTGATGTCACAGTGGCTGATGCCGTTGGCCGCTGAGGTGTAAAGTCAGGCCGGTCGACGGAGGGTAAAGGCAAGGTCAGGACTGCCTGTGGACTGGGCCTGTGGGCACTGCTGTCGCCCGGCATGAGATAGTCAGCGGAGGTTTTGACTGACATCTCTTGCTCAGACGAGTCAAGGATGTCATTAGTTTCCGCAGCTAATCCGCTGTGGGTTAGCCCCGTACCTCCAACTAGCATTGCCACCTGTAGCCAGGCTACCGAAGGATAAATCCTCGAGAGCCTAGAGGCTTGAGTAGAATCTAGACGATTGCTTTTCACCATATAATCAGCCGCTACGCATTGTAGCCCAAAGTTACTTTACCTGGTTCAATCTCCAGCGTCTTGACCGCTGACCTATCTATATGCGTTGGCATGAGCCGTACCCGCAGGTTACCCGACGGCGCGACCCCAATCACCTCCGCTGCCTGCCCCTCAAGGGCCACAGATTGCCCTAGATTGGCCATACGCGCTTGGTAAGCCGCTAGAAATCCCTCATCTCCCTGGTTTTGCCAGTAGAGATAGCCCTGCATGAGGCCGTAAAGAGCGATTGCGGCCAAGCCTTCTAGACTATTCAGCGGGCTAGACCCTATTTCCGGTGGAATTAACTGTTGAATAGAGATTCCGGTGGGTGGTGGAAGATTAAACCCGTTTAGCCCCAAACCAATCACGACATCGCGTACCTGGCCTCCCTCAAGGCGAGTTTCGGCCAGCACACCGCCCAGCTTTTTACCCCCGACCACCAGGTCATTGGGCCATTTGACCTGTACCGGCAGCCCTAGGTTAGTGAGACTGGTAGCCACCCCCCAGGCGCTCGCCAGGGTTAGGTAGGGACAGCGGTGGGCGGCAAGCTCCGGCTTGAGCCCCAGGGATAGATATAACCCGCCCTGGGGTGATTGCCACTGGCGTCCCCATTGCCCCCTGCCCTCCGCCTGGGTGGCCGCAATGATCACCGTGCCCGCCGGAGCTCCAGCGGCCATCATCTCCCCTAGGGCACGATTAGTAGAGTCGATACTATCTACCCAGTGGAGATGAAAACGCGGCCGAAGGGCCCGGTAAAGGGCGATTATTCCTAAATTCTGAGGCTGGGCTAAATTCTGGCGGATTTGTTCTAAATTCACCCGATGCTTGTCCTAGGAGTTTTGTATAAACCAAAGCCAGGCCAAGACGTGGAGTTTTGCCTAGGGCAAACTACAGATCCTGAACTGGCTTTGGCATAGGCATAACAATAAAGTGTGCGTATAGTTACCACGCTACCATTTCAGAAAATCCTAAACCCTGGACTGGGTGGCTTCGGAATAGAACTTGATGAAACGGTGCCGCATCTTAACGCCTTCTCTATATCGGTGCGGCTTGGGGGCGGGCGCTGTAGCATCGTATAGACATTGGCAAGGGCACTGGAGAGGACGATGACAAGCTGGCACTGGCAAACCCGACAGGGGCACAATTTTCTCACCTGCGAGCTGCTGAGTCCCTGGCCCCACGGGTTTTTTACCCGCCAATCTTGGCCCCAGGCTCCCGTCGACTTGGTGGAGGTTCTGGCGGCTGGGGCTTTGGTTCAGCGGGTCAAACAGGTCCACGGCAGCCGGGTACTCGCCGTGGCTGACTTGCCCCCGCACGGCTCTGAAGTGCCTAGGGCCGAGGCCGATGGTATTTTGAGCGATCGCCCTAGCCAGGCGGTTTGGGTCTGCTCGGCGGACTGTAGCCCAGTGCTGATTGGCGATCGCGCCACTGGCCAGGTCGCCGCCATCCATGCGGGTTGGCGGGGTACAGCGCAAGCCATTGTGCCAGAGGCCGTGAGCAAGCTCCAGTCCCAGGGTAGTCGCCTGGCCGATTTGGTGGTCGCCATCGGTCCGGCGATCGCAGGGGAGGTCTATCAGGTTTCTACAGACGTGGCAGCGGCGGTGGGGCGCACCTTGATGCCTCAGCCCCCTGAGGACGACGAAGCTGTGGTCAATATCCTGCTAGCCCAGGACGACTCCCCCGCTCTAAGGGACAAAACTCCCGATAAAGTGCGGCTGGACGTGCGGTTGGCCAATCTTCGCCAGCTAGAGCGGCTGGGTTTGGGGCGCGACCAGGTGGCGATCGCGCCCCACTGCACATTGCAAGAGCCCGATCGGTTTTTTTCCTACCGTCGTACCGGGGAAAAACAGGTGCAGTGGTCCGGCATTGTCAGCCAGGGGGACTAGGGCAACCAAGTCGCCCGAATGCCTCCAAAGGGGAAGATCTCAGGATCGACCACGGCAGGAACAGCCCCCGCCGCTGGGGAGGTTTCTTCGTTGGCCTCGCTGCCTTCCACTGCCTCCAGAGCCCTAGGGTTGGACACTGAGGGGGCCAAAGCCTGGGTCGACGGTTGAACGACGGGCAAGTGCCAGATTCTTGGTCTCTGGGCGGGGTCAGGGGAACCGGCTTGCCCGGCTAGGTCGAGGAGGAGGGATCGCCCGTCGGGAGCCACGCTCATATGAATTTGCTGCTGTTGGGGCAGGCGCAACAGGGGGCGCACTTCCCCATCGGTTAAGCTGATCGCCAGCAGCAGGGGCTGCTCCACGAAGGCGTCGGCAACCGCCAGGGTACCGGATTCAGGGGCGGCGGTACCTTCTACCAGCTCGCTGGCCAGAACGTAGAGCACCTGTTGATCCGGGCTGAACTGGGCGTCTTGAAACGAGCCGCTGACCTGCAGTAACTCTTCCTCACGCCCCTGGTTAGTAACGAGGAAGAGCGATTGGGTAAAGCGCTTGTCGGGGTCGTCCTGGTTAAAATTGACCATAGCTGCAGCGGATCCATCAGCGGCGATATCAAACACCTGACCGTAGTTCGGCAAAAAGTCGAGGGGTTGTCGAGGACCGCTATCGGCCTCCTGATTGAGATCGATGATGGCGGTGCCCTGGCCTTGAAGTAGCAGCAGGGACTGGCTGTCGGGGGTGATTAAAAAGTCGCCGCCGGGTTCGGTTTGGATCGGTTTTGGCGTCTGGTTGCCCTGCAATAGCCAGGGCCCAAAGTCGGCGGGGTTCTGCTGGTTGACCCGCTGCACCACAATGGTCTCGCCATCCGCTGACAGATCAAACTTGAGATTTTGGTAATTTTCACTGTCTAAAATTAACTTGAGCTCTCCCGATGGGGAGGGAGAGCTCTGGGATAACAGGCGGGTCCAGAAGGGCGGGCGTTTGCCGGTAAAATCCTCCGGCGGGCGGGGGGTAATGCCCGTGGTGACGGTGTAGAGCTGTTGGTTCAGCAGACTGCCCCCCTGGTCGGTGTCGCTGGCGGAAAACAGCACCCGATCACCCAGAGGGTAGGGCGTAAAGGCCATCACCGACAGGCTGGTGGGGGTCAGTATGGTGCGCTCTTGCCGGTCTAAATTGGCCAGAACCAGACGGTTGGCCTCCTCCCCCTCGGCCCCAATGTAGAGAAAGCCCCGCTGACGGGTCTCAAACTGGCTTTGGAAGGGCTCAAAGCGGGTGGGCTGGTCGGTGCGAGTAGCATAGCGATCGCGGGCCTGGGCCAAACTGACTTTAAACGCCTGGCCGTAGGGCAAGGGCTCGGTCAAGGTGTAGGCCATGCGCCGCCCAGCCCAGCTCACCTTGCCCGGCAGCGGTGGATCGAGGGTGAGGTTTTGCTCCACGCTGGCCACATCCATGGGGCGGCTAAAGGTAAGCAGAAAGGCCCGGTCTTCAGCCCCCACCTGGCGGTCTTGCCAGGTAAAATCGCGCACCCGCGCCGTGGCGTGGTCACCGGAGAGAATCAGCAGCCCCATGGCCAAGGACAGCCCAGCCATGACCATCAGGGCAAGGCGATCAAGGGGCTGGGGACGGGTGCGGCGACGAGAACGACGACGGGCCATAGTTAGTATTCGTAGGGGGTACGGGGTTCTGGTATTTCGCTCAGGGTGGCGGAGCCGATGGTGAGCTGGCGCTTGCCGTCGAGGGGGGTGGTCTGCAGGCTGCCCTCTACCTCCAGCCAGGTGTCCGGGGCCGGCAGCGGCGTTCCCTCGGGTAGGACCACCGGCAGCCCGACGGGATAGGCGTCCGCGGCGCAACAGGTGAGCACAAAGCGCGAAATCATAAAAATATGGTTCGGCCAGCCGGGGATGTGGGTGACAAAGCCGCTTACCTTGACTTTCTGCCCAGTGTAGGCATCGGGCTCGGGGTAGACGTTGAGGGTGCGCACCCAGTCCACAATGGTACGCTCTTCTGGATTATTGCCCAGGGAAAATCGCTGGGGCCGCGATCGCGTTTGACCCAGCACATCGGTGATGCCCCGCTGAAAAGCAGTTTCGCTGGCGAAGGGGCGGGGGGTGTAGAGTAGCCCCACCATGGCGATCGCGATCAGCAGGCCCACGCTCAGCTGTCGGGGCAGCAGCGCCAGGTGCTCCTGGCTGCGCAGGGTTTGGCCTTGTCCCTGGCGGTAGCTCAGACCCACCTGCACCGATCGCGCCAGGCCCAGGGCCAGCAGCATCCCCATGGCCAGGTGGGCCAGCCACATGTAGTCGGGGTGCAGCAGTAGGTACAGCTTGCCCGTCAGCGTAAAGCGCAGCAGCATTAGCCCCCACAGCAGCAGCATCACCGCATCGGCTAGGGCCTGCCAGGGCACGGGCTGCCGCTGGGGCCGCCGCTCGAAGGGGGGCGCACCATTGGAACTACCATTGGGACTATTTGAACGGAAAAATGGAGTCATAGGTGCGGGTCAGGGATACGGATACCAGGCATACCTGTAGCTAGAAAAAATCTGGGCTGGGCCAGGGCGGCGGCAGGCGGCAGATGGATCAACCCAGGCAGCTGAGCCAGAACGCCGTCGATGGCCCTAGCCGGTGTAGAGATTCATCACCAGGGTGAGCAAAAAGACCAGCTGCGCCGCCAGCACAAAGAGATAGACAATGGCTCGCCCCTTAAACACCGTCAGCAGCAGGCTGATGTTTTTTAGGTCAATCATGGGGCCAAACACCAGGAATGCCAGCAGGGCACCACTGGTAAAGGTGGAAGCAAAGGAAAGGGCAAAAAACGAGTCAACCGTAGAGCAGATCGACACCACCCAGGCCAGCACCATCATCGCCACGATCGAGCTGACGGGCCCCTGCCCCAGATTTAGAATCACCTCGCGGGGCACGGCCACCTGAACAAAGGCGGCGATCGCGCTACCAATCACCAGCACCGCCCCTAACTCCCGCAGTTCTAGCACCATGTTGTCTATCAGCATGCGCAGGCGCTGGGCTAGGGGTGGAGTGGTAGCTACCTGGGCCAGCACCTGGGCTGGCGGGGCATCGAGCTGGAGCACCTGCCCCGGCGCCTGCATCAAAAACGTACCTGACCTCAGCAGCGGGGATACCTCAGGCTCGTCGGGTGGAGCGTTTGCCGGCTCAGGCTCGGCCATCATGCGGGTTAGGTTATCCTGCAAAAACGGGCGAATATCCGCCTGAGTGCTGAAGATAAGGGCGATCACCACCGCCACAATCAGGGTAAACCCTACCCGCAAAAATACGATTTCAGGCTGGTCGCGAAAGGCAATCCAGGTCGCCCAAAACACCACCGGATTGACCGTGGGGGCAGCCAGTAAAAAGCCAATGGCCACGGCGGTCGGTGCCCCCTTCATAAGCAGTCGTCGGGCCACCGGTATGTTGCCACACTCGCACACCGGAAACATAAACCCAATTAGACTGCCCGCCAGGGCCGCCAGCACCACGTTTTTGGGCATAACCGCCAGCAGCTTCTGCTCGTCGACAAACAGCAGCAGCAGGCTAGAAAAAATTACCCCCAGCAGCAAAAAGGGCATGGCCTCGACCAGCAGGCTAAAAAATAGCGTGATGCCATTGTTGAGTTGGGTCATAGAGCCAGCCATGGTGCAAGGAAACATTCCTGGCAGGTGGTCACCCCCAGGCAGAAGCACATTTTAGCGGATCTTGTCAGGCAGCGGGGATCGCTGGAGCTAGGCCGATCCCTCGCCCATATATGCGAAAATTGGTGGCGAAAAATCGGGGATGAGCCCTGGGCCCATCCCCAATCCCTTGACCATCAGCAGGGGACCCTAGACCAGTGGGTCGCCGTTGGCTCGACTGATGGCCACTACCGCCGGACGAGGCGGCGCGTTGGTCGTCTTGGCTGGCCAGTTGGAGCCGATGGGGACCTGACGCTGCTGCATAAACTCTTTGCCGTCGGTGGTCATCATGGCAAATTCGCGGGTCTCGATCGCCATATCTTTGCGGATGCCGTTTATTTCACCGGGGTGTTGGGCCGAAATAAACAGGGTTTGCATGTCGTCGGTGAAAAACGGACCAGTCATTTCTGAGTCCATGGGACCGTAGCCAAATACAAAGGCCTGGCCTGCATTTTCTCCTTTTAGGGGCATATACCAGATCGAGTTATTGCCAAATAGGCCCCGCAGATTTGACTGGCTGATCGGATTGTCTTCGGCGTCTAGGCGGCTGGGCACGGCCCGGTTGTGCTTATCGCTGGACATATCGGTGACCATCCAAAGATTGCCTTCGCCATCCATCGCTATGTTGTCGGGGTTGGCGAAACCCATGCCACCTTCGGCTGGTTCGCCACCCACGTTGAGGATTTCCCAGCGGAAGGTCATGGCGGCGGGGTCGTTGCCGTCTTCTATCAATTTCATAATCCAGCCGTATTCGTAGGGACTTTGACCGGTAGGGCCACTGAAAATGGCTTTGTCGGGGCCACCGTCGCCGCCGGGGGTGCCAGAGGTAAAGGCGATAAATAGACTGCCGTCGTTGTGGACTATGGTGTCCTCGGGCCGAGCGGTGGGGGTGGCCCCGGCGGCATTGGCGGCAAAGTGTGCATCGATCAGAATAGCCCCCTGCTGCTCCATCGGGCTGCCGGTGTACAGGTCTCCCAGGGTCTTGAACTGGGCCCTAAAGGCGGCGACATCGGCGTCGGCCTCGACCTTGACAATGCCCCCATCCGGGCGCTTGGGTAGGGTGATCAGCCCGCCTTCAATCTGGCTGGGCAGGTAGGGATTCACGGGGGTGTCGGCCTTGAGGGCAATCCAGCTGCCGGTGCCGTTGGCGTTAAATTTGGCGGCATACAGCATACCGTCCGCCAGCAGGCGGGAGTTGGCCTTAGCCTTGGGGTCAACCACCGTCCCGGCACTGACAAATTTGTACAGGTGACCGCCGCGGCGATCGCAGCCCGAGTACATGGCTAGCTTCTGGTTGGCCACGGCTCGAATGCCCACCGCCTCATGGCGGTAGCGGCCCAGCCAGGTGTGCTTGGTGCCGTAGTCGTTGGGGTTAGCCAGATCGACTTCCACCATCCAGCCGTACTTGTTGCCGGCCAGACCTAGAACATTGCCAAGGCCGTTCAGGCCGTCGGGGTCAATGGTAAAAGTCTTTTGGGCTGGGCTAAAGGGGGTGCCGTCAGCGTTAACCCCTTCGGGAACATAGTCCTGGTAGTTTTCTTCGGCGCTAAACATGGTGCCCCATGGGGTAGTGCCCCCGGCACAGTTAGCAAAGCTGCCGATAATGCGATCGCCCAGCCCGTCAATGTAGCCAACCCCACTGGTCTTGCGGAAGACCGCCGCAGCTGGGCCAGTTGTCTTCAAGTAGCGGCCATCCTGCAGGCCAGAGATGCCGGTAATGCGGCGATCGGCGCTGCTATTGGTGCGCTCCCAACCGCCGTTAGCGGATTGGCGAAGAGAAATCACGCCGATGCCGAGGTCCGTCAGAGCGGCCTCCGAGATCGCCTGAATCTGGGCCTTTAGGGGGTCGCCATCGGGCAGGCCAAAGGCATTGATGCCGTCATCCCCGGCTGCCTCTACCGCCGCCTTGACAGATTCAAAGGGGAGACTCTTGCCCAGCACCTGACTGTAGGTTGCCATCCAGGTGCTGGCGCTAATGTACTCAAAGTTAACCCCCAGAAACCCCTGCCCAGGGGCAGTCTCGATGTAGGAAAGATAGTCGTTGTTATAGCCAAAGCGAGAGTCTCCTACGGCATCGCCCCAGGCCCCAATCACCTGGTATCCATAGCCCTCAGGCAACACCAGATCATCCACCAGGGCAAAGGCGGCAAATTCTGCCGCCTGTTGAGCGGCGGCAACGCCCGCCGTAGTCAGCGGCATCGGCACTGCCACAGGCTTAAACGTTAAGCCCGTGGAGGCCAACGCTGGCTGAGCACCCAAGCCACTTCCGGCAGAATTGGGCCACGACCCTAGCGCCACGGTGCCCGCCGTGGCACCAAAAAACAACAAAAACTGTCTACGGTTGAGGCTCATACCGATTAAATCCTTGATTAATAGAGCTCCTGACTGGTGGATCCCAGCTCTTTCTGGAAATGGATCCACAATGCCAAGGCCAATTATCAAGGAGCTGCATCAAATCCCGTTTAAGCGAGATTTTATTTTCGTTTAAAGCAGGATTATGGCTTCTTAACCTGGATTATTCACGAAGAGTAAGAGAGGCACAGTAAAAAGAGCCTGAACCGCTTTAGAATCAGGCTCTTCAACCAATTAAGTGCCTATATTTTGCCATGACAGCGCGTGAAACGGAACTGCCCTTCGATTTTTACCAACCCCGTCGGCTCGATGTTCAATTTTCAGACCTCGAACTGAGTTCAGACGCAGGCATTCTGTTGGTGCGCCAGGCTGATGAGCGTCTTGGGGTATCAGCCCAGATCGCCGACTGCATTGAGGAGTGGCGCGACCCCGCCAAAATCACCCATAGCCTGCCTCAACTGGTGAGCCAACGGGTGTATCAACTCATCGGCGGCTACGAAGATGCCAACGATAGCAATACCCTTCGTCATGACCCAATTTACAAGATCGCGTGTGGACGCTTGCCGGAGGCGGGACAAAACCTGCTGGCGAGTCAACCGACCATGACCCGGCTCGAGAATCACGTCAGCAAGCGGGATATTGCTCGGATTCGCAGCGCGTTTATGGACCAATTCATCGCCAGTTATGCCAAAGCCCCGCCGGTGGTGGTGCTGGATATCGACGGTTGGGATGCTCCAACCTACGGCGACCAGCAGTTGAGCTTTTTTCATGGCTACTACGGTCATCAGATGTACTATCCGGTTCTCATCAATGAGGCCAGTAGCGGGTATCCCCTAGTGCTCCAACTGCGCGCGGGCAATAGTCATCCCGGCAAGGGGGTCGCCGGACTCTTGCGTTGGACATTCTGGCGATTACGCCGGGCTTGGCCAGGCGTGACGATTATCCTCAGAGCCGATAGCGGCTTTGCTTTGCCCGAACTGATATCGCTGTGTGAGCGGTCACAGGTGGGCTATGTCATGGGCTTTGGGCGCAATTCGGTGTTGGAGCGCAAAATCCAACCCCTGCTGGAGCAAGCTCGGGTGGTGGCCTGCCTAAGTGAATCTGGCAAAGCCCGCTTGTTTGATGATGTCTACTACGCCGCGGCGAGTTGGAAGTTCCCCCGTCGTCTGGTGATGAAAGCGGAGTGGCTGCCCAAAGGTCCCAATCCTCGCTTTGTCATCACCAATTTGGATCTGCCGCCTCAAGCCCTTTACGACCAGGTCTATGTGCAGCGAGGAGCCACCAGTGAGCATCCCATCAAGGAACTCAAGCTGGGGTTGCAGGCCAAACGTCTCAGTTGTCGTCAGTTCGTCGCTAATCAATTTCGTCTCTTGCTCACCCAGGCCGCCTATGTGCTGATGCTCAGCCTGCGCCAAGCGGCCACCGGTACTCGACTGGCCCAGGCCCAGGTTGAACGATTACGCTCAACGGTCATCAAGATCGCGGCTCGGGTGCGCGTCTCTGCTCGTCGGGTCCTCGTCGAATTGGCCGCCTATGTCCCCTTTGCCCCAGAGCTCCGGCACATAGCTCGCCATCTGATGCAATCTCAGCCTTGGGTTTTAAGCTAAACGGTGACTGCTCATAGGAGGAGTGTGTCTAAAAACGCCTTAAAAGACCTATTTCGGCTCACTTCTCAGCAAACGTGAGCCGTTTCTATGCTTCACGACACCTAACTCACACGATGAAAGCTGTGTAAACCACTTGCCGCCCTTCTGGCTGTCCTCATGAATAATGCAGGTTAAGGTGGTTCCTAAGGACTGGCTACAAATGGTAGGTGAACAGAGGCGCGAGGGGAGCTAAAGAGCGAGGGGGGCGGGAAAGCGAGGGAATATGCAGGTTAATCTTGTACCAGCGGCCAGGTTTTCTCCCTCAGGGAGACGCAAAGCGATCGCGATCGCGTTACGGAGCAAAACGACTCCGCTCAACCTTCAGCTGTCGAGGGTTGAGCGGAGTCGAAGCCCGATCAGGGGGTACGTTATCGTTCGGCAAGTCCCTAGTTGAGCTACCTTCTAGCTCAACTGTCGCCCGGCAGTCCTAAGCTGACTTGACTTTGGACAAACAACTCCATCCCTCCGATATTTTTGGAGGACTTTGCACCTGTCATGGGGTGAGCCATCGAGTACGGGCCTGAACGTATTGCTTCTACTATTCAGGGGGGCGGTTTTGGGATATTCCTTAGAACTGGCAACTTTTAGGCGATGGCACTGCCCACGCCCCCATTAACTTTATGCCCCCGATTCTTCCTCAGTCCTTCAGATCCAAGGCTGGCACTGGGGGCAGATGTAGCAGCGCCGTCCACCAATCATAATCTTGGCAATGGTGTCGCCGCAGCGGTGGCAGGCTTTGCCCTGGCGGCTAAAGGCCCAGTGGCGATACTCCCGCCGGGGATAGCCGGTCTGTCTGAGGTGAGTGGCTAGGGCCAGGTCGTTGGTAATACCGCCGTGGCGGTAGGACTGCTGGGGCAGGGCCAGGGCCGCCTCGGCAAAGGCGGCCATCTGCTCGGCGCTACAGTCCACCGGGCGCTGGCTGGGGTGAATGCCCGCCACGTAGAGAATTTCGGTGCGCAGGTAGTTGCCAATGCCGCCGAGGAAACCCTGGTCGAGCAGCAGTGTGGCAAACTGGCGGCGGCGAAAGGGGGCGCTGAGGGCCCGGGTTTCTACCGCCGCTGGGGTGAAGGTGGCATCGAGGGTGTCGGGGCCGAGCTTGGCGATGTAGGGGTGGGTGGACACCGCCTCGGTGGCCAGCACCTCGATGTCGGAGGCACTGTAGAGCAGGGCCCACCGGCTGGGGGTGTGGATCGCAAAGCGAAGCTGGCGGCGGGTGGCAGGGGCCGAGTTGGGTTTGCAGGTGACCCACTTGCCGTAGAGCTGGTTGTGACTGTAGACGCTCAGGCCGTTGTCAAAGGAGGTGACTAGGGCCTTGCCGTAGGGCCTGATGGTGGTCACTGTGCATCCCATCAGCTCCACCTCGTAGGGCTTGAGGTGGTCAAAGGCAAAGAATACATCGCAGGCTAGGTTACCTGCGATCGCCCGGTGGATGCGATCGGCGGCACGGCGAATTTCAGGGCCTTCGGGCATGGGTCTAAGGCTCGTAGCCCCAGAAGACCATCAGCTCCCGAGCTCTTTCTTCCCCCTCGCTATCCCCCTGCCGGCTGTAGAGAATGGCCGCCAGATCGACGTTGGAGAAGGCCTGAGAATGGAGCCCCTGGCCCCACAGGGCCAGCCCTAGGTTGTAGAAGGCCGCCGGGTCATTGGGCCGCGCTTCGACCACCTTGCGATAGGACAGCACCGCCTGCAGGTACTGCTCGCGCTCCAGCAGCAGTTCCCCCAGCAGGGCATGGGCGGCGACCAGATCGGGGTCAAGGCGCACAGACCGCAGCAGGTAGTTAAAGGCCGCCTCGCGATCGCCCTCTTGATAGAGCACGTAGCCCATCAGGTACTGGGCCTGGGCTGATTGGGGATTTATCTCCAGGGCCTGGCGCAAATTTTCGGTGGCGTTGTCGTAGTCATTTTGCAGCAGGTAAAGGTTGGCTACGCTGAGATAGAGATCGCCGCTTTTGGGGTTAGCCTGCAGACCCTGGTTCAGGTAGGTCAGAGCCTGGTCATAGTCTTCCTGCTGAATATAGAGGGCCCCCAGGGCCGCATAGACCTGGGCGTTGCCGGGGGCCAGGCGAGCCAGATCTTGATAGGTGGTGAGGGCGGCGCTGGTGTCTCCCTGCTCCAGCTGAATGCCGCCGATGCCCAGGTAGGCATTGATTTCGCGGGGATTCGTGGCAAGAATGGTCTCATAGGTGACCAGGGCGTCGTCAAGCTGGCCGTTCTTGTACTGGCTGTGGGCTAGGCCATAGCGAAAGGCCAGGTTTTCGCTGTCAAGGGCGATCGCGCTGCGGTAGGCGGCGATCGCCTCCGGATATTTATCCTGCTGCACGTAGAGGTAGCCAATGCCCGAAAATATGCGCGGATTCTGGCGATCGATCGCCGCCGCCTGCTCATAGATGGCGATCGCCCCGGCGTAGTCTCGGGCCGAGACCCGCGTCTGCCCTTGGCGCAGCAGCTCATCCACCTGCTCTTGCTGATCGGCGCTCAGGCCGTTGCTGCTAGCCTGGGCCAGCCGATTGGGCCAGACCGCCGGGGCTATGCCTACCGGCGGGGCAACCTGGTCAAGGGTGACGCTTTCAATCGGGGCGTTCTCGGCAGTGATGCCCAGGGCCTTGGGCGCTAGGGCACCACTGCCCATCAACCCACACAAAATCACCATAGCCGCGTAACTGCGTTTCACAGGAAACTCTCCTTGACTGCTATCGCTCAAACCGATTCCGGTGCAGTCCATATATTACAACTTGCCAAACGCTGTAAAGAATGGTCACCGCTGGGGCAAAGCAGGCCGTTGATCCCATAGCATTTAGGTATCAGGTTACACCAAATAAACCCTGATTACCGCTACACCGCATCGCTATACCGCATCGCGACAATCGACGATTGCCTTAACTCATTATCCCTTTAGCTACGAGGTGCCAGTCATGAAAGGCTTGAAGCTTCCAGTATTTGGCAATTTAAATAGGATTATGCAATTTTTTGCTGAGCCCATCGGCAGAATATTTGGCCCCGACGACAACAACTATCCTGAAACTGGGGTGCAGCCCTTTGAGGGCGACACCAACACCGAGGCCGTAGACGTTCGCTAGGGTCGTCTGAGTTGCCAGGGTTTGCCAATTCCTACCTATCCCTCTGACCGGAGGCGGTAGGTAGGGTCGTAGGGAGTCACACCCATAGGCACCCGAAGCCTCCTGGGGCTGCTATAACGGGAATGGCGATCGCCCATTCATCGGCAGCTTTCAGGGGACCATACGCTATGGCCAGGGGTGACCAAATCTACGTCATGCGCGATCTGGCTGGGATGCCGGGGCTATACCAGCACCACGGCATTGATTGTGGCGATCGCACCGTCATCCACTACAGCAAAGCTGGAGAAGAGGCAGAAATTGCCCGCACCAGCTACGACGCCTTCTCCTGGGGGAACCCGGTCTACCCGGCCACACAGCCCGATGCCTACGCCCCCGACACGGTGATTCAGCGGGCCATCAGCCGCTTGGGCGAACGCCAGTACGACCTGCTGCAAAACAACTGTGAGCACTTCGCCACCTGGTGTTCCACAGGGCGCAGAGAGAGTCGCCAGTTGGCCAGCTTTGGCCTGCGGGGCGATCAGCTCAACCTGCCGGAACTGCGGCGGCTGGCCGAGGGCGATCGCCGCACCACCTCTCCGGAGGAGGCCCGCGCCAATTTTCAAAGGGCCCTGGGCGACATTGCCACCGCCTACAACACCACCCTCTCAGACCAGCAATCTGCCTATAAAGAAGCTGAGGAGTGGCATCGGGTTGCCCAAAAAGCCCTAGCCAATAGCCGGGAAGATCTCGCCCGAGCGGCCCTGCACCGTAAAGTGGCTGCCAACAAGCGCATTGAAATGCTCACCGCCCAGCTCAGTGACCTGGTGCAGCTGGAGCTGGATTTGCAGCGCAACCGGGCGATCGCAGAGAGTCGTCTAGCGCTAGATTGACCCCAGGCAATTAAAAGGGATAGGGCTGGGCGTAGAGAGTCTTGGAGAAGCAGCGCCTGCCCGTACAATCAGGCAAAAATGTCGGCGGGGCTGACCACCTCTACCACCAGGGCTGGGGGCGGCATATCGCGAGTAATGGTGGCGCGGGTCGCCCTGGCCACAGCGGCTTTTGACGCTTCGGTATGGATCAGTAAATCGGGAATTCGCCCGGTGGCACGGCGTCCGGTGACTTCTATCTCAGTTCCCCAAACGACCCAGTCAGCGGGAAAATGCTTGATCAACTCTAAAAGCAATTTTCTGGCAATTCCAATATTCTCATCACTTTCTGGGGGCATTGCGACCAGTGCTCCGTTGACCAGTTCGCAGCGAGTGTCTGTGCCGTCGTCATAGGCCAGATACTCCTCGAAGGTGAGGTAGGTGGATGGGGTTGAGACAGCTTGACTCATGGGGTAACGCTCTGTGCTTGCAGACCGATATCATCCTTGCCCAGGATTACCTTGATTTTAGACGGTCGGGCTGTGGCGGAGCGCGATCGCAGCACCAAAGAACCAATGTAGCCTTGCGCCCCTGGTCAGGGATGACCAAGTTCTTGACGGTATGGACCTTTTGCTTGCCACTGTAGTACGTCTTGCGGTCCGCTTTATCTTGCGATCGATTGATCCGACGTTCCGTGCCATCGATCATGAACTCTAAACTGGGACAGGTGCTGAGGACTGACGCCAGGTTAGCCGGGTCTCGCTCCGGCAACGGCCGTTCATAGCCTAACGCTGGGTTCAGCACGCGAGTCAATCGGTGAATCCATTCATTGGCCTAGGCTTGACTCATCCCAAACAGAAAGCCCTAAACCTCGTGTGTTGGATGGATCCGGAAATACACCAGGATAAACAGCAACTTATCCTCCAGGTTCCTCAGGTGAGCTTTACGACCGCCTCCAAACGCCCGTTGGCGACCCTCACGTTGAAAGGTCTCTTGGATGAAGGTATCCCAGGCGGTGGCAAAGCTCGGCAGCAACACTTCAAACTCGTTAACCCTTAGTCCAGTCAAACTGCATAACGCCCGAGGTTTCGTCTGTAACTTGCTATAGCTCATTTGCATCGGATGCCCCTCGTCTCCCCACCTGCTGTTGATCCTACAGGCTCAATTTCCGATAAGGTCTATTGAACATCGATCTGACCAAACAGGCCGACGTACAGGGTGCCCTACATGCCCGCCGAGCCGTGAACCGGAAACGCATCCACCGCATCGTCAATTTGCCAGCGATCGAGCAGTGAGGCTCAGGGCTACGTTTAATTAGGTTCCTTCACCTACTCTTTTTCGATGTACTTGCGAACATTATTGAGGTCGATGTAGCGATCAGTAGCATTGCGTAGTTCTCGGGCAATCATACCTTCGGTTGAGACTACTGTGATGTGCGTATTCTTAGAACGAAGTAGCTCAATGGCGCGCTCGAAATCTCCGTCGCCGCTGAAGAGAACTACTTCATCATACTGGTCGACAGTGTTAAACATATCGATGGCGATTTCGATATCTAGGTTAGCTTTTTGGGAATAGCGACCTGACGTATCGTCGTAGTATTCCTTCAAAATTTTAGTGCGGACAGTATAGCCCAAACTAATCAATGCATCTCTAAAGCCCCGCTGATCCTGTGGATCTTTGAGACCGGTATACCAAAAGGCATTGACTAGGGTTGATCCACCATCCAAACTCAGGAAGTATTCTAATACACGCTTCGGATCGAAAAACCAGCCGTTCTTTTGCTGGGCATAAAACATATTGTTGCCATCTACAAATATAGACAGACGCTTCAGGCCGTATTTATTGGACATATAGTTTAGCGAAATTAGCCTAGTTATTATTTATACTCACAAAGAAGAATCGCAGGTTTATTGGGGCGAGGCAGACGTGCTGGATTGTATACCTGAAGGCTGAACAAAGTCAGTCAACTACAGAATTAGCCAGAAACAAGAGTTTAACCATTTCCCCGCAAAAAATCTAGGGGAAACCTAAAAATAAACAATAAATGTGCCGACCTGATTTAGAGTTCCCTCAGGCTTTAACCTAGGGGGCAACTCTGAAGCAGAGGGAACCGGATAGATAACCTGCCGACCGAACTACACCACTGACTTTGATGGCTGCAATCTGAAGCAGTCTAATTAGCGAACAGTCTCAACTAAATGACTTATTCTTGAGGAGTATTTTCCCTTAGGGCAATCGACCAACAGGCCATGCCTGAGAAAAACTGACCGGTGACTGACTAACTTTTAGCGCAAGAAATGTACCAGTGCGAGAAAGAGATAGCTATCAACGGAAACCCTCAATTGTAGTAGATGACCCTAGTGGTTAGAGCAATTATCATAAAAGTATACCTAACGAGACTAGTGGAATCTTAACTTTCTAGATATTATAAGCATTAATTCCCTGTTCTGGGCTGCGGTGGCCAAAGCTACTTAGCAACATAACTAGTACGGGCTTTTAAGTTGGTCTGGAGCGCGGCAGGTAGATTGTCTAGAAAAGTATAGCCTGTGGCCACCTCAATCCGCTGGATGGTGGTCTGGTAGCGGTGCCAATCGGGGGCTATCGAGTCAGTATTGGGCATATCTACTGCAATAATTTGACTCTCGCCACCGATCCCTAGCCCGCCGTTGGGGAGGCGATCGTAGACAATAATGATTTTCCACAGGCGCGATGGCACGATAATCGCCCGATTGCCCACACTGCCCTGAGTTCCGTAGGCCCCAGCAAATACGTGCAGGCTGTAGTCGTACTGATAGACCAGGGAGCGCCCGTACTCTTCGAGTTCCCGCCAGGGGCCGCGGTTGTTTTCGGGGGCCTGGGGAATGATATTCGTCATTAAAAAGGTGGCGGCGTTATCGGGTACCGTGCGGGTACGATCGCCCGAAGGTACCACATGGCCGCGATCGTACCCGCTCCCTCGGTAGTCGTTGGGGGTGACTTGGTAAAACCCCGCCGGCAGCGCCCCATCTGGGCGAAAGTTGTCCTGGCGGGGCGTAGAGCCAAGCCAGGCTGCGTCCAATTCCCAACTGGCCCAGTTGAGCCCGTTGCGATCGCGGCTATAGCTGAGCGCGTACTGATTGCGCTGAATCAGATAGTTGTTGGGGTTGGTGGTACCGGCTTGGCTGGGGTTGCCCAGCACTAGGTGGGGGTTACTGGAGGGCGGAGCCGGTGGGTCAGCGGGGGGCAGGGTAGCGGGCAAAAGCTCACAGGCGCTGCCGTTACCATCCCCGTCGAGGCCGTAAGGGTCGCCCCCAAAGGCATCGAGTACCGCCTGGGCCTGGCTCTGACTGGCAAAATCGCCGCAGTTGCAGTCGTCATCGACACAGGGGGGCAGAGTCGAAACGTCTACCGGCACCCCAAAAGTGGACACCAGCGACAGCAGATCGCCGCAGCCCGCTAACCCTAGGCTCAGGGTAGCGAGAATCAACGGGCTGCACCAGCGATAAAGCGGAATCAAAGACATGACAGGGGAAAGTTATATAGATCAAGGAGCAGGCCCGGCCCGGAAGAAGAGTAGAGATACAAGCGTACTATAGTATTCTCTCTGAGCCCTACGGTTAAGGGTTAGATCGGGTAAAATCTATCCTTCGAGGGAAGGACAAAGCTTGCAGAAGGTCTCAATAGCGTTGACAATGTGAAGACATAGCTCGGTTTATCCCCCCGTCCGGGATAGGGGTAGCTACTCCACTCCATGACAGGGCGCTGATAGAGCTGGGCGCAACAACATTTTCGTTTTTACCCCCCTACCTAATTCACTACCAGGATGATTATGCTCAACCAAGCAATTGCCAAGCTACAGGCATGGTTCCCCGCCGAAGCGGTACACGCCCACTGCGATGGCCCCTGCGGTGTTTACGACCCCTCTTCGGCCCGGGTGGCCGCTGAAGCCGTGCTGTCTATGACCAAAAAACTGGTCGATCTCGAGTCGCCTAGCGCTGGCGACAAGGCGGCTGCGATCGCCTACCACAACACCTTCTCCCGCTACACCGCCATCAAAGAAGAGCAGGCCCAAATTACTAAGGATGAGCTGCTGATTCTGTGGACCGACTACTTCAAGCCTGTGCATCTGGAGCAGTTTCCCGACCTCCACGACACCTTCTGGAAAGCGGCCAAGCTCTGCTCCGCCTGCAAGGTAGAGGTCAGCGTGCAACACGCCACCGAGCTGATGGAAGCGGTGCAGAAGATTCACAGCATGTTCTGGGCGACTAAGAATCGCGACGTGTCTTGGTATACCGCGAGCTAGACCAGTACGATCGGGGAGAACGGATCGATGGGGAAAATTCTTGCGGGTTTCCCCACGTCATCACCCGGATCTCCCAGCCTGGCTAGATTGTGGTGACTAAACCCCTCGACTGCTCCCCCCCGTTACCGCCCTCGCTATTGCGCCATAGCCGTTTCACCGATGTGGTGTTGTGGCTGCTGCGTCAGCGGCGGCGGTTTCGTGTTGTGGGAACTTCGATGCTGCCCCTGCTGGTGCCGGGGAGCGAGGTTTTGATCAATCCTTTGGCCTACCGCCAGCATCGCCCCCAACCGGGAGACCTGGTGGTCGCCTACCACCCCCGCCAGCCAGACCTTAGGTTGATTAAGTGGGTCGTGTCCGTAGACGACGAAGGCTGTTTTTTGCAGGGGCTCAACGCCGCGGCCAGCACCGACAGCCGTGAGTTTGGCACGGTGCCCTGGGCGAGGGTGGTGGGGCAGGTAGTGTGCCGGTTTCCCTGAGCCTTGGGTGGGCAGGACTAGGAGAATCCCTCTAAAATTGCCAGGATTTCGGTCGGAGAGTCTACCCGGAAGGCATGAATACCGGCGGCGCGGGCAGCTTCGACATTGCGGACGCCGTCGTCAAAGAAGGCAACGGTGTCACCGGGCGTCTTCAGGGTGGTCAGCAGGTGCTCAAAAATGGCGGGGACGGCAAAATTTTCCCAGATTTACCTTAGCGGGCTTTGTCCCCTGATGTCCGGGCTAGAGAGGCCAGAACGGGACTCTCTCCTGTAACAGAGGGTTACGTTTTTCATCAGAATGCTTGGTTGGCAAGGCCTCGAACGGTTCAAAAACCCCGCTCTTCCTAGGGTTTTACCGTTATGTCGCAACGTAACGGCAGCGTCAAAATAACGGCGGTGCAAGAATAGTTCACATCGACCACCGGCAAAATTCGTTAGGCTGAAATCATTGATAGATAAGGGACTCAGCAGAGATGGCGAGTTCCTAGCAACGCATTTCACCGCCATTGTTCACAGGTCATACATCCATGAATACGCTGTCTAACCCCACCCTAAAAACTACCCCCTGGGTGGGAGCCGTTTTGTTTGCACTGATGTTTTGGTTCAGCAGTAGCCTACTGATGGATTTTGTCATTATGCCGGGGCTGTTTGTGGGTGGCATGATGAGCCAGCCCGACTTTGGTTCGGCGGGCTACGCTATGTTTTGGGTGTTTAATCGGCTAGAGCTGCTCTGTGCTGCGGTTATTGTGACTGGGTTGATGGTGACCCGACAGCCCCGCCGCGAGCAGGACGTCATCGCCAGCGGATTGCGCAGTCGCTGGGCACTGGAATTAGGGTTGGGCCTGCTGGGAATTACCCTGGTGCTGACCTACGCCGTGTCTCCGGCGATGGCAGCCCTGGGTGCCGCCCTAGACCCCTTTACCGCCGCCCTAGAGGTGCCCGCCACCATGGATTCCATGCATGGGCTCTACTTTGGACTCGATGCGCTTAAGTTATTGGGCTGTGGTGCCCTGCTTAGCCTGTTTTACCGTGATTTCAGCCGGACTGGGGACGCTTAAAACCAGCCGCCCGACTCCATCAGCCCCCCAAGTTCCCAATCTTAAGGGAACCTGGGGGGCTAACTGTGTTTAGGTGCAGCTTGGGCTGCATGGCATAGCCCTCACCAGATCGGTTAGACCATTTTGCATCACCTTCTAAGTAGGTCTTGCTGAAAAACAGCTCAAGTCCTACGTTAGCGGACAGTTTGGCTGAGCCGGGGCCGAGCAACAGAGATCCCTAGGGAGGGGCGTTGCCAGACTGCTCCTGCGCGGCCTCTGACCTGAACTGAGGTTTTTTACTGGGATGGCGCTTTTACTGACCCCGTGGGAGCTGTAACCCCAGAGATCACCTGCACCGAGGTCGGGTCGGCCCAGAGCACCAGCTTGGGGTCGTACGGGCTGTTGAGTGAGGAGTGTTTGGGCAATAGACGCAGCGAGAGCCCCTGGAGACCGCTGGCGGTGTACTCCATTTCGAGGCCGTAGAAGCTGCGGCCCTGGTCGTCTTGCCCCTGATAGGCCATCGGTACGGCCACCCCCGAGTGCATTTCCCCATCCACGAAGACGGTGCCCTGGTAAAGCTCGACCTGCACATCGTCGGGGGTGAGGGCCCCCAGGCGTAGGGCGGCGGTGACCTTAAAGGGCTGATTGACCTGGAGGTCGGTGGTTTCAGAGATCGCCACTTCCTCAAATCGCATGTCGTACCAGTGGTCGACGAGGCGAGTGTGCCAGACGGCGAGCGCTTTGCCGGGGCCGTAATCTTGGGCCACCAGGGCATGGGCGCGATCGCTGGCGGCAAAATACCCCTGGGTGGCGTAGTCCTTGACCATGCGGGCGGTGTTGAACTGGGGGGTGTTGAGGTAGATCGCCTCCTTCATCTTGGCCACCCAGCCGCGGGGGATTGCGTCTTTGTCGCGATCGTAGAACAGGGGCACCACTTCTTTTTCCAGGATGTCGTAGAGGGCGTTGGCCTCCACGTCATCCTGGTAGTCGGGGTCGTCATAGTCTTCGCCGTGGCCGATGGGCCAACCGGTGCGGCTATAGTCGGCCTCGTCCCACCAGCCGTCGAGTACGCTGAGGTTGGGCAGGCCGTTCATGGCCGCTTTCATGCCGCTGGTGCCGCTGGCCTCCCGGGGACGACGGGGGTTATTCAGCCACACATCGCAGCCCGCCACCATATCCCGCGACAGGTGAATGTCGTAGTTGGGCACAAACACCAGCGACTTGCTCAGCCCCTCGTCGCGGGTGAAGTGGACAATGCTGCGGATCAGCTCTTTACCAGGGATGTCTTTGGGGTGGGCCTTGCCGGCAATTACAAACTGCACTCGGCGGCCGCTGCCCTGGCAGCTAATAATATTGCGAATGCGCTCCAGGTCGTGGAGAAAGAGCGTGGCCCGCTTGTAGGTGGCAAAGCGCCGGGCAAAGCCAATGGTGAGGACGAAGGGGTCGAGGCATTCTCGGGCTTCGGTGAGTTCTCGGGCCGACCCACCGCGCTCGAGCAGTCCCTTGGCCAGGCGATCGCGCACCGTTACCACCAGGTGCGAGCGGCACTGCTCGTGGTTGCGCCAAAGCTCGTCGTCGGGGATGGCGTACACCCGTTCCCACAGGGAGGCTCCAGGACTGGCCTGGGCCCAGTTGGGGCCCAGGTAGCGATCATAGAGGGCCTGAGTCGACTTAGCCACGCAACTGCGGGCATGGACCCCATTCGTAATGGCGTGAATGGGCACCTCGTCCAGGGGCAGGTCTGTCCACAGGTCGCTAAACATGTGGCGCGACACTTCGGCATGGAGCTTGCTCACTCCATTCATAAAGGTCGCCGTCTTGATCGCCAACACCGCCATACTAAACGGGGCTGAAAAGTCGCCGGTATAGGTGCGCCCTAGCGCTAAAAATTCGGCATCCCCCAGGCTAAAGCGCTCGCGGTAGTGGCCCAGGTAATGCAGCACCTTTTCGGGGGGAAACAGGTCTATGCCCGCGGGTACGGGCGTGTGGGTGGTAAACATCTGGCTAGCCTGGGCCACCTGAAGCGCTTCGGCAAAGCTGAGGCCGTGCTCGTCCATCAGCACCCGCATGCGCTCTAGGGCCATAAAGGCCGAGTGCCCCTCGTTCATGTGGTAGGCGGTAGGAGCTATCCCCAGGGCCTTTAACATGCGAATGCCGCCAATCCCCAGCATGATCTCCTGGTGAATGCGCATGTCGATGTCGCCGCCGTAGAGGCGATCGCAGATGTCCTGGTCGTACTGGTTGTTGGGTTCAATGTTGGTATCCAGCAGGTATAGGGGCACTGTGCCCACCTGCACCCGCCAAACCCGCGCGTACACTACCCGTCCCGGGTACTCCACCTCGATTCTGAGTTCGTTTCCCTCAGCATCTCGCTCCAGGTGCAGGGGCATATTATAAAAATCGTTGATGGGGTAGCGCTCCTGCTGCCAGCCATCGGCATTCAGGTACTGGGCAAAGTAGCCCTCCTGATACAGCAGCCCCACCCCCACCAAGGGCAGACCCAGATCGCTAGCCGACTTCAGGTGGTCCCCCGCCAGCACCCCCAATCCACCCGAGTACACCGGCATGCAGGTGGTGAGACCAAACTCCATGGAAAAGTAGGCATAGCACTCGTTGGGTACCGGATGGGCGCGGTGTTTTTTGTACCAGGGGCGATCGTGCAGGTAGTCCTCTAGCCGCTGGGCCGCCCGACCCATTTGAGCTAAAAACCCTTCATCCTCCGCAATTTCGTTCAGGCGCGCCTGGCTAATGGTGCCCAGCATTAACACTGGGTTATAACGGCTCGACTCCCACAGATCAGCATCCAGCCGGCGAAACACGTCTACCATCTCCATGTCCCAATCCCAGTGGAGGTTGTAGGCCAGAGTGCGGAGCGGCTCAAGCCGCTGGGGCAGGGCGGGAGTAACGTTAAACGTGCGAATTGGGCGCATAGAACAGTAGCGGGAGTAACATCTTTCTTCTGATAAAGATATTCTGCCGTTAATCGGGACAAGCTGCCTGGCCTATGGCCCTGCCCGCCGCAGAAGTTCTTTGCCCCTGGGGCGGTGGCAGCCCCCCAGGATGGAGGCTTTTTCCCCTCAATGAGGGTGTGAGATCCCTACCTGGGGAAGGAGCTTGAGAGGCGGGACTGGGGGAATAATAAATAGGTAAAGGAATTGATTAACGCTCCACAAAGGACAGAACCATGGCACAGGAAAGAAATACCCAAGGGCGCGGAGCCATCTTAGAAGACGACCTTCGTCCGCAGGTCGAGTTTGATCAGTGGGCCATGGCGGTACGCCAGCAAATGGTCGCCGCCCTCAAGCGTCGAGGCAATAAATAGAGTAGGGAGTGCTGGGCTAGAGAGTCTTGGTAGACTACTGGTGTGCCAAGACCCTAAGGCACATTCCCCTAACCCAACAACCCCGTGGCCACCAAAAAAACCACCGGCAAAAGCAGTGGCAAGCCTAGCGATAGCTCTTCATTACCCCCGGCCAGTTCTGGCCGAGGGTTTCAAGTGCAGGTATTTTACCTGGCGGCCCGCAGCAGCAGCCCCAATGCTCCTGTCAAAGATGCGCTCTGGTTTGCCACTTACCCGGTTATTCCCCGTACTGGTGACTGTGTGTTTAGAGATGGCGTCTACTATCAGGTAGAACGGGTGTTTCTTTACGAAAATTTAGCCGCTGGATGGTGTGCCGATGTGGAAGTTTCATTCTACAGCCGGCGCTAGGGCCAAAGCGTGTAACGCCCGCTGACACAGTGTTACAGAACGATTCATCTTCAGAAACCTTATGCTAAAGTAGGCGAGTAACATGTTTTCCTTTCGGTAGGCTGGTGATTCACAGTCTGATTTCAATTTTCGGGTAATCGGTGTGTACCACTCCGAATCGAACTTGTCTACATTACATGTCTAATCTGGAGTTGTGCCATGTCGATTTATGTAGGAAACCTCGCCTACAATGCTACGGAAGGAGACATCACCGAAGTCTTCTCCGAGTACGGGGCCGTTAGCCGAGTGACGGTGCCCACCGATCGCGAAACCGGGCGTCCCCGTGGCTTTGCCTTCGTTGAGATGGAAAAGGAAGCCGACGAAGACGCGGCGATCGAAGCTCTCGATGGCGCCGAGTGGATGGGGCGCGAGCTGCGCGTTAACAAGGCTCGACCCAAGGAAAAGCGCCCCGGTGGCGGTAGCCCCCGCGGTAACTTTGGCGGCGGCGGCGGCAGAGATGGCGGCAACCGAGAATTCTCGCGCTGGTAAGTCACCAGCCTAACCACTAAAGAAATCATTGCGATGGCAGAGGATATCTATCCCCTGCCATTTTTAGTTTGGGTACATGTGTTTAGGCCCACCGTGCATAAGCCAGGGCACAACCCACGCCACAGCCCTTAGAAGATTTCTGAGCCAGAAGACACCGCCCAGGCAGGGGGGCAGAGCCTGTGCCCTTGGGAGGAACCAAAATTCTCGAGTATTTTCGTTGCCAGAATTACCCTTAGGCTCTACGTTCCTGCCCTGGGGGCCATTCCAATACCCATGGGCCCAGTAGCCCAGTCCGGAAATCGTTCAGAATTCGCTTGGCCGTGCGCTCGGTATTGTCCTGAAATTTTTGGGCCGCCACCTGAGTCACAAAGCCTTCCCCAGTGAAGTCGTCTAGGGCTAAACCATAGCGAGTTTGCAAAATGTCCTGGTATAGATCGGGGGAATTTGCTCGCTGTAACCCCTTGAGCAAATCTAAAAATGCTGCGGCCGTGCGCTGGGTATCATAGGCCGCTTCGCCAATGTCGTCGCAGATGGAGAGCTTGATGGCGGCATCTTGATCATCCATGCGGGAGGGGATCACCCCTGGGGCATCCAGCAAATCCAAGTCTCCTGACAGCCGAATCCACCGGAGCTGGCGTGTGATGCCGGCTCGGCGGGCGCTGGCTACCACCTTGCGGTTGAGCAGCCGGTTGATCAACGCCGACTTGCCCACGTTGGGAAAGCCAATCACCACGGCGCGAATTGGTCGCGGCTTCATGCCCCGCGCCTGGCGGCGCTGGTTGACCGCCTCGCCAGCGCTCTGGGCTCCTTTTGCGATCGCCTTCACCCCTTTACCCATCTGGCCGTTGGTGAAGTAGGGCACCTCTCCCTGCTGGCGAAACCAGTCTTCCCAAGCGGTTCTGGCCGCAGCAGAAATCATATCGACTCGATTGATCACCAGTACCCTGGGTTTTTCGCCTACCCACTCGTCTACCTTTGGGTGCCGCGTCGCCAGGGGAATGCGGGCATCGCGCACCTCCAGCACCACATCCACTCGGCTGAGTTGATCGACCAGGGCTTTTTCTGCCTTGGCGATATGGCCGGGGTACCACTGGATTTCGGGGGTGGACATGGGGAGATGGGAAGAGAGGGGGCAGAGAAGAGGGGGGGGCAGTAGAGATGGGTTGGTCTTAGGTGATTTCTGGAAAACAAAATACCCATGTAGGATGGGCAAAGCTAGCGTGCCCATCAAAGCAAGTTCCTGATGATGGGCATGGGCAAAGGGCTTTGCCCATCCTACGCTCAGGGGAAGTTCTTTCTAAGAAACCTCATTAAGTCATCCTAGGGTGCATTGGGGAGGCGGTGCACAAATTCTCTAATTAAGCTGCGATCGCGTTGAGGATCCGCCCCTTATTTAGCGGCGGGGCAAGGCTCAAAACTACAGCTTGGGCCAGGCGTGCCTAGGCTGACGTGTCGTCGCTGGCCGCAGCTCCGGGGGGCATGGTGCTGAGGGTGGCGAGGGTTTCGTCGCACCAGGTGAGCCAGCCGGTTTCGTACTGCATGCCGTTGCGCAGGGTGATGTACTGAAACCGCGCGGCTATGGACATCGCCTCAGGGGCGGAGAAATATTGCTGCTCGATCGTCCGGTAGGCCTCCAGCGCCTCAACGTGCTGGGCGCGCTCATGCTCTAGGGTGGCCTGGAGCGTTGCGGGGGGCACCAGGTAGCCCACAAACAGCTTGACCAGCAAATCATCCTTAGAGGGCGCACATTTAGAGGGTTGGGCAATCCAAGCTTTGAGGTGGGTTTTGCCGACTTCAGTGACGCGGTAAATCTTTTTGTCGGGTTTGCCCTCCTGGGCAATGGCTTCGGCGGTAATCAGGGCCTGCTGCTCCAGCTTGGTCAGCTCCCGGTAAATCTGCTGGTGGCTGGCATGCCAGAAGAAGCCGACCGAGCCGTCGAACTGTTTCGCCAGGTCGTAGCCGCTACAGGGGCGATCGGTCAGGGCTGAGAGAATTGCGTGGGAAAGGGCCATAGCGAGAATTCACAAAACAAAATATGCAAAAGATTGACTATGCACTTAAATGCACATAACATTGAATCACTAATATGCAATAAGTCGCATATTCGCTCAGTTGCATTCCTATTATGTCGGTTCTAGGGCTGCTGCCCATTGCCGCGATCGTATTTGTTCAAATCCTTTCCTCGCCGGAGAAACGCCATGGTCAGTCGAGTTCAGTCATCCGCCAAGCTCCGTCGACCTGTTCAGTTGCCCCTAAGCGGCATCAACTGGTCAGAACTAGGGGCTGCCTATCGCACCTTTTTGGGCGATCCTGCTGCGGGCATTCTCCATATTCTTGCCGCCGGACGCCACAGCCAGTGGGAGCGCTGGGTCGATAAACGTCTAGAGCGGCAGGCTGCTCACCTGGCCCATCGCACTATTGCAGTCGATCTCGATGCCCTAGTGCAATTACCCCCTGACACCCTGGGGGGTGCCTACGCCCGCCATATGATCCGCTACGGATTTGACCCTGAAATATTTATGACAGACGCAGCTACCAGCGAGTGGCTGCGCCAGCGTACCGCCATCAGCCACGATATCTACCACATCTACACCGGCTTCGATGCCTCACCCATTGGGGAGTTTGGGGTGGCGGCCTATACCCTGGTGCAGTACCGAGATCTGCTCAATGTGTTTGTGCTGTCCTTTGTGCCATTGAGTTTGACAAACCCGCTGTGGACGGTGCCATTGCTCAATGCGCTGTGGCGCGGCTTTCGCATGGGGCAGCGGGGGAGAGCTGCGATCGCCTACCCGCCCGAACTCAACTGGGAAAAGCCGCTGGCGATCGTGCGCCAGGAGCTAGGCCTGGGAAAATTCTTCGATCCTCGCCGACCCTAGACTTAGGCAATACCCAGGCATGTTTTCATGTAGGGGCGAACCGCCGTTCGCCCTCGGGTGCATCCCAGTTTTGCAATGAGTAGAAGTGCTTAGTGCATATTTAAGGACAGAAGCCGTAGTCTTTGAGAAGTTTCTCTGAGGATAGCTGAAGCGATGGATGCCGCCAAGGAAGCCCAAATTAAAGCCCATGCGCTGGCGCTAGCTGAGTTGCTCTACGACGAGACAGACCCCGAGCAAGTCAAGACGTTGGCCGGGATCGAAGTAGCGGTTCGCGACCATTGGCTGGACCATGTGGGGCCTGAGATCGGAAATTTTTTATCCGCAGCAGCAGCGGCACGACTCGTGGGCGAACGTGACACGTCGAGAGCATCGTCGGACGCTTAAGCCTCACTCAGCGCCAGAGCCAGCGACTAGCGGTCAAGGCCTACACCCAATGGAGTCCTCATGTTGAGCAGTGCTGCCTGCTGTTGAGTGCCAATGAGGCTTATGCCAGAGCCGCCGAAGATATCACTGTGCTGACCGGGGTGCACGTTTCCGGCAGTACCCAGCAACGGTTGGTGCATCGTCAAGACCTAGAGCCGCCAGCGGTAGACGGCGGGGTCAAGGAAATGAGCCTAGATGGGGGCAAAGTGCGCCTGCGCACCCCTGAGGGACAGCCCTGCCAGTGGCGCGATTACAAGGGGGTAAACCTTCATCAGTGCGGCATTAGCGCCTTTTATAAAGACAACGACAGCTTAGTCAACTGGGTCAACCAGCAGCCTTTGGCCCATCCCCTGGTGTGCCTCGGGGATGGTCACGACGGCATCTGGAACCTGTTTTCACAGATCGGGCATCGGAGCGAGCGGGTTGAGATCTTGGACTGGTACCACCTGATGGAGAATTTGGGTAACGTGGGTGGGTCTCAACAGCGTCTCGATGCGGTCGAAGCCTGCTTGTGGCAAGGCGATGTAGATGGGGCGGTTAGGCTATTCGACGACTGGCCCCATGAACGAGTAGACCAGTTTATCGGCTATCTGACCAAACACCGGCACCGCATCGTTAACTACAGGTACTACCAAGCGGAGGGGATTTCAATTGGCTCAGGTGCGGTGGAGTCGAGTATCAAGCAAATTGGCAGGCGGGTAAAGATTTCAGGCGCTCAGTGGAAGGAAGACAACGTTCCACAAGTGCTTCGCCATCGCTGCGCTTACCTAAATGGTCAATTCTCATCCTGAGTCTTACAAGACTGGGATGCACCCTCGCCCTCTACTAAGGTTTCGGCAACCCAAAATCTCTAGGGAATAATCAAGACCGGACAGGGCGACAGGTTAATCACCCGCATGGTCACGCTCTCATTCTGTACGTCTTCAATCAGGCCAACGCCCCGGCAGCCCATCACAATTAAGTCAGCATTGAGCTCATCGGCTACGTCGCAGATCACAAAGGCCGGCTGCCCCTCGCGCTCTACTACGTCGGCATCGATTGCCTGGGAGGCAAAGAGCTCCTTAGCTTTGCCCAAAAGCTGGGCCACCGCCTGGGGGGAAGACTGTCCCGCCGGTGGGGGTGCCTCGGGGGCAGTTGGCTCAACCACCGACAGCAAAATCAGCTGGCTTTGGTGGGTTTTGACTAACTCCGCCACCTTGGGAGCCGCCTGCTGCGCCTCAGAACTCATGTCGATGGGAAATAAAACCGTCTTAAACATGGCGTATCGAAGGGAACTCACACTCCGGTAAAATGAGGGCGGCAATAAGTAAATATTACGACAGACACAGCGCTTGGGTTGGGCTGCATTGTTTCCTCAAATCTACCTTAATCAAGGTTGAGGCTGCTGCCGCCAGCGCGCTGCATAACGTAATAAACCTAAAGTCTTAAACCGTTATTAGGAGGGTTATCCCAGTGGTTAAAAAATCGGTGGCAAGCCTGTCGGCAGCTGACGTTTCGGGCAAGCGGGTACTGGTGCGGGCCGACTTCAACGTACCCCTCGACGATGCGGGCGCCATCACCGACGACACCCGCATTCGGGCCGCCCTGCCCACCATCCAGGATCTCACCGGCAAAGGCGCTAAGGTTATCCTCGCCAGCCACTTTGGCCGCCCCAAGGCCCAGGTGGTCGAGAGCATGCGGCTTACCCCCGTGGCTACTCGCCTCAGTGAGCTGCTGGGTCAACCGGTGATCAAGTGCGACGACTGCATCGGCGATGAAGTGGCCGCCGCCATTGGCGCCATGGAAAATGGTCAGGTGGCCCTGCTCGAAAACGTACGCTTCTACCCCGGCGAAGAGGCCAACGACCCCGAGTTTGCCAAACAGCTCGCCGCTAACGCCGACCTCTACGTCAACGACGCCTTTGGCACCGCCCACCGCGCCCACGCCTCCACCGAGGGGGTGACCAAATACCTTAGCCCCTCGGTAGCGGGCTACCTGATCGAAAAAGAGCTGCAATATCTCCAAGCGGCAATTGAAAATCCCCAGCGCCCCCTGGCGGCGATCATTGGCGGATCCAAAGTCTCGAGTAAAATCGGCGTGATCGAGACCCTGCTCGACAAGGTCGATAAGCTACTGATCGGCGGCGGCATGATTTTCACCTTCTACAAAGCGCGCGGCCTCAGCGTGGGCAAGTCTTTGGTGGAAGAAGATAAGCTAGAGCTCGCCAAAGCCCTGGAAATCAAGGCGAAGGAAAAGGGTGTTGACCTGCTGTTGCCCACCGACGTCGTCGTAGCCGACAACTTTGCCCCCGATGCCAATGCCCAAACCGTCAGCGTTGAGGCGATTCCCGACGGCTGGATGGGGCTAGACATTGGCCCTGACTCGGTGAAGGTATTTCAGGAGGCCCTGAAGCAGTGCAAGTCGGTGATCTGGAACGGCCCAATGGGGGTGTTTGAGTTCGACAAGTTTGCGGCGGGTACCGAGGCGATCGCCCACACCCTAGCTGAACTCACCGATCAAGGCGTCACCACCATCATCGGTGGTGGTGATTCGGTAGCTGCCGTTGAGAAGGTGGGCGTAGCCGAGAAAATGAGCCACATTTCCACCGGCGGCGGGGCCAGCCTAGAGCTGCTTGAAGGCAAAGAACTGCCCGGCATTGCCGCTTTGGATGATGCTTAACCGAGGGTTGAATCGCCCTTAGGAATCTGCGGGTTAATGGTGTACCAGGTGGCCAGGTTTTCTCCCTTCGGGAGACACTTCGTGAACGACTTCGCTCAACCCTCAGTGATCGAGGACTGAGCGAAGTCAAAGTCCGATCAGCGGGTACCTTATTTTCCTGCGAGTCCCTTAGGTGTTAGGAGCCAGGGGAGCTAGAGTCGTAGCTCCCCCTCCTGGTGGTTCCGGTGCTTTTGGGGAATGAAACCCTTCATTTTCTAGAAGCACTTAGTCCTTATGACGTTGGAACCGATGGCTCCAGGGAGTCATGCTTGTGTTCAAATAGTCCAGTCGGAGCGGGCTGGTCAATTAGGTCGAGGGACTTCAAATACCAGAAAACCACTACCATCGGCAAAGCATATCGGTCCCAGGGGTGGGCTTTAACCATGATTAGGGCATTAAAAAATACCAGCACAGCTGTCAAACTAAATCTTGAGAATCGGATGCAGGTTAGCAAAGAAAGAAAGTAGTAAGCTCCTAACCTGATGACAGTATAGGGTAGCTTGTTAATTTGCTCTGCCACATAGCCGGTGGCAATCTCCTGGGGCGGAAAAATTACTATAAATACTAGCAGCCCCAGGGCAATTAGACCTACTTTAACTTTATGCTGCCTCCATTTGATTCCGATATTTTTAATGGTGTTGATCGGGTTAAACAATAGAAATTCGGGAATAACGATATATAGCCCAACATAGGATAAAAGGTGAATCATACTGCCTGGAGCCATTCCCCATAGCGTCCTTTGAACAGACGGGACCAGGTCCGCCCGCACCACCAAAGCACTTTTTGGAGCTAACCCTCCGAACAAATAAAACCAGACCAATATTGAGCAGGCTGCAACCAGAGGAGCTATCCATCTCCCTTGAGCTTTCCAATCAATGCTTTCGGCTTGTCTTCTGTGAGCGACCGATCCCATGAATTCATAGGCTGCGATCGCCAGCGGAAATGCCAACATATATTGGCGAGTAGAGATGGCTAAAACAAAGGCAATACAGCTCAACCAATGGCGATTGTGAACATATCCCACCATGCCCATAAGCACCCAAAAGCACGCGATCATCTCAGTGTAGAGCCGACCGCTTAATATCAGATAATAGGGGCACAAAAAAAGTCCGATCAAGCATAGAATTGCTCGTCCTCCTTTTTCTTTAGTGGGCCAACCAATCAAAAACGCTATCCCCAAGGAGAGCAGAAAATTAAGCAGCCTACCCGCCCTTATCCCTTGGCCAAACAAATGTTCTAATAGCCCGAAGGTAACAAACGGTAAAGGAGTATTCAACTCCTCGTAGTCACTGATATCGGCAAGGCTGGGGAAAAGTTTGTCGCTAAAGGTTAGACTTGTCTCCCAAAAGTGCTCCTCATCCCACCAGTAGGGAGCATCGAGAAATTCGAGCCAAACCAATCGAATAATATAGATCGTGGTTATTCCAATTAGGAATAATGATTTTTGTTGAGAACGAGTTAGCTGAATTTCCATAAAATAACCCTGATCGATAGATTGCTATAGGCATAAAGCCGAGAGAGAAATTCAGGATAGTGAATTTAGACCATGTCCAGGGAAATATATACAGCCCGGGTGTGATGCCCTATGGGGTTTGCCCGGTCGGGTTTAGGACTTGGGTTGAACCACCTCATAGGGCGACGGGACAGGGTTTGGAGGCGTTGGCCCTGAACCAGAGGCGATCGCCGCTTCAGACCCATCCGATCGCTCTAGAATGTCTATGATCCAGGCTTCTTCGATCCAGGTTTTACAGATGACGGCTAGGGGCAAGGCCAAAATAAGCCCTAGGGGGCCGAGGAATGTGGCAAAAAAGATTTGAGAGATCAGGGTGGCTGCGGGCAGCAACGACACCTGCTTTTGCATCACCATGGGCGCGAACCAGTAGCTCTCAAGATTTTGAATCAGCACGTAGAGCACAATCACTGCCAGGGCCTTACCGGGCGACTGGAGCAGGGCCACAAATACCGGAAAGACTGCACTCAGGGCCGGGCCCAGGTTGGGGATAAAGTTGAATAATCCGGCCAGCACCGCGTGGGCAAAGGCGTAGGGCACCCCCAGTAGCACCAGCCCAGTAAAGCTGAGGGCAGACACAAACATCGAGTTGAGGGCTACCCCGCCTAGCCAAAACATCAGCGACTTCTCGCACTTGGTTAAAATTTCATCGGCGCGGCGGCGATAGCCCGACGGAAATAGGCGCAGCAGCAGTTGTCGATAGGCAACGGGATTAGCCAGCAGCATCAGAGTGATCACCAGCAGCAGTAGCAGCTGCAGCACGATGGCTACGGAGCTGGAGAAGAACGTCAAAAAGTTGCCAAAAACCGTAGAGCTAATGGAGGCCGCCTGTCTCAGCAGGTCGGGCAGAGCCGGGAACAGCCACAGATCCTGTTCCGGAAACCAGTCGGGGGGGCTAGCCTGAAACGCGTCAAACCAGCTGCTCAGCTTATCAAAACCCTTGGGAGTCAGTAGCAGCAGCTCCTGAAACTGACTGGCAAACAGGGGCAGCACCAGCCCTAAAAAGATGACGCCCCCCAGCAGCACTAGCGCACCGGTGACTAATACCGATCGCTGGCGAGGCCAGCCATACACCCGCGAAAAGAACCGCACCAGACTGTTGAGGGCAATGGTGATCACCACCGCCGCAAAGATTAGTAAGACAATCTGCCTAAACTGCCACAAAATAACCAGCGCCATGCCTAGGGCAGCCAGGTTCATCCAGTCGATTAGCTTCACGGCAATGAGACCTCACACGATGGGTTGAGCCCGTGGCTAAATTGTAACTGGGTGCGGCGTTGAGAAGTTTCGGTAGCCTAACCCTGGCTGGTATGCTGGGAATTCACCGTTTTAATTGTTGCTCTATAAATCGGGTGTTATGGTAGCTCCCACTCCCCTTTCCCTGCGTGACCAGCAGCACCCCATGATTCGGGCTCTGGCCGATCGCATTGAATCCACCTGGCAGCAGGTCTTGGAACTATCGCCCTACCGCCTGCCGGAGGATCTGGGCTACATTGAGGGCCGTCTAGAGGGGGAAAAGCTCACCATTGAGAACCAGTGCTACCAAACTCCTCAGTTTCGGAAGCTGCACCTGGAGCTGGCTCGGGTCGGTGCCAACCTGGATATCTTGCACTGCGTCATGTTTCCTCGGCCCGAGTACAACCTCCCCATGTTTGGCTGTGACCTGGTGGGGGGACGAGGAAACATTAGCGCCGCCATTGTCGATCTTTCGCCAGTGACTGGGGTGCTGCCGGACGGTTACACCACGGCCCTAGAAACCCTATCGCCCCAAAATTTTGCCGAAGAGCGGGATCTGCCCGGCTGGGGCACCATTTTCTCCCCCTACTGTCGGTTCATTCGCCCGACTAGCCCGGAGGAAGAAGCTGCCTTTGTGGATCTGATCGTGAGCTACCTGGCCTTGCACTGTCGCCAGGCGATATCCACACCAACCCTGCCTGACCAGGTGGATGTCGTTATGGCTGGTCAGCGCACCTACTGCGAGCAGCAGCAAAAAAATGACAAAACCCGCCGGGTCCTCGAAAAAGCCTTTGGCGAAACCTGGGCCGATCGCTACATGACCACGGTGCTGTTTGACTTGCCTGAGATGTGATTTCTTGGGCCGGGGCAAGCGCGAGCGCCGCAGGGTTAACTAGAATGAATAATCTTTAGTTGTATTGTTGTACACCAGCCGCCATGATTGTCAGTTCTCCCACTTCGTTAGAGACCCTCACCCTGGAGGCTGAAACCGACGGTACCCCTCGCCGGGGCCGGTTGATTGTGTTTACTGGCCCCAGTGGGGTGGGCAAGGGTACGCTGCTGCGATCGCTGCGCCACCGCTACCCAGCGCTCAAGCTCTCGGTGTCGGCAACAACGCGATCGCCCCGCCCCGGCGAAGTCGATGGCCAAGACTATTTCTTTGTCAGCCGCGACGAGTTTAGAGCCATGGTCGAGCGGGGAGAACTGCTGGAGTGGGCCGAGTTTGCGGGCAACTGCTATGGCACCCCCAAGGCGGCTATTACCCAAAACATTGAAGCGGGCCACTGGGTAGTTTTGGAAATTGAGCTAGAGGGTGCCCGCCAGGTGCGCGAAACCTTCCCCGATGCGCTGCAGCTGTTTGTGCTGCCTCCATCCCTGGAGGAGCTAGAAAGCCGCATTCGCCTGCGGGGCACCGATGCCGACGAGGCGATCGCACGGCGGCTGCAGCGGGCGTTGATTGAAATTGAAGCCGCCTCAGAATTTGACGAACAAATTGTCAACGACGACCTAGAAGTTGCCCTTCAACAGCTTGAGAACGC